>JBHHUB010000033.1:0-26534 GCA_046753625.1 Phycisphaerae bacterium | reverse complement strand
GCTGGCCCGCCATTCGCTATGCGTTTAAGACCGCGCGGCAGGCCGGCGGCATCGTTAAGTTCGTCCGCGCGCTCGCCAGCCGCAACGCCTGCAAAACCTGCGCGCTGGGCATGGGCGGACAACGCGGCGGCATGGTGGATGAACGCGCCCATTTCCCCGAGGTCTGCAAGAAATCCATGCAGGCCATGGCCGCGGACATGCAGGCGGGCATCCCCGCCGAGCTGTTCTCCCGCTACACGATCAAGGAACTGGGTTCGCTTTCGCCGCGTGAAGCGGAGCAGCTTGGCCGGCTCACCACACCGCTTCGGGCCGGTCCGGGCGATGCCCATTATCAGCCCATCGGCTGGGGCGAGGCGATCCGGCGGTGCGTCGAGCGACTCGTCGCCACGCCGCCGGAACAAAGCTTTTTCTATTGCAGCGGTCGGTCGTCGAACGAGGCCGCGTTTATCCTGCAACTCTTCGCCCGCCTTTACGGCACCAACAACGTCAACAATTGCAGCTACTACTGCCACCAGGCCAGCGGCGTGGGGCTCACCAGCGCGCTGGGCACGGGGACCGCCACGATCACGCTCGAAGACCTGACCGGCTGCGACATGATCTTCCTGATCGGCGGCAACCCGGCGTCGAACCATCCCCGGCTGATGCGACAACTCATGCACCTGCGGCGTCGCGGCGGGCAGGTCGTGGTCATCAACCCGCTGAAGGAGACCGGCCTGGTTCGCTTCAGCGTGCCATCCGATTTGCGGAGTTTGCTGTCCGGCTCCGAAATCGCGAGCGTATACATTCAGCCGCACATCGGCGGCGATCTGGCCTTGCTTACGGGAATCCAAAAACACCTGCTGGAATCCAACGCCATCGCCCGATCGTTTATTGACACCTGCACTGAGGGATTCCCGGCGTTTCGCGAATCGGTTCAAGAAACCGCCTGGCAAGCCATTGAAGCCGGCTCCGGCGTGGACCGCGACACGATCGCCGGCGTGGCCGACCTGTACCTACGTTCCGAGCGGACTGTGTTTGCCTGGACCATGGGCATCACGCACCATCGCCACGGCAGCGACAACGTGCGGGCGATCGTGAACACGGCGCTCTGTCGCGGCATGATCGGGCGCCAAGGCGCCGGCATGCTCCCGATACGCGGGCACAGCAACGTGCAAGGCGTCGGATCGGTTGGCGTCACGCCGGCGCTCAAGAAAGCCGTCTTTGCGCGGTTGGAAAGCCATTTTGGGGTCAAGCTGCCGACATCCAACGGACTGGATACGCTTGCCTGCATGGAGGCCATGGCCTGTGGGACGTTGACCGCGGGTTGGTGCCTTGGCGGAAATCTCTACGGCGCCAATCCCGACAGCACGTTTGCCGCCGACGCGATGCGGAAGATGGAGTCGCTTTGCTACTTTTCCACGACGCTGAATCCCGGCCATTTCCTGGGCAGGGCGGCCGAAACGCTGATTCTGCCCATGCTCGTGCGCGACGAAGAGCCGCAGCCGACGACGCAGGAATCCATGTTCAACTTCGTGCGGCTAAGCGACGGAGGTCCGCGGCGGCATGAGGGGCCACGAAGCGAGGTGGCCGTCATCGCCACGATCGCGCGCGGCGTGCTCGGCGACGATGGGCCGATCGACTGGCAATCCATGCAGCGGCACGGGAGAATCCGTGAGGCCATCGCGGCCGTCGTCCCCGGATACGAGGCCATCGGCCGGATCGACCGGACGAAGCACGAGTTTCAAATCGCCGGCCGAACCTTCCACACGCCCCGGTTCAAGACCGAAAGCGGCAAGGCTAAGTTCCACGTGACGCCCCTGCCGAAACTCAACGGCGGCGCCGGGCAACTTCGCCTGATGACCATCCGCAGCGAAGGGCAGTTCAACACCGTGGTTTATGAGGAGCACGATCTCTACCGCCATCAGGATCGCCGCGACGTAATCCTGATGAATCGCGACGACATCGACCGGCTGGGGCTCGCCGTCGACCAAGCCGTGACGGTGATCGGCGAGGCGGGCTCGCTCTCAGGCATTCTCGTGCGGGCCTTCGACATCCCGCCCGGCAACGCGGCTATGTACTTCCCCGAAGCCAACGTGCTCGTCTCGCGAGCGGTCGACCCGGAATCGCGGACACCGGCGTTCAAGGGGGCCGTCGTGACGCTGACGCCGGATCCCACGAAACAGCGAACCTGACCGGGTCGGCTTCATAGAAGGGGTCGTCTGTGCTACCTTCCCCCGAGTTACGGGCGTGAAGCCCGCGCGCCCGGCGGACGCGGCACGCGTGCCGACATGTAGCGTCGTGCAAGCTGAAGCCTGCGGCTCAGAAGAGGTTGCGTGGCTCGGGCCGGCTTGTGCGGCCAACGTGGATCCGCCGGGGCCGAGTCCAGGCTCGGCTAACGGCTGAAGGCTGACCGCTACCACGCTGCCGGGGCGAGACGGCGTCGAAACCGCCCGATGTGTGACGGATTTGTACGCATTCAATGAGTGTAAAGTCCAAAAAAGGCCTATCGGCGTGGGTCAGCTATGCGGCGGTGCGATCCGCATTTTGCATCATGCAGATGTTCCCGATCGAGTGGAACTTGCGCACGGCGCGGCTGGTGGCGCGATTCTGGATATTCGTGCTTCCCCGCCATCGTAACCGAGCCATCACCCATCTGAAGCTGGCTTTCGGGGGGCAGTACACGGAGGCCCAGTACGCGCTCATGGCGCGCCAATGCCTCGAAAGCTGGGCCATGAGTGCCGTCGAAGTCGCCTGCCTGCCAAGGATCATCAACCGCTTCAACTGGTCCAGGCACGTTCGGCTGGCCGATTTTCTCGACGTGCTCGACGTGATTACGCGCGGCGAGGGCGTCATCCTCGTCACCGGGCATTTCGGTCCGTTCGAGCTGGTTGGCCACTTTCTCGCCTCGCTGGGCTTCGACATGGTGGCGGTCATGCGCCCGCTGGACAACGTCTATTTGAACCGATTCCTGGTCCAATCCCGCCGCATCCACGGACTGAAACTCCTCGACAAGAAGGGGGCCATGAAAGAATCTGAAGCGATCCTGCAACGGGGCACCCTCCTGGGCTTGGTGGGCGACCAGGATGCGGGGCGCAAGGGGATGTTTGTGGATTTTTTGGGCACTCCCGCCTCGACGTACAAGTCCATCGGACTCCTGGCGATGCAGACCGGCGCCCCGATCGTCGTCGGGTACGCCCGTCGGCTCGGTCATGACGCCCAGTACGAGATAGGAGCGACGCGGATCATTCGCAAGAGTGAGTGGGAAACCAAGGACGATCCGCTGCGTTGGATCACCGAGACGTACACGAAGGCGATTGAAACCTTTGTCCGCCAGGCGCCCGAGCAATACCTGTGGATCCACCGACGTTGGAAATCGCAACCGCGCCGCTCCAAGAGCGCCCCATGAGCCCGATCGAACGAATGCCACGGCGTTTTCGACGGCCGGTGCACGCGACTGGACCGCAGGCGCGGTTGACCGCAGGTGGGGGCGTTCCTAGAATCGACGCTTGCAGTATCTATTTTCGTTATGGCATAAGGAGAAGAAATGGCTGGCGAACATACGCTCCAGTTTTCGGATGCGAGCTTTGACGAGGATGTGTTGAATTCTGATTTGCCCGTGTTGGTTGACTACTGGGCGGAGTGGTGCAGTCCGTGCAAGGCGTTGGGGCCGGTGATTGACGAGCTGGCGACGGACTACCAAGGACGCGTCAAGGTCGGAAAAATGGATACGGACTCGAATCGAGAGGTATCGGTCCGCTTTTCGATCAGCGCCATACCCACGGTGATCCTGTTCAACAAGGGCGAAATTGTCGAAAAGTTTGTAGGCGTCAAGGGCAAGAAGGATTTCGTGTCGGCCCTGGATCGCGTGCTGGCCGAAACCTGATCGGATAGACGCGATACGCCCCCCGGGTCGTAGGCGGCGCCGTTGCAGGGACTGCGTCGGCAGTGGGGCGCTGCCGGGTCGCTAGATCGACCGCAGGAATTCTAAGCGAGACACCTCATGGTGATGACTTTGCCTGATCTTGAAGCCTTCGCTTCGACGCCGCCCGGCGGCAAGGCGCATGGTGGGTGCGGCAGTTGCGGCACGGGCAAAGCGGCCGGCGACGGCGCGCGATGCGGCAACGGGCTGGAAAAGATCTACCCGACCACGGCCGTTCGGTTCGGCTACATGCGCCGGATCGGCGAGTTCTCGCACGCCCCGGACATGAAGTTCACCTGCGGGTGCAAGACGGTGATCTCGACCAGACGCGGGATCGAAATCGGGGAGCAGGTCTCCCTGTCGTGCGGCGGATGTGACAAGTCCGTGACGCGAGAGCAGATGCGGCAGTGGGTCAAAGCTTGTGGCGATGACGCCTACCTGTTCGACGCGGGGCGCATTCTTCGTGAGGCTACGGCCGGCGACCTAGCGGAATACGCGAGGATACAGCAGGACTGCGGGGCCAAGCGCAAGCTGGCTCAGCAGCTTGCCAACCGACACGGGCTCCCACTGAAGATCGTCGAATGCGAACATCTCTTCGGCGGCGAGCGGATCATTTTCTATTTTACCGCAGAAGAACGGGTGGATTTCCGCGCCCTGGTCAAGGACCTGGCCCACGAATACCGGACGCGCATCGAGATGCGCCAAATCGGCGCCCGAGACGAAGCCCGATTGCTGGCGGACTTCGAAACGTGCGGACGGGAAGTGTGCTGCAAGGTATTCCTCAAGACGCTTCGCCCGATTTCCATGCGCATGGCCAAGCAGCAGAAGGCGACGCTCGACCCAACCCAGGTTTCCGGACGGTGCGGCCGCTTGAAGTGCTGCTTGCGATACGAACACGAAAGCTACGGCGAGCTCGACAAGAAACTCCCCCGTGTCGGCACTCGGATTGCGACGGCGCACGGCAACGGCGTCATCATCAATCGTCAGATTCTCACGCAGCTCGTGCAGTTGCGCCTCGACGACAACAGCATTGTAACGGTGGTCCGCGAGGACATCACGGATTTCGACGCCCCGCCGCCGCCCCCCGTCTCAGAATCACCTCCGGCGCGCCGTGAGCCCCGTAGGCCCAAAGGCGGGCACCGGGGCGCCCCCCGCAAAGCGGCCAAGCCCACATCCGACCGCCCGACTTCGGGAAATCGGGCCAGCGTGAAACCGGGCTCCAACGAGGGTGCCGGAGAGGGCGACACAGCAACCAAACCCGAGGAGGGTGCCCCCCGGGCCGGGACCAACAAGGAGAACGGCAAGCGGCGCAAGCAGGGGCGAAGCGGCAAACGCCGGCGGCGACGCCCCAAGGGGCCGCGATCCGGTGGTGGAGGCGGAGCGACGCCACCATCGGCGTGACCGTCGTGGAGGAGGATGGGCGCTCGGTGGGGATGATGGAATCGAATGTGTAGGTGTGTGCGGGCATCCGTGCATCAGGCCCGCGTCGCGGATTCCGGCAGCACGTCAGCTCGGTCATGAATCCGCGAAGACGAAAGCACGCTGGGAGGATTGAATCTCATGGTGGACCGCAGTCGAAATCCCTTCGATCAAATGATCAAGAGCGTCGGGCGATTCAGCGAGGAGGCCTTCCACTTCGTGCGCGATGGGCTCAGTCATGCGGCCGAACGCGTCCACGGACCGGAAAGCGAAGCCCATCAACTGATCCAGCGATTCCTGATTTCGCAGCAAATGGACTGGTCGGATTTCCAAGCGCGCATCGAGAATGGCGATCTGCCTGAATCGGTCCTGGATGCGGTTGAAGCCGCCGGAGGAGTTGACAAGCTTGATCGCCATGTGACAGGTCGCGAGTTGTGCTGGGGGTTGCGCGATTTCGCCCTTCAGCGATGGGGCATGCTGGCACGCACCGTCCTCGAATCCTGGAATGTCCGCCGTACGGCGGATTTCGGCCGGATCGTCTTCGGGTTCATCGAATACGACATGATGCAGAAGCAACCGGGCGATACCGAGACGGATTTTGAAGACGTCTATTCGTTCGACGAAGCCTTCGATCAAGCGATTCGGCTGCGCGATCTGCAAGAAAACGGCGATTCCAACTGAGGCAGAAGCGGCCGGCGGCTTGCGTTTTCATGAGGTTAAGTCGACCCCCAGCGCCCGTTGGCGCGCAGTTGAGGATGGCGCGATTGCCCTGAAACGGCCTATTGACCGGAATTGGATTCGTTGGATGCCGAGGGTTCGGCCGGAGCCGGCGCTACGCCGGGTCCTGAGCCTACCGAGGGGCTTTCGCGCGGCGGGCTTGCCGACGGTGCGGCTTGCACTTGGGTGGGGGCGCTGCCGATCTGCTTGGGGGCCGGAGGCGCCTTGGACTCAATCTGGATGTCGTCCTTGACTTCGTTGATGCCCTTCTTGAACTCCACAATGCTTTTTCCAATGGAACGAGCCACATCGGGTAGCCGTCGGCCGAAAATCAGCAGTGCCACAATCAGGATAACAATCCATTCAACGCCGCCGGGGAGCCCAAACATGGCGAGAATATGAGCATTCATGTCGGTTCAGCCGTCCAATCGATTCGCAATCTCGGTCGCCGGAAAGCACGTCTCTGACTGATCGATTATACGTCGGGATACGGGTCCCGTCCAAGCCTGGGGTCTCTATCGTCGCAAAACTCCACGTTCTTCGGCTCATTCTTGTCACGCCACCCCAACCGACTACAATCAACGCCAACGATTCGGGCCGATTGCCCGAGCCGCCCCTCCGCGGTGCGCGGCGCGGCTCCGTTTTCCCAGGTGTGATAGATGACCCACCGCTATCTGATAACCGGTGCCCTTCCCTACTCAAATGGCCGACTCCATGTGGGGCATATTGCGGGGGCGTATCTCCCCGCAGATACCTATGTTCGCTACCTTCGCGCGTCTGGAGCCGATGTGCGGTTCATTTGTGGCAGTGACGACAACGGCGTAGCAGCCCTGAAAACCGCTCGGGAGCGGGGGCAGAGCGTTGAGTCGCTGACCGCCCATTTCAATCAATCTCAGAAATCCGATTTTTCGGGGTTGGGCATCGAGTTTGACGTGTACGGCGGCACCCATCAGCCGGAGTACGTAGCGACACATGAGCGGCTCAGCCAAGCCCTTTTTCTGAAGATCCACGAAAAGGGGCTCTTCACCAAGCGCAAGACCAACCAGCTTTACGACGTGGAGGCCGGGCAATTCCTGCCCGACCGATTCGTTCGGGGGCGTTGTCCGCATTGTGGATCGGATCAGGCCTTCGGGGACCAATGCGAGGGATGCGGGCGGAGTCTGGACGCCTTGGACTTGATCGACCCGGTCAGCAAGCTGACGGACACCCGGCCTGAAATGCGCGAAACGGTGCACTGGTATCTTCGGCTGGACGAATTGCAGGACAGGCTGGTTTCGTGGTTGTCGCAGAAAAAAGATGCGGCTCAATGCGGCGCGACCTGGCGGTCGACGGTGCTGAACCAGTCGCTGGGCCGGATTGAGGCGGAGGGGCTGCCCGAGCGGGCCATGACGCGGGATTTGACGTGGGGCGTCCCTGTTCCGCTGGACGATCCCGATGCGGCGGGGAAATCTTTGTATGTCTGGTTCGACGCGCCGATTGGCTACGTTTCGTTTACAGCGGCGCTTTGCGCTGAAACGGGTGAAGGCCAGGATGGGCTCGATCGCTGGTGGAAGGACCCCGAATGTCGGGTCGTTCATTTCATCGGGGAAGACAACATCGTGTTCCATGCGATCACCTGGCCGGCGATGCTGCTGGCGTCGCACGATAGCGATAGTTTGCAGGGCACGCTCGGGGAGTATCAACTGCCGCACAACGTCGTGTCGAATTCGTTCATGAACATCAAGTTTCCGGGCCAGGAGGAAGAAAAAATCAGCAAGAGCCGCGGCAACGCCGTTTGGATCGAGGAATACCTCAAGAACTTCGACCCCGACCCGCTGCGGTATTATCTTACGGCGATCGCGCCGGAAAGCGCCCGGACGACGTTTGACATCGACGAGTTTATCGCCCGCAACAACGGCGAACTCGTAAACGCACTCGGCAACTTCTTCAATCGCACGATCACGTTCGCCCACAAGTATTTTGACGGCAAGGTGCCGCCGCGTGGCGTACGGAACGACGTGGATCGGGAACAAATCGCCAATGGTGCCAAGTCCATGACTCAGAGCGCGGAGGCCTATGAATCATGCCGCTTCAAGGCCGCGTTCGCAGAAGTGATGGCGCTGGCCCGCGCGGGCAATGCCTACTTCGACGCCACGAAACCGTTTAAGTCGCGCAAGACGGACATGGAGGCGTGCGGGCGGGCGATCAACGTATGTATTCAAACCGCGCGAGCGCTGACCACGCTGATGGCGCCGGTGCTGCCTTTTTCAGCCCGGAATGCGTCGCGCATGCTGTGCCTCGACGAAGGCTGGCAACGATGGTCCTCGGCCACCGACGAGCTGACGGACGGCCGTCCGCTCGGGCCGGCGGAAATCCTAATCAAGAAGCTTGATACTGATGCGTTTGCCCAGTGAACGCCTCCCCGCATGCCTGCGGTTTTGCCTGGGTTGCGACGGCGCGATGGGGCTGGGATCGCTTTGAGGAGATGCGGCTGTAGTGTTTACCGTAAATCGCCAACCCACCGACGACGACCTGAAGCGATTCGGACGCGCTATGGTGTTGGGGTTCACGGCGATTGCCGCGCTGGCGTGGTGCGCGCCGTGGGTTTCAAGCATATGGCGCGGCACCGGCGAACCGACGTGGCTCGCCTGGCGTGGCGCCGGCGGGCAGATGGCGGGAATCGCCTTCGTGGCTTTGGGCGTGGCGCTGTGGGTGTTGTCGATCCTATCGACGCGGCTGACCAGAACCGTTTATGTCGCGTGGATGTCGGTGACCGTGCCATGCGGCGTCGTGATGGGCACGATCATGCTCTCCGTTGTGTTTATTGTAGTACTGCCGATTTTCGCGGTGATCGTGGCGATGGGCGACCCGCTTCGCAAGAAGCTGTCGAAAAGCGGATCGTACTGGGAATCGGCCAGGCCCTTTGAGGCTTCGCTGGAGCGGATGCGGCGTTTGTTCTAGCGGCGTGTCCCGCTTGTTTTGATGGGTTGACTCGTGTAGCCCAGCCGCCTTCGGCTGGGCGGTTGCGAGAATACAGCGGAGGGCCGCTGTGCTACAAAGGTGGCACGGGCTGTTGGGCTTGATGGGCCCGTGCTACAGAGGTTGGACGGATGATCGTACTCGGCATTTCCTGTTACTACCATGATTCCGGCGCGGCCCTGGTGCGCGACGGCACATTGGTGGCGGCGGCCGAGGAAGAGCGATTCAACCGCAAGAAGCATTTCAACGACTTCCCAACCGAGGCGGTTCGCTATTGCCTTGACCAGGCGGGCATCACGATCGATCAGGTTGATCACATCGGGTTTTATGAGAAACCGCTGGTCAAGTTCAACCGCATCTTGGAGACGATTCTGGCCTGTTGGCCCAGGAGCTACGCCGGCTGGCTCAAGGCCGTACCGCTCTGGCTCGGGCGGCGCCTCTTGATGGGTCGAGAGATTCAAGAGCGGTTGGCTACCGACCGCGAAGTGCTCTTTTGCCAACACCATCTGTCACACGCCGCCAGCGCGTTTCTCGTTTCGCCGTTTGACGAAGCCGCCATCCTGACCGCCGACGGCGTGGGCGAATGGTCGACGACGGCGTGGGGCGTCGGCTGCGGGACGGCCATCACCATGGACAAGGAGATTCGATTCCCGCATTCCGTCGGCTTGCTCTTCAGCGCGATTACCGCCTACCTGGGCTTCCGCATCAACGACGCCGAGTGGAAGGTCATGGGGTTGGCCCCCTACGGCAAACCCGCGTTTGTCGATCAGTTTCATCAGGTGGTCGACATCAAGGATGACGGCAGCTTTCGCCTGAATCTCGACTATTTCTCGCACACGTATTCGACGACGCGAACGTTCAATCGGAAATGGGAACAACTGTTCGGGCAGCCGCAGCTCACCCGAGAGGGCGAGCTAACGCAATTCCATCGCGACATCGCTCATTCGGGCCAGAAGATCGTTGAGGAAATCATGGTCAAAATGGCCACGCACATTCGCCGTGAAACGGGCATGAAGAACCTCTGCCTGGCCGGCGGCGTGGCGCTGAACTGCGTGGCCAACTGGCGTATTTTGAAGGAGGCCGGGTTTGAAGACATCTTCATTCAGCCGGCGGCGGGGGATTCGGGCGGCGCGCTCGGCACGGCCTTTTACATCTACAACACGGTGCTTGGCCACCCGCGCACCTTCCGGATGCGGCATGGATACTGGGGGCCTGAATTCGGCGACGCCGAAATCGAAGCGGCGCTCAAGCAGGCCGGCGCCGTCTACCGCAGAGCCGACGACGAGCCGGCATTGCTGGCCGAAACGGCTCGGATGATCGCCGACGGCAAGGTCGTCGGGTGGTTTCAGGGACGGCTGGAATTTGGTCCGCGGGCGCTGGGGGCGCGATCGCTGTTGGCCGATGCCCGCGACAACCGCATGAAGGACGTCATCAACGCGAAGGTGAAATTCCGAGAGGCGTTCCGGCCGTTCGCGCCGGCGATCCTGCGCGAGCACGTTCACGAGTACTTCGATGTGCCCCGCGATATGGACTTGCCCTACATGTTGCTGGTGCCGAAGGTGCGCGAAGAAAAGCGGGCGGAAATCCCCGCGGTGACCCATGAAGACGGGACCGGCCGGGTGCAAACGGTGACCGAGCAGGACAACGGCGCCTACTATCGGCTGATTAAAGAGTACCACCGGCTGACCGGCGTGCCCGTGGTGATCAATACGTCGTTCAACGTGCGCGGCGAACCGATTGTCTGCACGCCCGCCGATGCCTATGATACGTTTGTACGCACGGGCATCGACGCGCTGGTGATCGGGCGTTGCATCGTGACGGAGAAGCCCTCTGAAGTGGACTACCAGGCCGGAATGCGGCGAAGCATCGCCTTAGAGGCCGATACGCGTATGGCGGAAAGCGTCGGCCTTCGGTAGCGCGCCGCCCGGTCGACCGCGATTGATAGGTATGAATGATGGCGAAGCAATCGCTGATCAAAGAGTTTTTTCTGTTTGTAGCGCACGAGAAGAAGTGGTGGCTGGTGCCGCTGATCGCGGTCTTGCTCATCGTCGGAGCGCTGATTGTTTTTGCCGGTTCCTCACCGCTGGCCCCCTTCATTTATCCTTTGTTCTGATGACGGGTCGCCGGTGTGGTTTGGCCCGCGACGCGGCGCGCGGGCACGCGTGGCTTCTGCGGGCGATGGTTTGGAAGGGTAGTCGATGAAACTTGCAGTCGTTGGAACGGGCTATGTCGGGCTGGTAACCGGTTCTTGCTTTGCCGAAAGCGGCAACCACGTAACCTGCGTGGACATCGATCAGGCCAAGATCGACGCGCTGAACCGCGGCGAAATCCCCATCTATGAGCCGGGTCTGTCCGAGTTGGTCGCGCGCAACAAAGGCGCCGGGCGATTGGTCTTCACCACCGACGTGGACGATGCGATCCTCAATGCGAACATCATCTTCCTGGCGGTGGGCACGCCGCCCGCGGAAGATGGATCCGCCGATTTGACGGCCATCCTGGCCGTCGCGCGACATATCGGGAAAGTCATGAACGGCTACCGCATCGTCGTGATGAAAAGCACCGTGCCCGTCGGGACACACAAGAAAGTCTCGGACGCGATCGGCGCGCTGACGGATCATCCCTTTGATTACGTCAGTAATCCGGAGTTTCTCAAGGAAGGTGCGGCCATCGACGACTTCATGAAGCCCGATCGTGTGGTCATTGGGGCCGGCAGCCCCGGCGCGATTTTGATCATGCAAGAGCTGTACGGCGCGTTCATGCGGCGCAGCGATCGGATTCTAGTGATGGACCCCGCCAGCGCGGAAATGACGAAGTACGCCGCCAACGCCATGCTGGCGACACGCATATCGTTTATGAACGAAATCGCGGGCCTGTGCGAACGCTTCGGCGCCGACGTCGAGCTGGTCCGCAAGGGCATCGGGACGGACTCCCGCATCGGCAATGCTTTCCTGTTTCCCGGTGTGGGCTACGGCGGCTCGTGCTTTCCCAAGGATGTCAGCGCGCTGTCCAAGATGGGTCATGAAGTGGATTTCCCGGCCACGATCGTCGAGGCCGTGCAAGAGGTCAACCTGCGGCAGCGGAAGATTTTTGCCCAGCGGGTGATCGATCATTTCGGAGATCGATGCCCCAAGTCGACGCTTGGGATTTGGGGGTTGGCGTTTAAGTCCCGGACCGACGACGTTCGAGAATCGCCCGCCATAGAGGCGACGGCCATGTTTCTTGAGCGTGGGTTTACGGTCAAAGCGCACGACCCGGAGGCCATGGAAACGGCCCGCGTCGAGTTGGGCGCGAAATTGAGCGGGAAGGTGGAATTCTGCGCCGAGGCGTACGATGTGCTCAGCGGCGCCGATGCCCTGGTCATCTTCACGGACTGGTCGACGTTCCGCACGCCGGATTTTGATCTGATCGCCCAGCGCATGCCCGCCAAGCTGATCTTCGACGGCCGCAACATGTACGACCCGGCCGCCCTGGCCAAGCGAGGCTTCCACTACGTCTGCATCGGCCGCCCCACGAAACCGGTGGGGTGGTGATCTCATCTAGGCGCATGCATGCGCCGCCGTTCGCACAAGGTCTTGAGAGCACGCCATGAAAGCGTTGGTTGCCGGGGGAGCGAGACTCACAATAAATAGGTGAGTGTCCCCTGTTTCCTACTCAAAGGGAGTCCTGCGTATGTACCACCAGAGTATCATGGATAAGCGACCATGGTTTTTCCTCTTCCTGGCCTATGGGCCTGCAATGGCGATCGGCCAGGCGTCAACCCTTGAGTTTCTCCATGCCACGGGAACACCAGCGCTGCGCGCGCCGTCTCCCAAAGCCGTCGTTGGTGCGCCGGGCAACGTCGGTAACGGGCTGGTTGCGTTCACCAAAGCGACGGCGAGCGGTCAACAAGTCTTCACCATAGCGGTGGATGGAACCGGCGAGCGTCAGTTGACTCTTGATGGAACGAGTACGTTTCCTGCATGGTCGAGGGACGGCACGAGTATCGCCTTCTCGTCGAACCGCTCAGGAACATCGGAAATCTGGATCATGGATGCCGACGGCGCGAACCAGACGCAGATCACGTTCAATACGCCTGGAGGCAACTTCATCCCTGAGTGGTCGCCCGACGGCACGAGAATCGCGTACGCATCGCAACAAAACGACGTCGGCCATGCGGAAGTGTGGGTTATGAACGCCGACGGCACCAATCAGACTCGCCTTACGTTCACGCCACCGAATCCGAACGGGCCGACCTGGAGCGTGCATCCGAGTTGGTCACCGGACGGACAGAAACTCGTCTATGCCTCAACGGCAACTGGAAGCACGCAAATCTGGATGATGAACGCCGACGGCACCAATCAGGTGCCGATCACCAACGGGAACGGGCCGCAATTCCCGGATAGCAACGCCTCCGAGTGGTCCCGGGATGGGAGTACGGTCGCGTTCTGGTCGGGATTCGAGACGCAGTTCGGTGAGGTCTGGGCCATGAACCCGGATGGAACGAACAAGCGACAGCTCACCGAGACAGCAGACCCACTTAACAGCGACAACCCCATCTGGTCGCCGGACGGCACGAAGATCATCTTTGATACGAACAGAGCCGGTCCCATCGAGCTTTGGGTGATGAACGCGGATGGCACGAACCCAACTCCGCTCGTGGCCACGAGCGGCGGCCCTGCATCGTGGCAGCCGGTATTGATCCCTCCAGGCGACCCCGTCCCGACGGTTTCCCAATGGGGCGTGATTGTAACAGTGCTGCTTCTCCTCGTTGCCGGTTCAGTTGTGCTGTTGCGTGAAAGCGTTCGGTAGAATCAACGGCATTGCATCTTAAACGCCTACGGGTCAACCGGGGACAGTCGCCTGTTTAATTGACGGGTTGGCGGTTACGGAGTAGGCTTAGCTCATGCTACGAGTTGCGAGAATCGTTCTTCCGGGTGTCCCCCCACCACATTACCCAGCGCAGCAACAACCGCCAGGACGTGTTTTGCGTGAACTACGACCGACGGGCCTGCCTCGGAATCCTCGTCAAACAGTGTCGGGGGTTCGGATTCACCGTTAACGTCTACTGCCTGATGACCAACCACGTCCATATCGTCGGCACGCCGCAGCACGAAGCGTCGCACGCAGCTTCCCAGCAAAAAGATCGGGATCGGGGGACATGATGGGTGGACGCATGACAGATTCGTCGCTGACCGCTTTACAAGTGCATATCCGGGTCCATGACTTCGTGTAGCACTCGGCGGATTCGCAGTTCGTTGTTGGTGAAGGTGTAGAACACCACATGGTGCTCGATCCGCTTGGACCAGTAGCCCTTCCGCAGCCTGTCTCGCCGCTTGCCGGCTTCGGGGGTGCTCACGAGTTTCCGGATGCCGTTCTCCAGAGCGGATAGGTATCGATCGGCCTGGGCTTCGCTCCACCGCTCGAACGAGTAGACCCAAATATCGATGAGATCCGTCTCGGCCGCGTGGTCTTTGACGAGCCTTCTAGCCATGTTTCGTCGTTAACCCCGCTTGACTTCGAGCCGCACGTTTGATTTGGTCGAAATCAAGGGAGCCGGCATCGCCGCTTGCTTCCCCATCGATAAGGGCCTGGCGCAGTGCCTCGACCTTCTGCTCGTGTTCTTCAAGAAGGCGGAGAGAAGCGCGCACCACTTCGCTCGCGTTCCCGAAACGACCGGCCTTGATTTGACTTCCGATAAAAGTCTCAAAATGATCGCCGAGCGTAATGCTTGTGTTCTTGGCCATGACAACTCCTACCTGTAGTTATACCAAATAGTACCATATATTGGTATTGCTGTCAAGCCTGAGGCGCGTGTTTTCGCGACCCACGGCTACTGTAGGGCAGCCTTACAAGCTGCAGGAGAGAATGGCGCCCAAACGGCCAAACGTGTCACGCGCCCCTATGAGCACCACGCGCGGGCGCCCGCTGGGCACGGACCGCTTTCTGAGTAGACTGGAACGCAGGCTGAGTAGAAGGCTCCGTGCGCTGCCCGTCGGCCGGCCGAAGAAGACCGGCAAAAAGGCGAACCGGAAGAAGGGCGACAAAGAAAACCGCAAGGCAACCGGGGAGAGATAACTGGTGATGGTCCCCGGTTTCTGTAGGACATGGGCCACGCGCGCTCGCGGTCGGTGGATTCCCTGGGTTACGATCATGGTGTACCCCACCTCCAAAGGAGATGGGGCACCCGCGCAACTGGGAAGAAGTAGATAGGGGTGATAGTCCCCTGTTCCTGTGGCCGCGCGGGCCTCAAGCCCGCGGCTCGGGAGACCTGCGGCGCGACCGGGCCGCGGCCCCCGGGGAACGACGGGCGTGCGGAATCCGATGTCAGACGGCATGCGGGAACGACGGACACGCGGATCAGCGGTCAGAGAATATGCCGGCGCGACTATTGCATACACGGTCTTGAGAGGATCTTATGAAAGCGTTGATTACTGGTGGAGCCGGATTTATTGGCTCGCACTTGGCCGAGCGGCTGTTGGAAACGGGTAACGAGGTTACTGCGGTTGATGATTTGAGCACCGGGAATTTGGCCAACCTCGAGGGGGTGATGGCGCATCCCAAGTTTCAACTCGTCGTCGACGATGTGCGCGACTCGGAGACCATGCATCTGCTGGTGGAACGATGCGATGTGGTGTTTCATCTGGCGGCGGCCGTCGGCGTGCAGTTGATCGTGGATCAGCCCGTGCACACGATCGAGACCAACATCCACGGGACCGAAGTCGTGGCAAGCATAGCCAACAAGTTTCGCAAAAAGCTCCTGATCGCCTCGACGAGCGAGGTCTACGGCAAGAGCGAAAAAGTCCCGTTTTGCGAGGATGACGACACCGTGCTGGGTTCGACCCGGTTTTCTCGATGGAGCTACGCCTGCTCGAAGGCAATCGACGAGTTTCTCGCCATGGCCTACCACCAGCAGTTCGGCCTTGAAGTCGTTATCGCGCGGTTCTTCAACACCGTAGGGCCGAGGCAGGCGGGCCAATACGGCATGGTGATTCCCCGCTTCGTAGAGCGCGCGCTACGTGGGCAACCGCTGGAAGTGTACGGCTCGGGCAAGCAGATGCGATGCTTCGGCTACGTGGGAGATGTGGTCGGTTGCGTGCTCAAGCTGATGGACGAAAAGGAAGCGGCCGGGCGCGTCTTCAACATCGGCTCGACGGAGGAAATCTCCATCGAGGATCTGGCCGACAAAATCATCCAAATGACCGGAAGCAAAAGCACGAAGAAATACCTGTCGTACGAAGAGGCCTACGGTCGCTCTTTTGACGACATGATGCGAAGAATCCCCAGCTTGGAGCGGGTCAAGAAGCTGGTCGGGTATGAGCCGACCACGGGGCTGACGGAAATCCTTGAGATGGTGATTGAGGAGAAGCGGCAGGCGCTCGGGTAGCACGGATCGCCACGAAGTGTGCCAGCGCCGAAGAGCGGCGTCGGCGTGGTTCACCTTTCATTGCGGATTGCCCACCAAAGGATGTCACCAGGCTTGCGCCGGGTGTTTTGAAGCGTGCCCACTGCCGATCGGCCTTCGCCTTGACCCGATGGGCTCATTTCCATAGAACACCGCTGGAAGGTCCGATAAGTGTGGCCGAGACGCATCGCGAGCGGTTTCCGCGCGGGCTGTGCGAATCAAGCCGATAAAATGGGCGTGCGCGCTGCCGCGACTTTGAGGTGGTCGTCCGCAACAGGAAAAAGCTCATGGCTGACCCCGCGTTCTCGATCCGTATGTTGGTGCCGTGCTGCCGGCGCACATCGTCTTGGCGTCGTGTTTGGAGTGCGCTTCGATGGCGGGGCTTTTCGCTCAGGTTCTTGGGCGTTGCGGCGTTGTGCTCCTGCTCATCGATGCCGGCGGACGCGTTCGATGGGCCTTCGCCGGCGGAACAGCCCAAGATTATTCCGTGGATCGAGGTGAACGTGGTAACCACGCGGGCAGTCGACAACGCCGCAGCGGGGTTGCGACGGTGGAAGGATGTAACGGATACGGCCATCGTCTCCACCGCACCGGGCGGCGCTCGGATTTACCCGATGCTGCGCGATCGCGTCCCCTCAATGCGCATCATTCCCGGGTTGAAGACCAACGACTTGTTGAAGCGATTTGATTCGCCGGTGGCGTGGGCGTCGGTTGTCCGCGAACTGCGGGCCATTCGGGCTGCCTCGGGGGAAACCACAATCCTGCTGGAGCATGAATCGGCCATCAGGGCCTACCTCGACGGCGCTTATGAGATAAACGAAGCCCAATTGCAGGAGTCGCTGCGGCAGGTTCCCAAAGATTGGGAGATCATCTGGTATCCCGGCTTGGTCGGCGAAAGTGACGCCGCGCAGGATCGTGCGGCCCTCTTATGCCGTTCGGCCCAGGCAGTCCTCACCGTGCGTTTTACCGATTTGAGCCGTTCCAGCCCGGCAGCCGTGGGCTACCGGTGGTCCCGAATGGGCAAGCAGCGGCTGACGCGCCTGGCCAAAGAGCCGACGATCCCGCTTCTTTATTTCTACGGACCGGGTTCGAAGTGGTGGCAGGACGATCAGCTTCGCGAAGCCTTGGCGCTCTGCGGTGAGGGCTGGGTGATCCTCTACCCCGGCTCGAAGCGATGGCAGCTAGCCTCGCAGGTCTTATCCAAGGAGCTGTTGCGATCAACGCCGACGGCGCGCCCCTAAGTCAATCCACGACACCCTCGTCCCCCCCCGCCCGACCTGCGGCGCGGCTGACGCTCCGCGCCAATTTCCGTTGGACGTTCGCAGGAAACCTGGTGAACGCGGGCTGTCAGTGGGGCATGATCACCGCCCTGGCCAAGCTCGGCAGCGCCGAGCAAGTGGGGCGATACACGCTCGGCGTGGCCGTGGCCGCCCCCGTCATGGCGATCACCATGCTTCAGCTTCGAGCCCTGCAGGTGATCGACGCGCGGGATGAATTCTCCTTTGAGCAATACTTCGGCACACGTCTCCTGACAACCGCCGTGGCGCTGATCATCATCTCAGGGATATGCCTGCTGGGTTTTGATGAATCGCGGACGGCCTGGATCGTCTTGCTCGTTGGGATGGTCAAAGGCGTCGAGGCCGTTAGTGACATTGTACGGAGTCTGTTTCAACGCCACGAACGCATGGACATCAGCGGTACGAGCCTGATGCTCAAGGGGCCGGCGCTGCTGATGGCTTTAATCGGCGTCTACTGGATGACGAGCGATCTGATCCCCGCCGTCGCTGCAGCCGTGGCCGCCGGGTTGCTGGTGATGCTGAGCCATGACTTGCCGCGGGCACGGCGGTTGCTTGAGGCCGAACAATCCGACGAACGGGAAGCATTGCTGACCGCCGGCGCTTGGAATCCGAGTCATGTGTTCCGCTTAATCGGCAGGGCTTGGCCTTTGGGCTTGGGCATGTGCCTGCTATCGCTTCAGATGAACATTCCGCGGTACGTCTTGCAGGCGCATCACGGCGAGGCCCTGCTCGGCTATTTCAGCGCGATGGCCTACGTGACGGTGCTGGGCACGATGGTCGTGTCCGCCTTGGGGCAGGCTGCTTCACCACGGCTTGCGGCGTTTTTCTTGACTGACCGCAGCGCGTTTCGGCGTCTGTTTGTGAAGCTGGTCCTCGTTGCGACGCTGCTGGGGGCGCTCTATGTTGCGGCGGTCGCGGTGGCCGGAGGATTCATTTTGACGCTGCTCTACCGCCCGGAGTACGCGGCGTACCATGCGGAATTCGTATTGATTGCCGTGGCCGGCGCACTGGCGTTCATGGTGACACCGGTGGGCTTTGCCCTTACGGCCGCACGCGTATTCAAGGCGCAATTGTGGATCGCAGGGGCATCCTGCGTCGTCTCGATCGGCCTGGCAAGCTGGTTGATTCCGGCCGGCGGCGTGCGGGGCGCCGCCTGGACGCTCGTGGTGATGGCGGCGTTCTTGCTGGTTTGTTTTGCGGGCGTGCTCATCACGGTGATGCGCGGTCGAGGCGAGCCCGACGCCGACAGCGGCGCCGGCGACTGATTATGGAGGCCGTTGCCGGCCGGGCATGGGAATTCACGGGTGGTACACGTTGTTCAAGTTGTGGCGCGCATGAACGTCGGCGGCGTGGAGTGCTGGCTGATGGACGTCCTGAGGCGCATCGACCGGGATCGATTCCGGTTTACGTTTTGCACGCTCAGCAGCGAACCGGGCACCTTTGATGACGCCATCCGCGAACTCGGCGGGGAAATGATCTCTTGCCCCGTACAAGGATCGCGGAAGCGGTTTGTTCGGCGAATGCGGTCGGTGCTCGACGAACGGGATGTGGATGCCGTCCACAGCCATCTGCTTTTTTTCTCGGGCAACGTGCTTCAAGCCGCCGCGCAATCCAGGGTCGGGATCAGAGTCGCCCACGCCCACTCCACCGGAGACGGCCATGGCAACGGTTTGCGGCGCAGGGCCTACCGATGGCTCATGCGGCGGCTGTTGCTCCAGCATTGCACGCACGGAATCGGGTGTTCGACGCCTGCGGCCACGTATCTCTTTGGATCGCAGTGGGCAAGGCAATCGAATTGCTCGATCGTGCCCTGCGGCATTGATCCGGACGCTTTTCGCCGACCGGGAAACCGCGCCGCCCTCCTGAACGCATTGAAGATTCCACGGGACGCCATCGTCGTCGGGCACGTGGGCAGCTTTCGAGCCGCCAAGAACCACTCGTTTCTGCTGCGCGTCTTCTCGGAGATGGTCGCCGTCGAACCTCGCGCCCACTTACTCCTGGTGGGCGACGGTGCGTTGCGCGGGGACATCGAAGCGACCGCGCGCGCATCAGGTATCGCAAACCAGGTGACGTTCGCCGGAATCCGCCACGACGTACCGTTGCTGATGCGTTACGCAATTGATCTATTTGTATTGCCTTCCGTGTACGAAGGACTCGCGGTTGTCCTGGTGCAAGCTCAGGCTGCGGGGTTGCCCAGCTTGGTGTCATTGGCGGTCAGCGACGAGGTGGTTATGATCCCTGACCTCGTGGCGTTTGAGTCGCTGGATGCGCCGCCGGCCCAATGGGCTCGGCGCGGCATCGACCTCCTCCGCGCGGCACCGGCCAACAAGGACTCGGCGTGGCGCGTTGTATCCGAAAGTCGATTCAACATCAGCGCAAGCGTTGGTTTTCTATCGAACGTCTACTCCGGTCGCGATGGTCCTCTTAGAGACGTTGCCCCATGAGCGTTCCCTACCTGATTCCGGTTTTGATCTACGCATCGCTGGCGCTCGCCTTCGCGATGTTCTCGAAGCGCGCGCGCACGCTCAAATGCGTCCTGGTGGCAAGCTACTGCGGCGTCATTGTCACGTCGTTTACGGGTGGCGCGTCGGGCGGCGTATGGCTGGCTCCGCTGTTCCTGTACCTGCTGAGTCCATGGATCTTGTTCGGCGCCAAGTTACCGGCGTTCGGGTCCATGAAGGTGGGTCGTCTGACCTTCGCGCTGTTCGTGGTGTTTTTTGTCGGCATCCTTGTTGGCCTGGTTCGTTACGATCCACTGCTCGACATCGAGAAGGCCGGATCGTTTCAGCGATTCATGGGCGTGCCGACGCGTGTCCTGATGGCCGGGTACCGCGTGGTATCCCTCTGTTCGATTGTTCTGGCATTCATGCTTCCGCTGCGTCACCGGATCGACCGCCCTTTGCTCGTGCAATGCCTGAAGCTGTGCTGGCTCTTCTCGCTGGTGCTCGCCTGCTTGGGCATCATCGATTACCTGGGTCTGGCCGACATGGCGTTCAGTTACCGCCGAGAGGCGGGCTACGGACACGTCGCGATTCTGGGTTTCCACCGCGCGTCGCTCGGGATGATCACGGTGGTCGGCATTTTCGCCTCCTTTACCCTTACTCAGATCGCACCACGATCCTGGCTTACGACGCTCGTATATCTGTCCGCGCCCGTCCTGCTGCTAGCGCTTTTGTTTTCATGGTCGCGGGCGGCGATGCTGGCGATCGGCGTGGGGGCGGTATCACTGACCTTTACCATGACGGGGACGCGTGCGATCAAGGCCACGGCCATCACGTTTTGCTGCCTCTTGATCGTGGGGATCATGATTTCCCTGTCACCGGAACTCAAGGATCGATTCGCGCTGCCGACTTCAGGTGGGTTGGAGGAATCCTCTGCGGGGCGGCTGCGGGGATGGATGCAGTTGGTCACATGGTTGGTTCAAAGCCCCGGCGTGCTGATTACCGGTGTCGGGTTTCAAAACTTCAACTACTTCGTTCACCTGTCATCCGGCGCCGTCGAGTTGGAGGCGGCGCACAACAACTACCTGCACATACTGACCGAGCACGGCATCTTCGGCTTCCTGATCTTTATCGCGTGGATTCTGGCAATGCTCGGTTGGCTACTCGGCTGGCGGCGCACGGTCGGGGACGGTCCTGCCCGTGTGATTCCGAGCATCTTCCTTTCGCTCGTGCTGGCGATTGTGGTGAGTTGTCTTACTCAGGAATCCTTGGCGCCGTCGTCCGCCATGATGCCCTTCCTGTTGCACTTCTACTTGATCCTCGGCATTTGGATGAGCCACTACCGCGCGGAAATGGCCCAACGATCCGGTCTGGTGGGGTGAAACCATGCGCGCACGATTACCGGCTACGCTTTGCAAAACGAACGGCGCCGCATCGCGTCGTGAAGAGAAACAACGGTAGGGTTTTCGCCCGTGTCGGATAGTCGAAACATGGTCTTGGGCGTGTGCGGCAACGCGGTATCCCTGCGCGACGGCGCCTGGCACACACACCATTCATTCGGGCGGATCGTAGCGCTGCTGGCGCCGCGCTTCAAGGAACTGCGCTACTTCGCGCCGGAGATCGCACCGGAATTCGGGCCAACCTGTGATTTTGCGCTCCCGTTGGGGAATGTTCAGGTATACGCCTGGCCGGCGTGGCGAAATTCCCTGGTTGCGATGAAGCGGCCGGATCGCCTCGCCCGACGCTATTGGCAGGTCGTAGCCGAATCGGACGTCGTGTTTCTTCGCGGAAGCTGGCCGCTGAGCTGGCTGGTCCATGGGTTTGCGGGGCTTCGAGGCCGGCGCGTCGTACACTGGGTTGTGACCGATGCCCGGCAGGTGATGAGGGGAAGCCCGCGCGGGTACGGCCGAGCGTTGCAAGCGGTGGGCCTGGTCTTTGCCCGGTTCGAGCAGATCATGACGCGGCTGGCCGCGATGATGACCGGTTCCCACATACTTGCCAACGGCGCGGTTCTATCACGCATTTATCGGACATCGCGGACCGAGACCGTGATCAGCACGAGCATCGGCGCGAAGGATTTCCATGAACGCGAGGATACCTGCACGGGCGATTCAGTGCGCATTCTGTTCGTGGGGTTCGTTCGTCCGGAGAAAGGCATCGAGTATCTGCTGCGGGCGATGGCCGCGCTGGACTTGGGTCGATCCGGTTTTCCGGCCGCCGTTTCGCTGGCGATCGTCGGTTCGTGGGGTAAATTCCGTGCGGACCACGCTCGACTCTGTGTGTTGGCGCGAGAACTGGGGATCGAGCAGCGCATCACCTGGGAAGGCTACGCCTCGTTTGGCCGGGAACTGTTCGACCAGATGGATCGATCCGATCTGCTCGTGCTACCGAGCCTTTCGGAGGGAACGCCACGCGTGCTCGTTGAAGCGCGGGCCAGGTCGCTGGCGGTGATCGCCACCGACGTCGGGGGCATCCCCAGCAGCGTGACGCATGAGAAGGACGGGCTGCTCGTGCCGCCGCGCGACGCGACCGCTCTGGCCAACGCGATAACGCGCATCATAACGGATGAAGCGCTGCGACGATCGCTGATACTCGATGGGCGCCAGCGCGTCGCCGAGCTGACCGTCGAACGATTTGTGGACAAGATCGTGAGCTTGCTGACTTGAGCCGGCCAACCCGCAAGACAGAGGTCCGCGATCTAATCGGCGGCTGTGATTGCAGGTTTCGGCGGCTGTGGTTGCAGGCGTCGTCGGCGGTAATTGCAGGCTGAAGGCCTGCTCTATAGTAGCCGGGGGCAAGCGCAGCGTCGCCCCCGGATCGCGCGCCACCCAACTGCCCGACCCTGGAAGGGTCGTCTTTTCTGTGACGCGTGCGCGGCATGGCACCTAGACGACCCATTCAGGGTCGAATGGGGCGGAGTGTGCGGTCACCGTGGGTCCGCTGGGAGCGGACCCACGGCTACGGTAGCTCAGCCTTTCAGGCTGAATGGGAGGGCTGCGTTGAAGCCGCGCAACGTGTTCCGACCCATGGCTGGCTGACGGCTGATAGCTGACGGCTTTTAGGCTGCGGGAGAGAACGGCGTTTGAGCAGCCGGAAGTGGCACGGACCCGCACGGCGCTTCCAATCACCCGCACGATGCAAGGCATACGTAAACCCGATGGACTAGACGCTAAAAGGTAGAGCGCATGAGTCGATACGCAATCCCCAAACACCGTGTACGCGTTGAAATCGGCGTCTCGAACTCCCGGTTTATCGCGACGATCGCGCCGGTGTTGACCGTGAAGGAGGCGCAGGCGTTTGTCCGGGAGATGCGCGCCGAAATGCCCAACGCCACCCACCACGTTTACGCCTTTCGCATTGGATACGGCGCCAGCGTGTCCGAAGGCATGAGCGACGACGGCGAGCCTTCGGGCACGTCCGGCCCGCCGACCCTGGCGGTCCTTCGCGGCGCGGATGTGGGGGATGTGGTGATCGTGACCACGCGCTATTTCGGCGGGACGAAGCTCGGCACCGGCGGGCTGGTGAGCGCCTACACGGCCGCCGCGCACGCCGCGTTCGAAGCGCTTGAGACCGAAGAAAAAGTCATCCGCATCGCGATGGAATGCACGATCCCCTATCGGATTCTTGAGCGCGTCCGGCAGTTGCTGGCACGCTGCGAATGCGTGCAGGTGGAGGAGCAATTCGGCCCGGAGATCGCCCTGCGCTTTCTCGCGCCGGAAGAATGCATCGACGCGCTGGTCGGCGGCATGCACGATCTAACCAACGGGACCGTGACGCCGAGGGTGGTGGCATGATTGGAAGGTTGAAGATTGCAGATTGGGCCGTTCGTTGTGGGTTTGATGGATGCGGGGCAAGCCCCGAACCCGCGCGGGCTTCAGGCCCGCGGCTCGGCGTTCGCCGCGTAGCATCCCGTGGCCGAATGGGAAATACCGGGTATGCTTTACCCGTAACGTCGCCTGTTGCGAAGGCGAACGGGTAGCCGGTCGGCGCGTCTTGCCGTCCGTTCGTTGTAAGGACATGGATTCTTTGTGTTTCGCGTGAGGGCCATTATGGGGCGTTTTCGTTTACGGATGGGCGGATCGATCCTGTCGCGGTCGGTTTTTCCGTGGTCGATGCTGGCGTGTTCGATTCTTCTGGCGGGGTGTGGTGAGCTGCGTTTGCCCGACGGGCGGGTCACTCATGTGGCGTTCGGCGATTCCACCACGGCCGGGCCTTCCAATCGCGATTATCCGGACATCCTTCGTGAGATGCTCGGCGAACCGCCCGAGGCGTTTGCCAATGAGGGCGAGGGCGGCGAGACCACGGCCGAGGGCAACGACCGGCTGGAGGCCCTGATCGCGTCCGACATCTACCCCAACGCCGCTGTTTGGATGTATTGGGAGGGCGGCGGCGACGTCATTGATTTCATTCAGGACAACGATCCGTTTCTGCTGCTTTCGCCCGAGGATGCGGACTTTCCACTGGCCGGCACCCTTGAGGACCGGTTGGATCAGACGCAGGCCAACATCCAGCGGGCCATTGCATCCATGAGCGGGGCCGGGCACACCGTGCTGGTGGCCACGCTCTTTTTCATTCGCGAGGATGTCGGCGCATGCCCGGCGTTGCCCCTGGACATCCTCCTGCCGGCGCAGGCGGCCAACGCCAACGCCTACCTCCGGCTGCTCAACGAACGGATCCGCACGGCCGCAACGAGCGCCGGCGCCATTCTGGTCGACATCGCGGCGGTCGATGAGACGTTGGGGGCGTCGGCGGAAAACTACTTCAACTGCAACCACCTCAGCGAAGCCGGCAACACGATCGCCGCCGGAGTCTTCCGCGACGCCCTGGCCGGGAATTGACGAGGATCACTCGGTCGATGCACCGGCGCGGGTGACCTTCCGCCGCTCCGTCGATCGCAATTCCAGCGAGACGAACATGGATGAGCCGCTACCCTTCTTTCCGATCCAGGAGCCCGCGGGGATCCTGGCGATCCTGCTCGTGGTGCTGGCGACCATCTTCTGGCTCGCCGGGCATCCGCTTTTCGGGAAGATCTTCAAGATCATTCCGTCGCTGGTGTTTTGCTATTTTGTGCCGACGCTGTTGACGACGCTCGGCGTCATTCCGCACGAATCCGAGCTTTATGTTTGGGTCAAGGCCCACATCCTGCCGACGGCGCTGCTGCTGTTGATCTTGGCGCTGGACCTTCCCGGCATCATTCGCCTCGGCCCCAAGGCGGGCATCATGCTGCTTGCGGGGACGTTCGGCGTCGTGATCGGCGGACCGATCGCGCTGTGGGTGATGCTGCAGGTTCAACCGGCGGCCGGCTCGCCGTGGGCGTCGATGTTCGCTTTGCCGCATGACATCTGGCGGGGCATGACGGCGCTGTGCGGCAGTTGGATCGGTGGCGGCGCCAACTTCGTGGCGCTCGGTCAGATGGCCGAGGCATCGGACGCCATGATCGCGCAGATGGTGATCCCGGATGTGTTCGTCGCCAACGTGTGGATGGGCGTGCTGCTGTTTGTGGCCGGGCAACAGCACCTCATCGATCGGTGGACCGGCGCCAACGCCGAGGCCATCCGCGACTTGGAGCATCGCATGGCCGATTTTCAGGAGCGCACCGCACGCGTCGCCACGCTCGCCGACCTGATGCTGATCGTTGCGATCGGCTTCGGCGGAACGTGGGGCTGCAGCCTACTGGCCGATGGGCTTGTGTCGTTGCTCAGCCGCAATGAGATCAGCCTGCTTTCCGCAACCACCTGGAAATACCTGTTGGTCACAACGCTCGGTGTGGGGCTCTCGTTCTCGCGGGCGCGCGATCTGGAAGGCGCGGGCGCTTCCAGGATCGGTTCGGTGTTCATCTATCTGCTGGTCGCCTGCATCGGCGCGCACGCCAACTTCAACGACGTACTCGATGCCCCCGGGCTGATCGTGATGGCGTTTGTCTGGATGGCCGTTCATATTGTGATTCTACTTGGCGTCGGTTGGATCATCCGTGCCCCCGTGTTCTTCATCGCGCTCGGATCGCAGGCCAACATCGGCGGCGCCGCCAGCGCGCCCATCGTGGCGGCCGCGTTTCATCCATCGTTGGCGCCGGTCGGCGTCCTGCTGGCGATCGCGGGCTACGTTCTGGGCACCTACGCCGGGCGGATTTGCATGGAGTTGCTCAAGTTCGTCGCAGGGGTTTAAGGGTGGGAATGATTGGAAGATAGGAAGATTGAAGATTGGGAGGTCGAAAGTCGAAAGGCAAGGCCCTGAGCCGCGCGGGCTTTAGCCCGCACGGCCTCAAGGGCACCGCCCGACAACCGCCATGTGAAAACGCCATCGGCACCGGCCCCACGACGATCCTACCGCCACAATCCGTAGACTGTTGCTCCACTACCCCGGGGGGGGGCACTCGGCATTGGGACCACAAACGCCACCCTCGGTCCATACGCCGGGCGGGG
>JBHHUB010000032.1:0-26955 GCA_046753625.1 Phycisphaerae bacterium | reverse complement strand
ACCGAAATCGGCCGCCAGCATGGACGCCTCAAGCCGATCCACCGTGTCGAGATCGATCTTCTGTCCAACGCGCAGGACGGAGCGGAACCCCGCGCCGATCTTCTCGCGCGTTCGCTTCAGGCCTTTCTTGAACCGGTCCAGCAACCCCATTATGACTTGTCCCCTTCCACGTTCTTGAGCACGCGATCGAGCACGCCGTTGATGAATCCCGGAGATTCCTGCCCGCCATATTCCTTACCGATTTCGATGGCTTCGTCGAGCGCCACCTTGGCCGGTGTAACCTGGTGCAGCAACTCCACCACCGCGACGCGCATCGTGTTGCGCTCCACCGTGGCCATCCGAGTCAGCGACCAATCGGTCGCCGCCGCCTCAATCAGCCGATCCACCCGGCCGGGATCCTCCCAAAACGCCTGCACGAGCTGGGTGGCGTACGCAACGGCTTTGTAGTGGGCATGCTGCGCCTCAAGAAAAGCCGCCAGCGCCTCGGCCGACTGGTCCTGCTGCGCATCCCACTGGCAGAGCGCCTGCATCGCGATGATTCGTGCTTGTCGTTTGGGGTTGGTCATCGGGAATCAGGCCATGCGGGATCAGGACAAGGCCGCAAGTTGCTTGACGACGTTGACCATCTCAATCGCCCCCGCCGCCGCATCCGCCCCTTTGTTGCCGGCTTTGCTGCCTGCCCGTTCGATGGCTTGCTCCAAAGTATCGGCGGTGATGACGCCGAAGGTCGTGGGCACGCCGCTTTCCAACCCAACCTGAGCGATGCCTTTGGCGGCTTCCCCTGCGATGTATTCGAAGTGCGACGTCTGTCCGCGGATCACGCACCCCAGGCAGATGATCGCATCAAACTTCTTGGATTCCGCCAGTCTTCGCGCGGCCTGCGCCAGCTCAAACGCACCGGGCACGTAGACGCAGGTGATGTCCTCGTCTTTGCAACCGTGACGGATCAACGTATCGATCGCGCCGCCGGCAAGTTTGCTCGTGATGAACTCATTGAAGCGGCTGATCACGACGCCAAACCGCTCACCGGCAACGCTCAACCGACCGTGGATGTTTGTGGGCATATCGGCACGTACCTTCACCGGAAAGACGTTCGCGGAGCGAATTCACTACCGAACGTCAAGGTACGGCTTTGCATTGGCGTGGTCAACCCAATCCGCCAGCGGAGCAGCGGGCGCCAAGGGGGCGGCCAGGGATTGCGGTCCGGCGCCCGATACTTCGGGCTGGCCACTCCTGCTTTTCCGCAGCGTGTTGAAGACCTGTGGTACCGGCGTCATATCGGTGATTCTGCTATCACCGGCTCACTTGGACCGGCGATAGCGCCCGTTTTCACCGGATCAAGCCGCCCCCACCACCAGAAAACCCGTCTTTCAATACGCTGCCACAAGGGTCGGGCCAGGCTCGGTACGAGCTGGGCCGCGGCCGCACGACGCCTACCGGTCGGCCGCGCGGGCGAGGAGTTGGATGGCTTCTCGATTCCGCTCGTCGAACGCAATGGCATAGCCCCGCTTGGCTCGGCGACCTTCCTGCCCAGTTGCAGCCACGTTTATGCCGACGAATGCCCCGCTGGTCGTCAAGAGCGGTCCACCGCTGAAGCCCGGCTCAAGCGAGACAGTGCTCTCTAGAAGGTCCTTGTAAGCCCGTCGCCCCGAGGGATCCAGCTCACGTTGCAGCGAGACGCGCGGCTTCGTCAAGACGCCCGACCGGACGAGATGGACTTCGCAATCCACCTCGGCTGATACCGCGACCACCGCATCCTGCGGCTTGAGGCTCGCCTGAGCCGGCACAAGCGGGTTGAGACCGTCGGAGTCGATGCGCAGGACGGCCAGATCAAGCCAGGGATGTACGACCACCGAATGAACCGGGCATTCGCGACCGTCGTGCAGCACGACCGTGATGTGCTCCGCCCGACGCACAACGTGCTCATTGGTCAGGATCAGCCCATCGGCCGCAATCACAACGCCACTACCGCCGGATCGGCTGGAAACGCCATAGGGCCGCGTGGTCGCAGGAGTAATGTTGGGGATTTCGCGCGGCGCCGTCTTGACCCGAACCACCGATCTCAAGGCGCTTGCCGCAATACGTTCGAGTGCGAGGCGGCGACCGGGGCCAACACGACCCGGTACGCCGCGTATGGTGCCCCCCTCCACGCAACCTTGTGGCATCTTGGCGCACAGCGCCCGCCATTGCTGCCTGGCCGCCGGATACGCCTCACGGTGGGTCGACGCGCATCCGCTCAACCAGCACACCACCGAGGCGCACAAAAAAACCGCAATTCGCATCGTAGATTTCTCCTGCCGAATGGGTATCCGGCAGGAGAAATCTACGATACGAACTGCGGTCCTGAGGACAGTCCGAGCGTCCGGCGACGATTAGTTCAACGTATCCGTCATCTCCAGCAAGCGCCGATAAGATGAAACCGCAGCGGCATAGTGTTCGCGGACATTGGGGATGCGCGACTTGGCGGCGGCGGCGGACAATTGTTCCAAGGAATCCCGAAAGGCGGCCACCGTGGCACGAAGCTCGTCTTGATCGGCCGCGTCTACTGATGTCAAGCGGGCGTCGCTATCCCACGCCTGGGCATCCGCCAGAAGTTGTTGGCATTGTTCCGTCAGGATTCTAAGGTTGCGTTTTTGGGCTCTGCGGATGGGCAATCTGGTCGAAGCATGCGGATCCTGCCGCCGCCTGGCGGCCGCACGATAGGCCGACGTCAAGCCGGGGAGCTCCTGCACCACGGATTTGGAACCCGCCACGCGCTGAGTCGACTGGCACCCCATCAGCATGGCCGGTACGACCACGCTTAGTAACCACTTTCCGGACGTAATTGTGTTCATCAGTATCTCTCCACCACACAAGCGACTGGTGCGCCTCACGAGGGCCAAATGCACCAAGGACTTTTGTACGCCTGTGGGGTCGGCCCCACGGAGCGAGGACTACGATCGCCTGCCCGCGTACATGTGACTCTATTCCTGCCGTTTTCCCCAGTCAAGAAAAACCGCTTCGCCGACGCCGGGCCCGGTCTTATGGGACGCGCGCAGCGTGTGGTACCGGTTGGCGATGGGGCATGCCATAGCATGCGCCCCGCCGCGCGGCCTACTGATCCGCCGCGGCGCCGCCCGTAAGGGTGGATGCCGATACGAACGAACCCAGCGTGTCGGCCACGGTGCCGCTTGTGAAATCGAGCAGGCCCGTCTTCACGGCGTCTCGAAACTCCGTCGCACAGGAACCCGAGAAGCACGTGGACAAGCCCACGGCCACGAACACAACGAACTTGGAGCATCGATTCTTGGTCATTACACTAGCCTTTCCATGCTTGATGCAACCCGAGCGTGTCGCCCGTGTGAGCCCACTCCAGGTTGCATTGCCTCAAAACGAAATCTGTGTTCGCACACCGACGACGAACGCATCCCGGCCATCTCCGCCGGGGTTGACGATGTATTGCAGATCGGGCATCAGGCTGAACCAGGGCGTAAGCTGAGCCTTGTAGAACAACTCGACTACCGTTTCACTGTACCGCGCCTCCAATGACTGGACGCGCCCGCTGAGGTGCCCGTGCCCCATGGCCAGGCCCAGGATGTCGTCGTTTCGGTCCGGCAACGCACCGATCCATTGAATCCCGGCCCCGTAGTATTGACTGATCTCATTGTAGGCCGACGGTACCCAGCCAAACTGGAAAAATGCGCCGATCCCCTGATCGTCACCGGGGTCGTCGTTCTCCTTGTAGATAAGCTGGTCGAAGGCAAGATAGAGGCCGGCATTGCCGCGATGCGTCCGCGGTCGCAGGCGCCCGTCGAGATCGTTGAAGAATACATCCTCATCGCCGGACGTGTACCAGCCACCGATGCGGTATGTTCCGGGATAGGAACGCCCCTCAATCTCCAGCTCCGGCATCAGGGCCAACTCGAACATCGTGACGGTGTCGGCCCGATCGTGGAACGCCGTGTCGAAGCCGGAGGTTCCGCCGAACGCCTGCTGATCGAAGACCCCCGCCATGAAGTAGAGCCAGTCGGCCGGTTCAACCGCCGCGACAACGCCCAACGCCGTATCGGGAAAGGTCGGCACAGGCACCGTGGGGAAAACGCCGAAAACGGAGTTGATAAACTCCAAGCCGTACTCGACCACCTGGAAGTCTCCCGCCGCGTCCATCTTGCCGACCTTGGACCAGACCTTTCCGCCGAACCATTCTTGACGCCACCAGTACTCGGACACTTGAACAAAATCGCGTTCCTCGTCGTTGTTGAGCGTGAACAGGTCGCCGACATGCCGTTCCGTGATGCCCGATCCGTGACGTTCTTCCGCATAGACGAAGACTTCGCCGCCGTCCCACCAGCCCAGGGCACCGGTGTCCAAAGACAGCGTCAGATGCGTGTTGCCCGTGTATTCAATAGCGCGGTGCGTGTTGGCGCCCCCCTTCGCGTCGACGAAGAGCGTGCTGACGTACTCCAAACTGAGTGTGACGCCCTTCTCTTCCCATTGATCCCGAACGCCCCCCCATCGCCCCGTAGCGCAGTTTTCGTGACACCATTGCGTCAATTGAGTTCGCCGTGACGGCCGTACCTCCTTGGCTGGGGCCGGCTCGGCAACCGTTTCCTCCGAGGCGGCCTCCACCGCCGCGGCATCCGCCTGTGCGCCGAGCGAACGATCGTCGCCGGGCTCATTCGCCGCGACGATCATCGGTCCAACGAGAAGTAGCAAACAGTATGTGCGACGCATGGTTGGCGTCCTCCTTCTAGATCCTGGTCGATGTCTTGTTGTACCCGAATCGCCGCAAGACAAAATGGTGCATCCCCCGCTGGCGTCGCCCGTGGCTCTTGGCTACTTAAGATGAAGCAGCGCAGAGGGCTCTTTCAGCCGTGCTAATGTGATCGGCCCCTGGCGAACGAATCTTGAAGTCCGGCTCCCTCGCTATGGCGAGCCACGGATGACTCGATTCATCACCGCCGGGATCGTGCCACGCGCACGTCAGGAACACAGTTCGTCCGAGAAACCGCGCGAGCGCCCGCTTCCGGCCCTGGTCCTCGCCGATCGATCCCGCGTGCGCACAGCCCCCTCATCGCACGTCGAGCGCGGACCGCTGCCTCCGCTCATGAGGCGATAACACGGCTCGCGAACGTTCCCGTGCGTGCGCCGGTGGCACGGCTGCCGTTGTCTATGGGCGGTTTTTTCGGACGGCGGCGAAGCGGACGCGCCGTAACGAGAGTTACTGAATCGCGACCTCGAGGTCGCCGAAGAGATAGGCGTTGACGAACGATCGTGGTAGGAAATCTCCTACCCTGAAGCGAGGGGTGCAGAGGTTTGCCGGCAAGGCTTGGTGGTCCTCAATTCATAGGGAGCACGCGTGTGGCGTACAACGATGGCGAACCGGCTGGGTGTGCCGTTTCCTCCTGCAGCGCAACGTCTACGGCCCGCAAGCCGGCCTCCGATGTTCGCGTGACCGGCCAACACATTCTGGTTGTCGACGACGACGAGTTCATGAGGCGGCTGATCGGGGCGGTGCTTCGCGCGGAGGGTTACAGCCTGACCATAGCCACCGGCGGTGTTGAGGGGCTGGCGCTGGCTCACCAGGTGAACCCGGACCTCGTACTGTTGGATTGCGAAATGCCGGACCTGCATGGGCATGAGGTCTGTCGGCAGTTGCGGGCGGACTCCCGATTCGACAATGTGCCCGTCTTCTTTCTGACCGGATCAACTTCGAGTAGCGACAAACACAAGGGGTTTGCGGTCGGTGGCTCCGACTACATCACCAAGCCTCTGGATCGGACAGAACTGCTGGCCCGAATTCGCGTACACCTTGAGCTCGCCCGCGCCCAAGAGCAGATTCGACGCCAAGCGGCCATGCTGCAGGAAACGGTCACCCATCAGGCGGGGCGCTTGGATCAAGTCAAGACCGGACAAGAGCGCATCTTGCAGTCGTCGACGTTTAAAGAGATCAAGACGGCCGTTCGGTTCATGCCCGCCTATGAAGCCGGAGGGGATTTCTACGAGATGGTGCGCCTGTCGGAAGATCAGTTCGGGTTCATGGTGGCCGATGTTTCAGGACACGATCTCGGCGTCGCCTATCTGACGGGAGCCATGAAGGCGCTGACGGCCAGCTTTACCAGCGAGGTCATGTCGGTCTCCGAGACCATGATGATGCTCAACGGCGGGCTGGGAAGATTCCTTCCGCCCGGACAATATGTCACGGCGTGCTACGCGAAGCTATGCACATCCGTATCCCAATTAGAGGTAATCAGTGCCGGACATCCGGCACCACTATTCCAAAACGCCGGCGGAGCCATTGAGCCGATTGAGTTGACCGGCGACATCCTGGGCATGCACGAAACCGTATTGTGTGAATCCGCAACGATGCCGGTGCAACCCGAGGACCGCCTCTTCCTTTATTCAGACGGCCTGATCGAGGCCTGGCCGGACGCCGACGGCAAGGACGGAAGCCGGACCCACGGCATCGCACGGGTGTGCGAGCTCATTGCCGCCAAGAGGCAGCAAAGCTTACAGACGGTAGTCGACTCCGTCGTCGACCAGCTCTTGAGCGAAAACAGCGGAAACGTAGTGGACGATGTCGTCCTGCTTGGAATCGAGTTTTGACGAACCCGGGGGCACCTTTGATGTTTGCGGTGAACGAAACGGAATCTCGATTCGAACTGACCATGTCCGCAACGCTGGAGGGCATCGACCAGGCGGACGACCGCCTCGCGGCCTACCTTCAAGCCCATAATGTTCCGGTGGACGTATTCGGCCTACGGATCCTCCTTCGCGAAGCCATGCTCAATGCCGTAACGCACGGCAGCGGCAAGGATCCGAACAAGTCCGTCGCCCTGACCGTCTACCTGGGCACCGCCGACATCACCATGACGGTCGAGGATTCCGGTGAGGGCTTCGCCTGGGCCAGTCGGAACCCGGGTTTTGAAACGCTCGACGGCGACGGCGGGCGCGGGCTGGCGCTCATGGGCATTTACGCCGACGAATTGAAGTTCAACGAACAGGGTAATCGGGTGGTCCTGAAGAAAAAGCTGCGCGATCCGGTACCGTCCGGTAGTTCCGCGGGAAACCAGGAAATAAGGGAATAGACATGATCGAAACCGAAAAAAAAGACAAAACGACGGTGGTTCGGCCCAAGGGCGTCATCACGGCCGCCAACGCGAGCGAGTTCAAGGAGAGCCTTCATGATCTGGTTGAGTCGGGGGCGTGCGACCTGATCATCGACCTGGCCAACGTCGAGATGATCGACTCGCAGGGGCTTGCCGTGTTTGTGGTTTGCCACCAGACCGTGTCGGCCAAGGGCGGCAGCTTGACCGTTATGACCGACAATGAAGATCTCCGTGGGTTGTTCCGCGTCATGCGGCTTGATCAACATTTCACGGTCAAGGGCTCGCAGTAACGTCGCCAGCGCGGCGTCTTTCCTGAACGATCGCGACGAAAAAGGAACCAACCATGGCAGGCGAAAACGACGAACTCATCGCGTCCTTCGTGGCTGAATCCAACGAGCATCTCGCTGACATCGAGAACCAGCTCATGGAAATGGAGGAAGGAGGCGCGGACGCCGATCCCGATCTGGTCAACACGATCTTCCGCGCCATCCACTCCACCAAGGGAACCGCCGGTTTCCTCGGCCTCACCTCCATCGGGGCATTGGCGCATGAGGCGGAGAACATCCTCAACCTCGTCCGCAATCATGAACTGGTGCCGACCTCCGCCGTCGTCGACGTCCTGCTTCGCGCCGTCGACCTGCTCAGAAGCATGGTCAACGACGTGGCCACGTCGAACGACGTCGACGTGTCCGCCCTCTGCGCCGAGCTGGTGGCGGCCGTCAAGACCGAGGGGGCGCCGGATGTGCAGGAAGAGTTGGATCGTGAGGTCGATATCCTTTTGCCCACCGGCGAATTGACGTTTGTCATGATGAGCATTAGAGAGCTGATACCCAGGCAGCGCCAAGGCTGCCACATCTATGTGCTCAAGGCGGATCTCATCGCCGACGTCCAGCGCAACGGGCTCAATCCCATCCAGTTCCTCAACCAACTTTACGAACTCGGTGAACTCGTGGACAGCTACGCCAGCACCATGGGGATGGGCGACTTGAGCCAGGCGATGCCGGAATCGCTGATCCTCGTCATGCTCGTCGGATCCAAGGCGACGCCCGAGGAGCTATCTGAAAAGCTTCACATACCGCTGGAGAGCATCTTCCACATCGCGTCACCCGAGGAAACGCAGTGGGGCAAAACGGAAGAGCCATCCGCGCCGACCGCCCCCACCCCGCCGCCGGCAGCCGAACCGGCCCGACCGCCTCAGGCCCAAGCCGAACCGACTCCGACACCCACCCCCGCGCCGGTGCCGGCCAAGCCGAAGGCGGCCGCCAAGAAACCCGACAAACCCGCCCCATCCGCAGCACGTCAGGAAACCAGCTTGCGCGTCCACGTCGAAGTGCTCGACAAACTGATGAACCTGGCCGGTGAGCTGGTGTTGGGACGCAACCAGCTCTTGCAGTTGATCTCCGATACGGATTCACGGGGTATGGAGGCGGTCGCCGCGCGACTGGATCAGGTCACCAGCGAGCTGCAGGAAGCCATCATGCAGACTCGGATGCAGGCCGTGGGGACCGTGTTCAACCGGTTCGTGCGCATCGTGCGCGATTTGAGCACCCAGCTCGACAAACAATGCTCACTAACGATCGACGGCAAGCAGGTCGAATTGGATAAAGCCATCATCGAGGCGATCGGCGATCCGCTGACTCACTTGATCCGCAACTCCGTCGATCACGGGGTGGAGTTGCCCGACGAGCGCGTGGCCAAGGGCAAGGATCCGACCGGCATGATCCACCTGAGCGCGTTCCACCAGGGCGGCAAAGTCAACATCACCATCCGCGATGACGGCGCCGGCATCGACGGATCGCGACTGCGGGAGAAGGCCGTCGAAAAAGGCATCCTCACCGCCGAGCAGGCGGCGAGCATGAGCGAACGGGAGGCCGTTCGCTTGATCTTCCATCCCGGATTCTCCATGGCCAAGACCGTCACCAGCGTCAGCGGTCGCGGCGTCGGCATGGACGTGGTCAAGACCAACATCGAAAAGCTTGGCGGCGTCGTGGACATCGAAACGGAACTCGGCACGGGCACCACCATCAACATCAAGCTGCCGCTGACCCTCGCCATCATCCCGTCGATGATCGTCCGATCCGGAGACGAACGCTTTGCGATCCCTCAGGTAAACATCAGCGAATTGGTTCGGATCAAAGCCTCGGAAGTCCTCCAGAAGATCGAACGGGTCAAAGACGCGGAAGTGCTTCGCCTGCGCGGGAGCCTGCTCCCGCTGGTCCGCCTCAACCGCGTGCTCAACGCGCCGTCCAAATACTTCGACCCGATCCCTGAAGCGTTGAAGGACAACCACCGCATCAACATCGCCGACCGGCGCTGCCCGGAGTCTGAGGAAAGCACGGGCGAAGATGCGTCACGGTTGCAGGAGGCGCGGCGCGAGGACACAACCCCAGGCGCGCTGAACATCATCGTGGTTGAAGCCGGGAGCTTGCGCTACGGGTTGATCGTCGATGCACTTCATGATTCCGAAGAAATCGTGGTCAAGCCATTGGGACGCCACATGAAATCCTGCACATGCCTGGCCGGCGCCACCATTCTCGGTGACGGAACGGTGGCCCTGATTCTCGACGTGGCGGGCATCGCCGCGCACATGCAGCTTGCCGCGCCGGAGGCTGATGATGATGCAGGACGAAGCGATCAACGCGAATTCAGCGAAGACGCGCAGTCCCTGCTGCTGTTCACCAACCACCCCGAAGAGCAATTCGGTGTTCCGATGGAATTGATCTCGCGGATCGAACGCATCCACACCGACCAGTTGGACAGCGTCGGAGGTCAGGAGGTGCTCCAATACCGTGGCGCCTCGCTGCCCGTGCTCTCGCTGGAAAACCTGATCCAGGCGAAGCCCCGACCGGATCTCGACAAGCTGTTCGTCGTCGCATTCCGGGTTGCCGGGCGCGAGGTCGGTCTGATCGCGCCGTGCCTGGACGACATCAAATCCATTCCCGCCGACTTCGACACCGCCACGTTCCGCGAACCGGGCATCCTCGGCTCGGCCATCGTCGACAGCAACACGATGCGCGTGATCGACCTGGTGGAACTGACATTCAAGGCTCATGCGGACTGGTTCGAAGAGGAGCAGGCGGAGGAAACGTCCGAAGGCGGCGTCCCGACCATCCTGCTGGCCGAGGATTCCACGTTCTTCCGGACCCAAATGGCCAGCTTCCTCGAATCCAGCAATTACGAAGTCGTCGGATGCGAAGATGGGCTCGTGGCCTGGAACACACTGCACGACTCGGATCAGCGCTTCGACCTCGTCGTAACCGACATTGAGATGCCCAACATGGATGGGCTGGAACTGACACGCAAGATCAAGGGCGACCCGAGCTTCGCGCATCTACCCATCGTAGCCGTCACGTCGCTGGCCAGTGAGGACGACATTCAACGGGGCATGGAAGCCGGGGTCAACGATTATCAGATCAAGATGGACCGGGAGAAGCTCATGGGCGCCGTCGCCCGGCTGCTGAAGGAAGTGAGACAGAACGCCGGCGCGCAGGCTAAACCCGGCCCCGTCGGCGCAGGGAGATCGATATGACAACCGTCATGGAACCTAGAGGGGCCGGCACGGCGAGCCAGATCGAGTTCGCCACGTTCTTCGTCGGAGACGTGCTGATGGGCGTCGACATCCGGCAAGTACGGGAGATCAACCGTGAGCTGCTGATATCTGAGGTACCGCAAGCCCCCAACTGCGTCCGTGGCGTAGTGAATCTTCGCGGTGACGTCGTGACCGTGCTCGATTTGCGGGTCGTGCTCGGCATGGAGCCGATCGAGATCGGACCGCGGCATCGCTGCGTTGTGGTTGACGACGCCAGCGAGCGGATCGGCCTCTTGGTCGACAGAATTTCCGATGTGGTTACGGCGCACCCCGAAGCATTCGAGCCGCCGCCGGCCAACGTGGGCGGCGTCGACGGAAGGTTTCTGCGTAGCGTTTACAAACTGGATTCGGAGCTACTCGTAGTTCTCGATGTTATGGAATGTTTGGCCACTGACGAAGAACAATCGTGACGTACGGTTGGACACCGCCTCCTAGGGAATACAAGAATGCAAACAAGATTATCGCTTAGTACACGACTAACCTTGATGGTCGGAATCCTCTTGCTGACCACCGGTGGCATCATCGGAAGCACGCTGTGGGTAACCAATGCCCAAAAGAGCGACGGCTTGGTCATTTCACTAGCTGGGCGTCAACGCATGCTCATTCAGAGATATGCCAAGGAAGTCCTCGAGGAGGCGACTGTGCATCAAGAGTACGCCATGGCGAAGTTGCGCGGCAATATCGCGTCCACGCAGATCACGGCTGATCGAAAGTACTACACGAAGAATGTGATCAGCAAACTCAAGAAAGAGTGGAAAGACTTCAAAGCAAGCGAAAACTATGGCGAAATGCATGCCGCCATTCCGCTTCCCGCCACGTTTGTACGCGAGGTCTCTGAGTCAATCGACGAAAGCGCAGGCTTCAGCTACCAGCTCTTGAGCAAATGGAATGTCAATGAAACCAAGGGTTTGCGCGATGATTTCCACCGGCAAGCGTGGGATGCCCTAACTCAAGATCCCGCGACACCGTATGTCGATCTTGTGCCAGAAGGCGAAGGGATCGGCCTGAGGTACGCCACCGCCGATATAGCCATCGCACCCGCATGTGTGTCCTGCCATAACGCACACCCCAATAGCCCGAAGACTGATTTCCAACTCCATGACCTCATGGGCATGCTGGTAGTCTCCGTACCGATAACGCAAGACAAAGCCCAGGCCGACGCCATTGCGGCCGCGCAGCACTCCAACACAGCCCGCCCGTCCAGCAATAGCAGAAAGCTCTTCGAATCCACGCTCGCGGCGCTGCGATACGGTGGCGAAACCTTCAACGACCTTGCGATGAGAAAACGGGTAACGGTCCCGGAACCGTCTATACCCGAAATCACCAAGAAACTTATTGAAGTCGAGGCGAAGTGGAAATCGGTCGTACAATCGGCAAATACCATCGGCTCTGCCTCCGTTGCTTCTCCGGCCTATAACAACGCCCAACGCGCAATTTCTCGCCAGGCCAACGACTGCCTTGAGGCAATGAACGCCGTCGTCGGCCTGTACCAATCCAACTTCGAGGCCAAGGTGGCCATGCTCGCAACCATCCAATACATATCAGGTTTCGTGGCTCTGTTGGCCTTCCTTAGCGTGATCACATACATCCGCCTCAGCATCTCCCGACCACTCCGCAACGCCGTACGTGTAGCAAACGCCGTTGCAGACGGCGATCTGACGCACACGTGCACCGTCACCAGCAGCGACGAAATCGGCCAGCTATCCTTCGCACTAAACACCATGTGTGCGAACCTCAAGAACATGGTAAAGGAGATTTCCGGCAATGCCGGCAACGTCTCCAACTCCGCAGGGCAACTCACCGCGACGGCAGCCCAACTGGCCGGCGGCGCGAACCAGACAAGCGACCAATCGGCCCTGGTATCCGCCGCGGCCGAGGAAATGTCCATCAACATGAGCAACATGGCAAATTCCAGCGATCAGATGACCATCAACGTCAAAACGGTGGCCGCAGCGGTAGAGGAAATGACCGCCAGTATCGCCGAAGTCGCCAAGAACGCCGATGAGGCCGCCGGCGTCGCCAATGATGCCAACCGCCTGGCCGAGGTCAGCAACGAGTGCATCTCCCAACTGGGCACCGCCGCCGACGAAATCGGCAAAGTGATTGAAACCATTCAAGACATTGCCGAGCAGACCAACCTGCTGGCGCTCAACGCCACCATCGAAGCCGCCCGCGCGGGTGATGCCGGCAAGGGGTTTGCGGTTGTGGCCACGGAAGTCAAGGAACTCGCCAAACAAACCGCCGGCGCAACCGAGGACATTCGGCGCCGAATCGAGGGCATCCAGAGTTCGACCAGCGAGGCGGTACAGTCCATCGGAGAAATCGGAAACGTCATCCGCAAAGTCAACGACGTCTCGCGCGCGATCGCATCCGCCGTCGAGGAACAGAGCATCACCACCAAAGAGATTGCCCAGAACGTCGCCCAGACCGCTACCGACGCCGAGACGGTATCGAGAGGCGTAACCGAAACGGCGACCGCGTCGCAGGAGATCACGCAGAACATCACCAAGGTGGACAAAGCCGCCAAGCAGGGTGTCCAGGGCGCGACACTGACACAGGAGGCTGGACGCGAGTTATCCAATCTTGCCGAGCAGCTTCGTCAAACGGTTGGAAAGTTTCAGGCGTAAGGTTCAGACAATGGGACACCGGCTCGTGGCCGCGGCGCCAATACCCCGAAGGCCAGAACCTTGCGTCACTTGGTGGCGCGAGCCGGTTTTGAGTGAGCTAGGAGCTAGATTATGAAGATTTCAACAAAGATGTTCGCCATCGGCGGCGTGGTGGCGGTTGGGATGTTTGTGGTGATGGGGATCAGTTGGTGGTCCAACCAGGAGGTGAAATCCGCCCTGCAGGAGAGCCGGCTGCGGACCGACCAGTGGGCGCTCTGCAATCAAATGAAGATGGCCAATCAGGAACTCACCCTGGCGGCCATGGATTCGATCATCGACCGCGAGGAAGGCAGACCGAAAGGTGAACGGCTTGCAAGCATCCAGCAAAACGCCGCCTTTCTGCTGCAACATGCGGATCGTCTGGTTGAGCTGGCCGAAACCGACCAGGAACGCGCTGCCGCCAAGACCACCAAGGCGGCCGTTCAACCCTTATCGGACGCCGTGCAAGTCACGCTCCTGGATCTTATCGAGAGCAGCGGTCTTGAAATCGCCAGAATCGAAGCGGCGTTCTCCGAGATCGACGATGTCATAGACGAGCATGGTGAGGACGTCGATGCCAAATTGAGCGATCTGGAACGTTGGTTGCAGGCCGAACTAGATACTGCCGGCGACGCCCGCAAAGCCAGCGCATTGGCGGCTTCGGCCAACCTGCATGTCGTGCAGGTGCAGCAGTGGCTGACCGACATCAGCGCGACCCGCGCGGCCGAGGGCTACGATGACGGCTACGATGAGGCGAAGAATCATGCCCAAGCATTTCGACGGGATTTGGATGAGCTGGTCGCCGTCGATCCCAGCCTCCGCAGCATAATCGATTCGGTTCGCGAAACCTTCGACGCCTTCTACGAGAAAGGCAAGTGGATGGCGGGCGAATACATCAAAGGCGGTGCCGAGGCAGGCAATAAGGCCATGGGCAGCTTCGACGCCTACGCGGAAGACATGGGCAAGCGGCTTGCGGAGCTCATCAAGACAACCGGGGACAAGGCCGCTCAAATGCACGACCTGCGGTACCTGGCGGATACCACGAGCCACCTTCGCGCCGTCTACCTTCGCATGACGCTCGCGGCCATGGACTCGATCATTGATAAGGACGCAGGAACCATCGACGACAAACGTATGGAAGGTATGAACCAAGCCGCCGCCGACTTCCTCAAGGACACGGAAACGCTCGCCGCAGGGCTGACGGATCCGGAGCAGCAGCAACTCGTTCAGTCCTTGCACGATTCCTTCACCGCACTGGACCAGAGCATCCGGGTCGATCTGGTCGCCATGATCAAAAATAGCGGCACCAAGATCAAGGCCGTCGAGCAGGCCTTCGCCGAAAGCGATGATGCCATCGACATCGCCAGCACCGCCGTAGGCGACGCCGTTGCGTTGATCGAGAAATCAATCAGAGCCAAAGATGATCAGGCCAAACAGAACCTCGCGAGCGCCATGGATACGAGCCGGTCCACCATCATGACCGCGTGCCTGCTGAGCATCGCCGTGCTGGCGACGATTCTCACCGTGATCGCGCGCAGCATCCTGCGCCCCCTGAATCAAACCATGTTGCTCGTTCAGGATTTGGCAGAAGGAGAGGGCGATCTGACCAAACGCTTGGATGCCGAACGCCACGACGAGTTCGGGGCGATGGGCCGCTTCTTCAACACGTTCATGGAAAAACTCCAGGTCACGGTGCGCACCATTGTAACCGGTTCCGAGTCCCTGGCCGAGTCCTCCACCATGCTGCTCGGAACGGCAACCCAGTTGAAGGAAGGCGCCGACCAGACTACGTGTCAATCCACGGCCGTCTCCGCGGCCGCTGAGGAAATGTCAACCAACATGACCAATATGGCCGCGTCCACGGAGCAAATGACGGCCAATGTCCGAACGGTGGCATCGGCGGTGGAGGAAATGACCGCCAGTATTACCGAGGTCGCCAAGAACGCGGAGCAGGCCGCCGGAGTCGCAAGCCAAGCGAACCAACTGGCCGACGTGAGCAACCGCAGGATCGGCCAACTCGGAAGCGCCGCCGACGAGATCGGCAAGGTAATCGAGGTCATCCAGGACATCGCCGAGCAGACCAACCTGCTGGCGCTGAACGCAACCATCGAAGCCGCTCGGGCGGGTGATGCAGGTAAGGGCTTTGCCGTCGTAGCCACTGAGGTCAAGGAATTGGCCAAGCAAACCGCCGGGGCAACCGAGGACATTCGCACGCGGATCGAGGGCATTCAGGCCTCCACCGGTGAGGCGGTCCAATCCATTGGCGAGATCGGCGGCGTGATCGAAAAGGTCAACCAGGTCTCTCGCACCATCGCGTCGGCCGTCGAGCAGCAGAGCGCCACCACCAAGGAAATCGCTCAGAACGTCGCGCAAACGGCGTCCGCCGCCGAAACGATGTCGCGCGGGATGGCCGAAACGGCAACGGCGACCCAGGAGATCAACCAGAACATCGCCAAAGTCAACCAGGCCGCCAAGCAAGGAGCCGAAGGTGCGCTGGAGGCGAAGACCGCCGGTGAGCAACTGACGTGTCTGGCGTCCGAAATGCGCCAGACCGTGGGGCGATTCAAGCTGGATTCGTGATATACCGCCGGCCCCCCGCGTACCCCATTGGGCTTGCTCGCTGACGAAGCTGTCGCATTTGAATGGAAACCTGAGGCGAAATCGATAAGCATGAAGAAAACGAACATTCTAATCGTTGACGACGACCAGGATCTGGCGGCATTGATCAATGCGCGTCTTGGTGATGAAGGTATGGCATCCGATGTCGCGTACTCGGCCGACGAAGCCATCGCCAAAATGAATCGGGGGCTCTACGACGTCGTCGTGGCGGACATCCACATGCCCGGCATGAGCGGCGTCGAGATGGTTTCCGCCCTAAAAAATGCCAATCCTCTCGTTCAAGTCATCATGCTAACGTCAGACGTAAGCCTCGGGCGCGTGGTCGAATGCGTCGATCGCGGAGCGATGGACTTTTTTTCCAAGACCGAGGACCTTGCAGCCCTACTTGAAGCCGTCCGTGCCGCCCAGCGTCGCGCGGTTCGATGGATCAATCATGTAGGCGGCGCCCATAGAAAAGCGCTGAGCGCAGGAAAGACGCAATGAGTCAGAATACTACACGAGTGCTCGTCGTTGATGACGCACTGACCTATCGAAAGATCATCAGGGACATTCTCGCTAAGACGCCGGGCGTCGATGTGGTCGGTGTCGCCGGCAACGGCAAGATCGCGCTGCAGAAAATCGAGCAACTTCACCCTGATCTGCTGACGCTTGACCTCGAAATGCCCGAGGTCGACGGGCTTGAAGTCCTGCGCCGCCTGAAAGCCGCCAAGAGCGACGTCGGCGCGATCATGCTCAGCGCCTTCACCAGCCGCGGCGCCAAGGCCACCGTCGCCGCGCTGGACCTCGGCGCCTTCGACTTCGTGCTCAAACCCACGGGATCCGGACCTGACGAAAGCGCTGCCCAACTCCAAGCCGATCTGTGCCCCAAGATACTAGCCTATTCCAGATACCGCCAAGTCCACGGCATCCTCTGCGACCCGCATCACGCGTCGTCAACGCCGGCCGCGACCGAACCACACGCGCCGCCTCCGATCAGTGACGTGGCCCCGCGCATCGCCGGCGTCGCCACCGGACAGGGCGAAAGCCCACGCGTCGTCGCGCTCGGAATTTCCACGGGCGGACCGCAAGCGCTGGCTACGATGATGCCACAGCTACCGGGCGACCTGGCGACCCCACTGCTCATCGTTCAGCACATGCCGCCGATGTTTACCAAGTCGCTGGCCGACAGCCTCAACGCCAAGTGCGCCCTCACGGTCGTCGAAGGCGAGCAGGGGCAGGTGGTCGAGCCCGGCTGCGCCATCGTGGCACCGGGCGGCAAGCAGATGAAAGTGACCAAGGATGGCAGCCGGGTAATCGTCCGAATCACCGACGATCCGCCGGAGAACAGTTGCCGCCCGTCCGTGGACTACCTCTTCCGGTCCGTCGCCAACACCTACGGCGGCGCCGCGTTGGCGGTGATCATGACGGGCATGGGCGACGACGGCGCGCTGGGTTGTCGATTGCTGAAGCGTCGTGGCGCGGGCATCATCGCACAGGACGAAGCGAGCTGCGTCGTGTACGGCATGCCCAGGGCGCCCGCCCAAGAAGGGCTTGCCGATGCCGTGCTTCCTTTGGATCGGATCGCCGGTCAGATCGTGCGGATGGTGGGGCAAGGAGTTCCGGCGTGAACGTCACGGCCGACGACATCAAGGTCGTTTCCCGGCTCGTCGCCGACCTCTGTGGCGTGGTCCTCGATGAGACGAAGGGATACCTCATCGAGAGCCGCCTATCCGACGTCGCCAAGGACGCGGGATGCGAAACCTTTAGCGAGCTCTATTACAAAGTCCGCTATGCCAACGATAAGACACTTCAGAACAGCATCATCGACGCCATCACGACACAGGAAACGCTGTTCTTCCGCGACACATCCCCCTTCGACGCCCTGCAACACAAGGCGCTGCCCGAGTTGATCGATGCGCGCGCCGCCACGGCGTTTCCCAAGAGAATCCGCGTCTGGTCGGCCGCCTGCAGCACCGGACAGGAACCCTACAGCATTGCCATGACGCTGCATGAGCTGCTGCCCGATGTGGCCACCTGGGACGTCACGATCACCGCGACCGACATTTGTGACACCGCGATCAAGCAAGCCAGCCGCGGCGTCTATCGAGCCGCGGAGATCCAGCGCGGCATGAAACCCACCCTGCTCCGCAAATACTTCACCGAAGAAGGTGACGGGTGGAAGGCCAAGGACGAGCTGCGCGGCCTGATCGCCTTCCAACGCATCAACCTGCTGAAACCCTTCGTTGCGATGGGGCCGTTCGATGTCATCTTCTGCCGCAACGTCGCCATTTACTTCACTACCGAAGACCGGCGCAGCCTGTTCAACCGCCTGGCCGACGCGCTTGTGCCCGATGGCTACATGTTCGTCGGCTCCTCGGAATCTCTGGCCGACCTGGGACCGAGATTCGCCCCCCAACATCACTGCCGGGCCGTGTTTTATCGGCCCAACCTCGTCGGAGCCGCGGTCTGAGGCTAGCTATTCAGAGTACCCGGCGCTAGCCGGGTGACCTCCTGCCGCGAACGGTCCTGGGGTCGCGGATCACCCGATCGACATGGACGGTTGGGAGCGTGAAACATGCCGATCGAAGAATAGGTGGTTCCCCGGTCCGAAGGCCGGCGCCCGCGGCTTTGAGTCGGTGTATCCATTCCCGTACCACATGCCCCGACCCCCACGGCTTGCCGACGGCCCAGCCCGCATGGCTAACGTCGCTCAGCCCGAACAAGAATGCTGCTGTGGGCAAATCCGCGTTTTCTTGTTAGCGTAAGCACGTTGGCTAGGTTTCATCGGGAGCGCGGGCACAGATACGCGTGCCGCCGGAGGACAACAGCTTGAGTTCATCAGACCACAATCCTTTTCATGCGGCTCAAGCCCACGTCGACCGGGCGTGTGCCACACTGGGCCTGTCCGATGCCCTGCGAAACCTGCTGCGGCGTCCCATGCGCGAGCACCACGCCGTGCTCCCGCTGCGCATGGATGATGGGAGCACGCAGATACTCGACGCCTATCGCGTGCAGTACAACATCGCACGCGGCCCCGCCAAGGGCGGCATTCGCTGGCATGCCAAGGAAACCATCGATACCGTCCGCGCCCTCGCCTGCTGGATGACCTGGAAGACCGCGGTGGCCGACCTCCCGTTGGGCGGCGGCAAGGGCGGCGTGACGATCAACCCGAGGAATCTCTCCGCCACCGAACGCGAGCGCCTCGCCCGGGCGTACATCCGCGCGTTCGCCGGCGTGCTTTCCGTCGATCAGGACATCCCCGCGCCGGACGTGAACACGACGCCGCAGATCATGGCCTGGATGATGGATGAGTACGAAACGCTCAAAGGCCTGCACCATCCCGGAGTCATCACGGGCAAACCCGTAGGCCTGTGCGGCTCGCTCGGCCGCGGAGACGCAACCTCGTTCGGAGGGTTGTGCATCTTGCGTGAGGTCGCCGCCAAGCTGGGATTCACGCTCGCCGGCTCCACCTTTGCCGTGCAGGGATTCGGCAATGTGGGTGGCGGCATCGCCCGCCTGCTGCACGAAGCCGAAGGCCGCGTCATCGCCGTCAGCGCCGAGGATGGCGCGATCTACAACGAAAAGGGAATTGACATTCCCGCGGCACTGAACCATTACGAATCACACGCAAACAGGCTTGCCGGATTTGATGGCGGCGAGCCCATCGACAACGACACGCTATTGACCTGCGCGTGCGACGTCCTGGTGCCCGCCGCCGTGGAGCATGTCATCACGCACAAGAACGCAGCGCACATCAAGGCCAGGTTGGTGTGCGAGCTCGCCAACGGGCCCACCACGCCCGCGGCGGACCGCATCCTGCGCGACCGCGACGTGCGTTTGATTCCCGACATCCTCGCCAATGCCGGCGGCGTTACCGTTTCTTACTTCGAGCAAGTCCAAAACAGCTACAACTACCCCTGGTCACTCGATGACGTACGGACCCAACTGGATCGGCGCATCACCCATGCCTTCGACGGTCTCTGGACGTTCTCCAACGATCGTGGCATTTCGATGCGCGAGGCGTCATACCGCTTGGCGGTCGGGCGCGTCGCCAACGCCTGCCAGCAACGCGGATGGGCCTGACCCGGCCCGCTTGAAACGCGCCATGGCGTTAAATCGACGGTGGCGGCGGAGCATCCGGTGCCCCATCGGACTCGCCAGGCTCCTCCTCATCCTGGAGCCCCCTCAGCGATTCCAATCCCTGAACGGCCTTGACCCAGTATTCGAACGCCCGAATAACGGCCAGACCGAGCAAAGTCTCCTGGGGGTACAAACCATCATCGCCACGCTCGCCCGCCTTGATCCCGGTGAGCAACTCGAGCGCCTCGCGCACATGCGATACCGCATAAATCCAATACTTGCCTTCCCGGCAAGCGGCAACCACGTCGGGGCGCAACATCAGGTCCAAGGCATTGGCCTGAGGGATGATCACCCCCTGGGTACCCGTGAATCCCCCGCTGCGGCAGGTGTCGAAGAAGCCCTCGATTTTCTCGTTGGCGGCGCCGATCGCCAGAATGTTGCCCATCTGATCGATCGCCCCCGTGATGGCCAAGTCTTGCCGCAGTGGGATTTCCGTAAGCGCACTGAGCAAGCAGCAGATCTCAGCGCACGACGCCGAATCACCGTCGATACCACCGTACGTCTGTTCGAACGCCACCGACGCATGAAACGCGAGCGGGTGTTCCGTTCGCAACAGGTGCCGAAGCAGCCCACCGAGAATATAAAAGCCCTTGGTGTGGACGGAACCGCTCAGATTGGATTCCCGCTCGATGTTGATCACGCCCGCTGAGCCGGGCCCGATGGTGGCCGTGATGCGCGCCGGAAAGCCAAACGTAAGCGGACCCGCTTGCGTCGTCGCCAACCCGTTGACCTGCCCCACGGCACTGCCCGAAGTCGCTACCCGAATGGTTCCGTTGGCGAGCAGCTCCTGAAACCGCCGCGATGGCAGTTCCGCCCTTCGGCGCGTGCGCCGAATCGCCGAACGAACGTCGTCGCCGGTCACCGTCGTGCGGGCCTCCTCGTGGGCCAGAAACGCCGCCTCCCGCGCCAAGTCCGCCAGGCGCCCGAACCGGGTCGTCAGCTTGCGCTGGCGTCCGGCGATTCGCGAACCATGCTCTGCCAGTGCCGCGACCGCCGTCCCTTCGAACGGAAGCAGCTCCTCTTCCTGAGCGATCCGCGCGAGCACACCCGCGTATTGCTGCACACTATCCGCATTGCGCGGAATCTCGCTCTCGAAATCCGCGAGCACCTTGAACAACTGCCGAAAGTCCGCATCGTGCTCGTCGAGCAACTGATACATGCCCGCATCGCCGATCAGAATCACCTTCAGATTCACGTCGATGGGTTCCGGCTTCAGCGACGAACTCCACCACGTGCCCCCGATCTCCGAGGGTGCAATCTCAAGGTACCCCGTCCGCAAGGTTCGCAGCAACACCCGCCACGCCGCCGGCTCGCGGATGATTTCCCGCGCCGCCAGAATCAAATACCCCCCGTCGGCACGGAGAATCGATCCCGCCCGAATCATGTGGTGATCCGACTGCCCCGGCCAGTTCGAGTCGGGCTTGTAGTCGATCGCGCCCAGCAGATTCCGCACCGTCGGCGTATGTTCCACTACGATCGAGCAGGCGCTCCCCCGGTCGTGCGAAAGCACAACCCCAACGCGATAATGCCGCAACGCCCCCTCCCCAGCGTCATCCGCCTTCCGACGAATCCAGACGGTCGCCGCATCCTCAACCAACTCCGCCAGAAATGCCTCGACCGGCTCGAAAGGAAAGTCTCGGTGGATGGCCGCGGCCATCGGCGCCAAGACTGCGTTGGCGGCCTCCTCCTCCAAACCGTGCACCCGCTCCGCCCGCTTTCTACGAATCTCGTTGACGGCCGACATCACATCCCGAAGCGGCGTCTGAAACAAAGCGTGCTGCTTCTCAAACGCCTTGACCTGCTCGTCCGACACCTTCCCCTCGGATTGCAGTGCCTGCCATTGTTCCGGCGGAACCGGCTTCCCATCTACCACCGGGAAAATCACGGCCTGAAACGCCGTCCCAACCTTCACACTTCCCAGCGCCAGCCCCGCTTCCTTCAACGCGGCCTCAAACGGTTTCACCGTCTCATCGATCTTCCCCTCGGTCGCCTCGTCAATGGCCTGCCGGCGAGCCTGAAGGGAGTCCGAGGTCAACGCACCCGGAAGATCATCGCGCACAAAATCCGCCAGCTCATCGACCCGCCTCCGAAATGCCGTCCCCATCCCCCGCGGCAACGAAATCAACCGCGGCCGGCTCGGATCGCCGAAATTGTGCACGTAGCAGCGATCCTGCGTGTTGGGACATTGAAGCTGAATACGTTCCAACAGACGCCGCACCAGGGTCATCCGTCCGGTCCCGCTCAGCCCGCGAACAAAGATGTTCTGCCCCGGCGCGGCAATGGCCAGTCCAAAACGCAACGCGTCCATGGCCGTATCTTGCCCGATAACGCCGCCTAGAGGCTCGATGTCCGCCGTCGACGCAAACCCCAACGATTCAGGATCACAGGTCCAACGGAGCTTGTCCGCATGAACCGGCTCAACCTCCTCCGCCGCGGCCATCTCGATCTCCTCTTCTACCGCCTCGGTTCCACCATCCAGCTCGTCCGCCATGACACACCCTCGATTGCCAGAGATTGCACCCGCTCGACCCCCACGATCATAGCAACACCGCCCGGCAAGGATACCACCACACCCAAAGCTGTCCGCCGCCAACCGCCAACGTCCCCCGTCGCCCGCGGAGATGAGCCCACAGCTCGCCCAAACAAAAAGGCGGCGTATGACCCGAAAGCCATACGCCGCCCTTATTGATGCAACTCAGATGCCCGGCACGAGCAAGCTAGCGCCCGGCATCCCGGTGCCTACTTCGGCACCAACTCATCGCAACCGCTTAGCGGCCCAACGAGCCGCGGTCGGCATTGCTGCTCCCACCGCGCTTGCTATCACGAACCGGAACCTGACCCTGCATGAACAAGACCATGTCGGTCTGGTCCACAACCTGGTCACCGTTCAGGTCCGCAACCACCAACGAACCGAGGCCACGACGACGGAGTTCCTTAACCGTGATCGACACGATCGGGGTTTCCGGAGTCGAGCTCGCGCCGCCACCTGTCGCACAGCAAGAGTTCTTGCTGTTGTCAAGGAAGTTCTGCGAGATGAACGTGAAGTCAGCACCGTCCACGACACCGTCACCGTTGATGTCGCTGTGCGGTCCTTGCGTTCCACACGGCGAATTCGGATCGAGCGACTGGTTGAACTGGCTCACAAACATACCGAAGTCCAAAATGTCAATGGTATCGCCATTGCCATCGGCCTTCCACGCATCAAGGTTACCGTTGACCAGCCAATTGCCGTTGAACGTCGGATCGCCCTTGAACTCGGCCACGAGCGTGTTGCCCACGCAATCGATGCCCGAAACGCTTCGCAGCGTGTGGAGCGGATCCTTCGCCGTGATGCAAGCGAACTGACCCTTCGGAACGCTCAGGTGCGCCGTCGACTTACCGGTGAAGTCGAACGGGAAGCCGAACGTAAGGCTCTGGCAGAACTGGTTCGGTGCCTGTACGCAGTCACTGTAGAAGTCGAAGCAGATGCAACGATCCAGCGGATCGCCAACGACGATCGGGGAAAGCTGTACCTCAACGTCCAGCGAGTGCTGATCCGTCACTTCAACCGTCCAGGACTGAGTCACCGAGTTGCCGCAGTCGTCGCTCGTGGCCGTGCACGAGAAGGTCGACAGGCCCTGCGGGAACAGACCACCACCAGCGATCAGGTTGTCGATGTTGACGCCCTGGCTGTGGAACGCGCTGCAAGCCACGCTCGCCGTGCCGCACGAATCCGTAGCGGTGATCGGACCCCAGGTAACGGTGGCCGACGCCGTATCGCAGTCCGGATTGACCGAAACCGTATCAGGCGTATTCAGGCCGACCGTGCCCAGAAGGCTGATCGTACCACTGCAGTTGGTCTGGATGTCCACCGAGTTGCCAACGTCATCCGTCAGGATGGTGTTGGCGGGATTGATGCTGTCATAGCACAGGTTGCAGCTACCGCAGCCATCAAGCTTCGTGAAGTTCAACGTCGCCAACGTGCCCGCGATCGTGCACGTGCCGCCGGGAGCAATCCCGACAGCCGCGAAGACCAGGCCATTGACCTCGTCGATCTCCTGGAACAGCACCAGCGGCCACTGGTCGCTGGAGCTGATACCCTCAAACTGAATGCAGCTCGGGTCATACTGGACCAGGAACTGACCACCGGTCACACAAGCCGAACCGTCGCCGATGTCGACCGTGATGTCCACGGGCGCGCCGGCCGCGGTGCAAACATTCGCACCACCAAGCGTCATCTGCGTCGTCGTCGAGCAGACGCAAAGACCAGCCGCACAGCTCTGAGCCGCAGCCGGGCAGTCCGTCGCCGGATCACCACTCGGGCAGGCAATCGTGTTGATGTCCGTACCCGCGCAACCGCCGGCGCCGTCACAGACGTCGTTGGCGGTACACTGCAACGTATCATCGCAGGCCGTACCGGCCGCGGCCGCCGGATGGCTGACCGTACCGTCGGCGTTGCAGATGTCGTCCGTGCAAGGATCGCCATCATCGATCTGCGTCAACGCGCCGTTGGTCGGTGCACAGCACTGGCCGGCCGGCGTCGTGTCGGTGTTCTCACAACCGTTCGCACCACAAGTATCCACGGTGCACGCGTTGTTGTCGTTACACTCGATCTCATCCGGAATGGCGTCATCGCAAGTCGGGCAGTTGCTGTCCAGACCCGGAACCGGGCCCTCGACACCACTGCACGTTCCACCCGCGGTGAAGGCACCACCGGCGGCGGCGCACTCGCCGGCCGTCGCATCCGCCAAGCACTGCAAGGGGGCGCCGGCAACACCACAGCACGAACCGGTTTCAACCGTGATCGTCGCCGCGGTCACCGAGTTGATGACAACTTCTTTACCCGCGCTGTCGCGGATAAGCGTAGCCGTCGGATCGGGATCGAGACCCACGGTCGCCGAACCCTTGGCATCACCACTTACCGCAAAACCAAACGTCGAAGCATAAAACGGCCCGGCGCCGGAGCCGGCTGCACCGGCGATAACGACCGCACCACAGATGAACTTGCCCGAAATGCCGTCGGGGCAAAGCGCCGTCGTCGAGCACGCGATAATGGTCGCGGCCGACGAGGCAAGAATCCAGTCCGGACGACTTCCATCCGCACCCAGGCAAGCGCCTGAATCAAACGGAAGACCCGCGGTCGGGCACTCGGCGGCATACGGATCGATGCTGCCCGAGATGCTGAACGCGTAGTTGCAATCCTGGGCGGACTGATACGCCGCGACGTTGTCGGCACCAAGATTCTCAATGAAAATCTCGATCGCGACATCCTGACCGCCGCTGAACAGCGTGATCTCGTTGGCACCCGGACCCATCATCCAGTCCGTGCCTTCGACACCGCTCGCGTTGACCGGCACGACGTTCAAGTCCGCCGCACGAGCATTAAGAGCGCTGAAGGCAATAAGCCCAACAGCGGCGACGCTCAAGCATGAGCGCCTAGTAAAAGAACCAATACTCGCTCTCATTTTCCACACCTCCAATGGGGATTACTCCCCTTCCTATTCCAAACAAATGTCCTCGATCCCGCTCCGAAGTCTTGAACCCTCACCTTGGGATGTGATCTTCTCTCTCCCCGGGGTGATATTGCCTGGGCACCGCCCTCCGAAGGGTCTCCTTTTCCCGTAACAAACAAGATTGCGAAGCCAAAACACACAAACGAATCTATTTTGAAAACCTCCGGGGAGGGGCGACGATTCGCCCCCCCCCGTCGGGTTATCGCTTATGCCGAACTACGGGCAGTCAACCGGAGCAGAGGCACCCGGCTGATCCAGGTACGTCTCCTGCTGGAAGCCCTTAACCGCCGCCAACGCATCCGCCAGACTGATCTGTCCGGTCGAAACATCCGGCGTCGAGTTTCCGCTCGGACGCAGCACGATCCACGTTCTCGGGATCAACTGGTCGTTCTGGAAGCCCTTCACCACGTCGAACACGTCAGCGATATTCGCCACCGTATTGCCGTTCACGTCGGCAAACACCGGCTGAGTCGGCAGGATCAAGGCCGGCGAGTAGCTCGCCTCATTGGCCTCATCAGCACCCTGCAGAATCGCCTGGATGTAGTAATCGTGTCCGTTGGACACCGCACATCCACCGATATGCACCACGGTGTTGCCGTCGCTGTCCGGCCCGTCCGTGCTCCAATCCCTGTAGACCGCCGTCCCGGTCGCAACCGGTTGCAGGTTGGCCGCCAGCACGGGCTGAGGACCAGGTCCAATGTGGGTCATCGGGGCACCCGGCGCATCCACCCAGCGGCAGTGCGTCCCAGGCCCCGGAGCGTCGACACAAACGCGCAGCGCCAGGCTGGCTCCCGCGTCCGCCGGATTCGGCGATACCGAAACGAAGCGACCCTTCAAGGCGTAGCAGGCACCATTGCGGCAAACCGCGGTAGCCGGCGAACCGCAGTCCGCATCGCTCGCGCACGTCCCCGTGCCGCCGGAAAGGTCGATCGCCGGATCGGCCAGCGGTGGCGAAGCAACCGCTGCCGCACAGCCTCCCGGATCGGGCACGATCGACAACTGCAACTCTCCAACGCCGACGCTTGCCTGCCAACCACCCGCGCGGATGATGTAGCACGTGTTCGCGCTCGCCGTGAAGGTCACCTGCGACATGCTTCCAGGTCCGCAGAAGTCGTCGTCGCACGACAGCGGCACACTCTCATCCACCGGGCAATCACAGTTGGGACCGCCATCGTACACCGAGAGGAAACCATCGAAGCTTCCACCGCAAGTGCTGATGGTCAATTCACCACACTCATCTGCGCTGGTCGTGTAGGTATACCACACGTCCGCTCCCTGGTTGCCGCACGTGTTGGCCTGGAACGTATCGTTGCAGAACGAGTTCGTGTACGGCCGGTTGCAAGGCAGGCCGAACTGGCACGCCTCGCCCACCTGATTGAGTGAGATCTGATCCAAACACGTCT
>JBHHUB010000031.1:0-27221 GCA_046753625.1 Phycisphaerae bacterium | reverse complement strand
CATGGACTCCCTCCGTATTAGCCTCACAAGGCTCCCGCTTTCGCTGCCCGCTCGGCCGTCACTACAAACCACCCGCCCACCGAGGCCCGGTGATCCATCAATTCACAGAATCCTAGTAGCCCAACGCCTCGGATTCCTCAAAACAGCCCCACAAGCCCCCCATACCCATAATCAGGCGACAATTCTAAGGAATAGAAAGCGAATATGCGGACTCCTTAGAAAAGACTTAGAACTATCCGGCCGAATCGCTCGACAGGCGCTGTGCCATGATCCGCCCGGCACCCCCGCCTGGCGGCGCGACCGATAACCAGGAACGGCCGGGATTCCCGCTACCGCGCCGCTCCGGTATGCCCACGCCGATCGCCACCGAAGCGCAACGGTCTTTCGTTTCGCCGCCACGAACACCGCCGATCTGCGCCGGCCCAGTACAGGTAGGGTCGCCCGCCCTACCGACCTCACGCGCGAAAGATCTTCTTGCGGCCCTGCTTGACCGCGCCGGTCGCGTTGCGCGTGTCGACGATCAGTCTTGCGTGGCGCACGATCCAGTCATAATCGTACGCGCTGTGATCCGTCGCGATCACCACGCAATCGTAGCCCGCGAGTGATTTTTCGGTGAGCTTTTTGCTTTTCATGCCCAGATTGTGTTCGCGCTGAACCGGTGTCTTGGGCACGTGCGGGTCGTTGTAGTCGACTTTGGCGCCGCGTCCCTTGAGCATTTCGATCAGCTCGATCGAGGGGGACTCCCGGATGTCATCCACGTCTTTCTTGTACGCCAACCCGAGGACCAGCACCCTCGATCCATTGATGGCCTTCTTCTTGGAATTCAGTGCGTCGGCCACTTTGACCAGAACGTATTCCGGCATGGCCGTGTTGATCTCGCCCGCCAACTCGATGAACCGCGTGCTCAGCCCGTGCTGCCGCGCCTTCCACGTCAGGTAAAATGGATCGATCGGGATGCAGTGCCCGCCGAGCCCCGGTCCCGGATAAAACGGTTGAAATCCAAACGGCTTGGTGGCCGCGGCGCGGACCACCTCAAACACATCGATCCCCAAACGATCAAAGAGCATCTTGAGCTCGTTGATCAGCGCGATATTCACGCATCGGTACACATTTTCCAGAATCTTGCAGGCTTCCGCCACTTCGCAGCTCGACACGGGCACCACCTGCGTTACGGCCGCGCCGTACAACGCCCCCGCGATCCGTGCGCTGACCTTGCCGATCCCGCCTACGACTTTCGGTATGGTCTCGGTGCTGAAATCCGTGCGTCCGGGATCTTCTCGCTCCGGTGAATAGGCAAGGAAGAAATCCCGCTCGGCCTTTAGGCCACCGGATTCCAAAATGGGCTTTAGCAACTCGCGCGTGGTGCCCGGATAGGTCGTGCTCTCCAGCGCGATGAGTTGCCCGCGCTTGAGATGATCGGCGATCAGATGGGCGGTGCGCTCGACGAAACGCATGTCCGGATCGCGCGAGGGCGAGAGCGGCGTGGGCACGCAGACAATCAGCGCGTCACATTCGCCCAAGACCGCCGGATCGTCCGAGGCCAACAACTGATCCCCATCAACCAGATCGCGAATCAACGACGAGGGAATGTGTTTGATGTAGCTGACACCCGCGTTGAGTTTGCGGACTTTCTCCGAGTCAACATCGAAGCCGACACATCGGAAACCCGCCCCGCAAAAAGTCCTTGCCAGCGGCAAACCGACATACCCCATGCCGATGATCGCCACCCGCGCCGTGCGACGCCCGATGGCCTCATTCCACTGGACCCCGGTGAGCAGGGGGCGGCGAACCGGGTCGTCCGTACGCTTCGGAATCCGAGGCATCGTTCTCCTTCCTCCAGCCGCGTTTCTCATCCGCAAGTCTCTCCCAGGGGCCCATAGGGGCGGATCTGATAGAAACCGAGTCCCATAAACAACCGCCGGCCACGAACCGCAGCCTCGCGGGCCAACAAGCCGCCGCCGCTTCCACCGCTACCAGCTCGCCGGCCTCCTTCGCGCGTACGAGGCTTTTGATCCCCCAGCCGCCGATACTATAATCGCACCGGACATCTGATGCCAATAACGCGCGAAACGCACGAATCGCCAAGTACCCCCGGAAACCGTGGAGCATGAGGACCGTTGGAACCAATCTCCCTCGCCAAACCGAATATCACCGAGGCTGAGATCGAGGCCGTGGTCCGTGTCCTTCGAAGCGGGCAATTGAGCCTCGGACCCAAACTGCCCGAGTTTGAAACGCGGTTTGCCGAGCAATGCGGTACGAAATTCGCCGTGGCCTGCTCGAGCGGCACGGCCGCGCTGCATCTGCTTGTACGGGCCATGGGCATCGGCGACGGCGACGAGATCGTGACCACGCCGTTTTCGTTTGTGGCGTCGGCCAACTGCGCGCTTATGGAAGGGGCCAAGCCGGTCTTCGCCGATATCGACCCCCACACCTGGAACATCTCGCCGGAGCGCGCCGCCGAGGCCATTACGACGAAGACCAAGGCCATCCTCCCGGTACACGTGTTCGGTCAGCCGGCCGACATGGCCGCGTTGCGAGCCATCGCGACCAAATCCGGCTTGCGCATCATCGAGGACGCCTGCGAGGCGTTGGGAAGCACGTTCGACGGTCGACCGGCCGGATCGCTCGCCGACGCCGGCGTGTTCGGCTTTTACCCCAACAAACAGATCACGACCGGCGAGGGCGGTATGATCACCACCGATGACGAAGCCCTCGCGACGATGTGCCGATCGCTACGCAATCAAGGCCGCGACACCAACGGCGGCTGGCTGGCCCACGCGCGGTTGGGCTACAACTATCGCCTGAGCGACGTGAACTGTGCACTGGGAATCGAGCAGCTCCGGCGACTCGACGAGCTGGTCGCCGCGCGGGGGCGTGTTGAGAAGCTGTACCGCGAGCGTTTGGGCAGTGAACGGCGGATCGAACTGCAACACGTGGCGGGCGACGTCGTGGTGAGCTGGTTTGTGTTTGTCGTAAAGCTGACCGATGATTATCAGGTTGAGGACCGCAACCGGATCCTGCGGGAACTGACCAACGCGGGGATCGGTTGCAGCAATTACTTCGTCCCGATTCACTTGCAGCCCTTCTACAAGGAACGGTTCGGCTGGCGCGAGGGCGACTTTCCGAATTGCGAACGACTGGCCGCACGCACCATCGCGCTTCCGTTTCACCATGAGCTGACCGAGCGCGACATCGACCGAATCTGCCATGAATTGCAACAACGACTCTAGGGATATGAAGCCACCGGCATTTTTCCGGCAAGACGTCGGCAGAATGATTTCCCACCTATTGGGGGCCGTCCTGGTAACATGCGTTCCGCCCAGCGCTGCGCAGGTTGTCGTGGAAACAAGACCTCCAGAGCCGGTCTCGGCGGAGAAGAACGTCGCCGAAAAGATCGCGCCGCTTCAACTCGTTCCGCTGGATGACGCGCTCGCCAAGGAAGTGGACGAATTGATTCCCCGGCTGGGTTCTGTCGAGTACCTCGACCGCAAGGAGGCCACCGAGCGATTGATCCAAATCGGCGCGGGGGCGCTCGCCAAGCTCCGCGATGCCTACCTGGCCACGGACGATCTGGAGGTGTTGCTGCGCATCGAGCAGATTACGGAATCGGTTTACCTGGAACACCACGTTTACTCCCGCAAGGCGTTTTTGGGCATCAGCCTGACACCGTACGACCCGCGTCGGATCGAGGGGCCGCCGCTTCCCATAGACACGCCGGCCGTAACGCTCACCAACGTCATCGCGGGCACCGCCGCTGCGAACGCGGGGCTGCAGATCGGTGATGTGGTGATCGAGTCCGACGGCCTGCCCCTCAGTGACCTGCGCGATCCCGAAGACACGAAGAAGGGAATCACGCAGCGTTTTCCGGTGGTCACCAACTTCAGCCGGGGCATCGCGCGGCACCGGCCGGGCGATCATTTGCGGCTCAAGATCATGCGGGGGACCGAGCTCCTGGACGTGGACGTCGTACTCGGATTCCTGCCCGAATCCATGAGGAAGCGCAGCAACGTGGCCGCCATCAACGAAGCGCTGATCCCCGCGCGGCAATCCTACGCAGCATGGTGGAAACGGCACTTCGCAGCGAAGCCGTAAATCAGAGCACAGGGCGCAAGCCCTGTGACACGCCGCCGCGGAAGGCCTACCGTGGGACGTCTGCCGCGGGAAGTCCGCAGGCTGGCGCCAGCGGCTCTGAGCGGGTGCCCCATCTCCTTTTGGAGGTGGGGGAGCCGATGATCGTGGACGACCGACGTTGACGTGCACGCAGCGCCACACGGCTGTCATCGCCTCCCCCATGTCCGAAGGACATGGGCCACCCGTCCTTCGACCTTCGACTTTCGCCCTTCGACTTTCGATCGCTTTCGCTCGGGTAGCGGGGTGCTACAGCGTGGTACCTGCGTACATTTGCTCTATCCGGTCGCAAATGATGTGGTAGGCGAGTTGGTGCGTTTCCTGAACGCGATCGCTGGCCGTGTGATCCACAAGGAAACAATGGTCGCAAAGCGGGGCCAGGTCGCCGCCGGTCCGTCCGGTAAAACCGATCCGCTCGGCGCCGATGGCCTTGGCCCGTTGCATCGCGCGGATCACGTTGATCGACGTCCCCGAGACGCTCAGGGCCCAGACGATGTCACGATCGGTCACGAGCGCATCAACCTGACGTTCGAAACAGAGGTCCGCACCGCAATCGTTGGCGACGGCGGTGAGAATCGACGTGTCCGTGGTCAGCGCCATCGCCGGGAGCGCTTTGCGGTCTCGCTTGAATCGTCCGACGAGTTCGGCCGCGATGTGCTGGGCGTCGGCGGCGCTTCCGCCATTGCCCAAAAGGTAGAGCCGGCCGCCGCCGTTGAAGCAGGCGATGATGCGGTCGGCGATGGCGCGCAGCAAATCGGCATGCTTCGCCGCGGCGGTGACAACGCGCAGGTGCTCTTGAAACTGATCTTGAATCGGATCGCTCAATCGATGGCTCCACTCGCGCGGATGCGGTCCAGCAAGGCGGTCGTGCTCAGCCCCTCCAACAGCGGCAGCAGAACCACCTTGCCGCCGGTCGACTCGACGAACTCCGCGCCGACCACGCCCTTGCCCGCCCAGTCCTCGCCCTTGGCCAGGACGTCGGGGCGAATCTGTCGAATCAGCCATTCCGGGTTCGGCTCGTTAAAGCCCACGACGTAGTCCACGCATTCCAGCGCGCCAAGCACGGCCGCGCGATGCTCGAACCGATTGATCGGGCGATCGTCCCCTTTGCCCAGCCCACGAATCGACGCATCGCTGTTGAGGCCCAGGACCAACATCGAGCCTTCCGCGCGGCAGCGGCGCAGAAAATCGACGTGACCGGCGTGCAGGATGTCGAAGCAGCCGTTGGTGAAGACGACGGTCTCTCCACGATCACGCCGTAGCGACAACTCCGCGATCACCTCGCCGCGCGTGCGCAATTTCCCGTTTTGCATCCGATCTTCCAGACGCAACTCCGCCAGCACCTCGTCCGCGGCAATCGGCACGCAACCGAACCGCTCAACTTCGAGCCCACCGGCCACGTTGGCCAATCGAGCGGCTTCGATCAGCGGTGCTCCCGCGGCAACGGCGGCGGCCAGCATGGCCAGGACCGCGTCGCCGGCACCCGTGTTGTCGTAAACGCTGCGGGGCGTGGTCTTGATGTGGTGCCATGGTCCGGCACTCTCAACAACGATCGACCCTTCTCGATCCAACGTGGCGACGAGGGCACCGACCGCGGTCCGGCGGATCAACTCGCGGGCCGCCCGGCCAACCTGCTCGAGCGACTCAAACGACGTGTCGCAAGCCATAGCGAGCTCCTGTCGGTTGGGCGTCAAAATGTCGGCGCCACGGTAGCGACCGAAATCCGACAGCCGCGCCGGATCCACCAACACCTTTTTGCCGGCGCGCCGCGCCGCCTCCACGATGTCGTGAACCAATTCAACGGTGATCACGCCCTTGTCGTAATCCTCGATGCAGACCACATCGCACGCCGCCAATTTGGCGCCGACCGCGTCCTTCAGACGCTTCGCTTCGGCGGCCGCGAGCGGGCCGGCCTCCTCATCATCGACGCGCAGCAACTGCTGGCGATGACGATGCTGAGCCAAGCCCACCAAGCGGGTCTTGGTGGTTGTCGGCCGACCCGCGTCGCACACGACGGCCGATCCATCCACCCCCAACGACTCAAGCAGTCCGATAAGCTGTTTGGCGCGCCGATCCTCGCCTACCAGCCCACAGCAAACGACGTCGCAGCCCAGCGCCCTCAAGCAGGACGCGACGTTGGCGGCGCCCCCCACGGCCTCTCGTTTTTCCACGGTTCTCAGCACGGGCACCGGAGCCTCGGGACTGATGCGCTCAGCGTCGCCGTAGATGTAGCGATCGAGGATCAGATCACCAACGAGCAGCACGCGTTTCCCGGCGGCCCGGCGAACCCATTGCGACAGTTGTTCTGACATGCTTTCGTCCAGGTATTGGCGCGTGGATGCCCACCAAGGCACTACTCAAACGGGCATGGTAGAGTCAGAAACGGGACATCGTCAAATCAGACCCGTTCGCCCGGCCGGACGGCGCAATCACCCTCCACGAGAAACCGCCCGCCGCCAGGTGCACCCCGCGGCCACGTCATCCCGAAATCGCACTTGCCGCTTGTGGGCGATCCCGAATAAGATGGGGGCGCCGGGCCGCTGAAATAGCTACTGAAGACTCGACTCATCGCCACCGCCGGGCGATCGGTGTCCTGTTTCCGAGGATGGCGACGAGCTGCGGGCGATGTTTGCGCAGTCGAGGCATGGCTGAAGCGAGGTTCAAAATGAAGTATTGTGAAAACGTCCTGGAGCTCATTGGCCAAACGCCGATGGTCCGCCTCAACCGCATGGCCGATTCCTCCATGGCCACCATCCTGGTCAAAATGGAGCACCTCAACCCCGGCGGATCCGTCAAGGACCGTATGGCGTACTACATGGTCAAATGTGCTGAGGAAAAGGGGTTGATCAAACCCGGAGCCACCCTGGTCGAGAGCACTTCGGGCAACACGGGGCTGGGGCTGGCGATGACCGCGGCCGTGCGCGGCTACCGATCCGTTTTTACGATCCCCGACAAGATGAGCAAAGAAAAGATCGACATGCTCAAGGCCTATGGGGCGGAGGTTGTGGTCACCAAGACCGATCTGGAGCACGATCACCCCGATAGCTACGTCGAGGTGGCCAAGCGCATCGCCCGCGAAACACCCAACGCGTTCTATACCGATCAGTACTACAACATGGACAACCCCCACGCCCACTACCTGACCACCGGGCCGGAAATCTGGGCGGACACGGACGGCACGATCGATTGCTTTGTCGGTGGCATTGGCACGGGGGGAACCATCTCCGGCGCCGGCAAGTATCTGAAGGAAAAAGCCGCCGAGGCCAAGCGTGAACTCTGCATCGTCTGCCCGGACCCCCACGGCAGCATCTACTACGACCTGTTCCACAAGCGTGAACCGGGACCGCCGAGCATCTACCGCGTCGAGGGCATCGGGCACGATTTCATGGTCGGCACGCTGGATTTCTCCGTTATTGATGAGGTTCTGCAAGTCAGCGACCGCGACACCTTCCTCACCGCTCGGCGGCTTGTGCGTGAAGAAGGCATCTTCGCCGGCGCATCCGCAGGCACGGCCCTGTTCGGCGCACTCAAGGTCGCCAAGGAACTGGGGCCCGGAAAGCTAATCGTCGTCATCATTCCGGACTCGGGCGACCGTTACATCTCCAAGTGCTTCGACGACGAATGGATGAAGGATCTTGGCTACCTCGGCCTCGATGAGCGGCTGGGTTCCGTCCGCGACATTCTCAAGTTCAAGGGCTCCCACGTTGATTTCGCATCGAGCGACGAGTCGCTGGCCAACGTGGCCAAGCGCATGAAGGAGCTGGGCATCTCTCAAATGCCCGTCAAGACGGCCAACGGCGGGCCACACCTGATGGTCCATGAGACCGACATCCTTTCGGCACTCATCCAGGGCCGATGCAAGGCGGACGACAGCGTGCTCGGTGCGGCCGCACACCTTGAAGGCGAGGTCGGACTCGATGACCCGCTCTCGCGCGTACAAACCATATTCGATAAGAACAACATGGCCGTCGTCGTGGACCACGAGCAAATCGTGGGCATCATTGGTGAGATCGACGTGGTCGAATACCTGGCCGCCCGCGGCTAGTGCTTTGACACACGTAAACTTTCGGGTTCGTTACGAGTCAGCGCCGCGGGCGCCAGCCCTCGGACTGGTCCCACCGCTAGCGCGGTGGGCTCTGATTCGCGCGCGATTCGGGTGGCTCGGGCAGCGACAACCCATAGATTAAGGTGTGACGCAGCACTAGCTCGTGGGTTCCATGGCAAGCCGATATCCTCGCCGATGGAGCGATTCGCGCGCGAGCGCGGGACCGTACGCGGACGCACAGATTGCCGATTTCCACGCTTTTCAGCCCCAACACCGCACTTTTTGGATGAGATGGGCGAACTTTGTTTCCTTTTCCACTTGACTGCCGCCGGCAGTGGTGTATGATCCATTGCGGTTGGTTCGTCGAACGAGGCACGCCCCTGGTGATTGGTTACCCAAATCCGGATTGCATGACCAAAATCGTCTTCCTTCCTACGTGGCTTTTGTATAGGCCCCTTTCACAACGATCCTGAAAGTAAAACTGCGGGTCGTATGCGCCATCGATAGGAGGTTTACGATGGGTAAAAGGCTGTATATTGGGAATCTAGGCTATGACGTCTCCAGCTCTGATCTGGAGTCTTTGCTTGGTGCGCACGGAACCGTGCTCAGCGCCGAGGTCATCAGCGACCGGTCCACCGGTCAAAGCAAAGGATTCGGGTTCGCCGAGATGGACTCCGAGGCGGAGGCCCAGGCGGCCATTTCCGCACTGGACGGTCAATCACACGGCGGTCGTACGCTGAAAGTCAACGAAGCCAAGCCGCGCGAGTCGCGGAGTGGTGGCGGTGGCTACGGCGGCGGTCGGCGCGATCGCTACTAGTGCGTTGCCACGTCCTGCGTAGCGGTTTCGAGAGGCCGTCGACACGGAACATGAGGCCGACCAAGGGCTTAAGGCCCGCGCGGCCGCCCGTCGATCGCCCGGCCATCGCCGCACGAACAGGGCAAGTGCTCTAGCGCCTACAGCAAAAAATCGTCCGAGGCTTGGAGCGCGGGTCGTTGGCCCGCGCTCCGGTTTCGGCCGGTGCATGCGGCTCAGCACCACTTCAAAAGCAGCACCTCAGAGAATGCGGGATGCCTTTCTGGTACCTGCGGATTCGCCGCATCCCCAAAGGGTTTCCAGCGACGCACGCATTGCGCTGGACTCAGGCGCTTCCGGGAAACCGAGCGCTGAAAGTCGAATCCCCACCTCGTGAATCAACACGGCCAAGACCCCTCACGGCAGTCGGCCTTTTTTTTTTGTGCGCGGATCACGTCTGCACGGTAACTCATCCGACCCGCCGGGTGCGTCGACGGTAACGCATGAGCGGAAGCAGTCCGAAGCAGCCGACCAGAGGCAGCAATCCCAACGCCCCGCAACTGGATGCCCCACCGCCCGCGCCTCCGCCACCGCCCGGAACACCGGCCCCGGGAATGCTTGGCGTCGGTGGTAACTCCACGGTTTCTTCTTCCGGGCGCACGGTCACGATCCGTTCGGCTGTAACCACTTGTGTCGTAGTCGCGGATGTTTGTGTCGTGACCCTCGCGGTTACCGGTATCCGCAAGTCCTGGTCACTGGTATTGATGAACGTATGCGGAACAACCAAGCTCGTCGACGACGTACCGTCGCCCATGTCCCACTCGATGGACTGCAAGTCACCCACCAACGTGGTCGCATCGACGCTCAGCAAAACCGAGAACGGGGATACGCCCGTGTCCACGTCCGAGTCAATGCTTCCCGGAAGGCCCACAACGATTCTTACGCTGCTCGACGTCCCCCCCGGAACGAAGTCTCCGTCGGTAGCACCCTCAACGCGAATCGTCACCTGGGCGACGCCCGGCATCCCGTTCACATCGAACATGGTCAGGCGGGCGATGAACGTCCGTACTTCATTGGCACCGACCACGTAGGTGTGCTCCGCATTCCGCGTTGTGGCGTCCACCAGAATGCCGTCGTCAAGATCGAAATCCCATTCCGCGCGCGTGCCGTCGATGTCGGCCGAAGTGCGCTCCGCGTTACCGGTAAAGCGCACGGTCAACGGAGAGGATCCGCTCGTGATCGAGGGGCGAATGGTCACGTTCGGGCCTTCTGCCGTACCGGGCGCGGGCCCGCCGGCGCTGCCGGCTTCAACAGCCTCAATGCCCCACGAGTAGCGACCAATGCCGCTGCGCCCGAAGATGGCATAAGCGACACCGTCGCGGACCTTGTCCGACAAGAGGCAGGTATCGCCCGCACTGAACGGCTCGTCTTTGCACGCACTGACGCCGGTCAGTCTAACGCCGGCCGGAAGCGGTTCGATGGGAGCCACGCTGCAACCGATCTGATCCGGAGAGTAGCAAACCAGATCCTTCGGGAAAGGCGCATCAACGTCAAAAGCAAAGGTGAAGTCCCCATCACTCTCAACAATGAGAAACTCGTCTGCTTCGATCCCCGCCTTCCAGGTCAGATCAGTCCCATCCTTCACAAAGCTCGTAGCGGGACGAGGCCACGTCCGGCCACCGTTATCCAACGCGTCGTTGGCGGCGTTGACTGCGGCCTCGGCGTTGACGCGACCATAGCCGTAGCGGAGGCTCTTGCCGGTGACGTTATCGTAGCCGGCGTCGTCGGGGCTGATGCGGTCGCACGAATGTTCCAAAATGACCCGCACATCCGTAGCAGTTAATGACTGGTTGGCCGAGAGCATCAGCGCCGCCACGCCGGCCACAATCGGGCAGGACGCCGAGGTGCCGAAGAAAGTCGATGTGTAGCGACCGGTTTGGTCAAGCTCCTCGATGCAGTTGCTATCAACGTCGGGGTTGCAATCAAACGGAAACCCGCCCCGGTTGAACCCGTCCTCAATGACCGCGTTGGAGTCGTCGTTATCGGTGGTAAAGATGTCGACAATATCACCGCCGCCGGGAGCCAGAAACTCCATGTCCCGACCATAATTGCTGTAGCTTGCCAGCGTATCCTGCGCAGTCGATGCGCCGACGGCGATCACACTATCAAGCGTCGCAACGGCCGAGCCCGGCTCGACTTCAACCCCGGCTCCCACATCGTTGCTGTTGAAGGTGTTGCCCTGCGCGAAAACGATCACCATGCCGAGTGCGGGTTCAGCACCAGCGAGCCCGTCGGGATCGCGCCCTTGAAGAAACGCCGTGTCGATCGCATCCTCCACGATCGGAGGCGCAGGGTTCCCCAAACCGTACCCCCAACTGTTGATGTGGACCTGCACATCCCGCTGCCGGGCAAACGTGAAGGCGGCGACATCTTGCTGGTCCGTCTGAAGACCACTACGCCCCCGGGATGCCGTAAACCGCGATCGGAACGCGACGCCCCGCACGCCGATCGTGTTGCCCACCGCCACCGCCAGGCCCATGACCGCCGTGCCGTGCCGGTCGCCGATCTGCTTCGGGCTGGGATCGTCAAAGCCGTCCTGGTTGGACGAAAGCGAAGGATCGTTGCCCACGCCAATATAGTTGAGGACCAAATCCGGATGCTTGACGTCGCAGGCATCGTCGTACATCCCAATCCGAATGTCCTGGCCTTGAGAAATCAGCCAAGCGCCGAGCACCGAAATGTCCGCACCTGAAGTCCCCCCACCCTGGCCGGTATTGTTGAGATACCATTGCTGCGCGAAAAACTCATCGCCAGGCAACGCCTGAGCCAGCACGGCCCGACGCCGGAAATTCGGATGGGCCCAGACCGTCCTGCGATCAAGTGCCATCGCCTCGGCCCGCAACACCTCATCCTCCTCAGGATCGAGCGGGGCCAAGGCATAGGTGTTCCCCAACCCCTCCACCGGCTCGATGACGCGCACGCGATAGGTGGACCACAACGCCGCGAGTTCGTCGTCCGTCAGGTCAGGCTGGACGCGAACCAGCAGGATTCCCGTGGCGAGCAAGGGATCGTCAGCCCCGGGAAAGCGGTATACAGCCCGAACCGAGCGGATCGCCGCATCCTGACGGACCAGCGCGCGCTTGCCCGCAGACGCGTCGGCAACACGAAGAATCTTAAACCGAGAATTGGGTACGCCGGGATAACCGGTGATGATGCCGACCCCCTTGGATGCCAGGCGGCGGGCACAAGCCTTGCTCGAATCGACGCAATCCAATTCTACCGCGAACTCGCTGTCCGAACGCATCAGTTCGACCGTCCGCCCGTCGCGCAGCACATAGTTGCGCGGACCGGCGAGCGCGGCAGTCGCCCCAATCGCGAGACCGCAAACCAGAACAAGACCCACCAGACGCGGGTTATCGGACGAACCGTACAAGCCTGTCATTCGTTTCTTCCTTATTCCATGGCAAAGCAGCGCGAGATCCCCATAAGGTGCAGTGTCGCCAACTCGCCATGAGTCAGAGCACGCCCCCAACCGGCTCACGCGCGATTGAAAAGGGGGTTTTGGAGAGAACCGGCTTCATCAGGCATCGGCCTGCACCGGGTAGCGGTAACGTCTTAGCCACACGCCCCTTTACGCTTAGCTATTGTTGGGACGGGTGAATTTCCTGTCAAGATCAGCCTGGCGACGGACTGCCGTCGAAGTAAGCCCCGTACGCGCCCCGCCACGCCGTAAGTGCTGCATCCGTGAACAGCACAAACCGTACCAAGCTCGGCATGGGGTGCTCCATCAGATATCCGGCAACGGTTTCGATCGCGATGCGGGCTGCTGGCTCGAGGGGGTAGCCGTACACGCCGCAGCTTACCGCGGGGAACGCTACCGATTGGTACCGGGCCATCCGCGCCAGCTCGAGGGACGTCCTATAGCATCCCGCTAGAAGCTCAGGTTCGCCCTCAGTGCCCCCGCGCCAGATCGGCCCGACAGTGTGAATGACGGCCTGGGCATCAAGCCGATAGGCGCCCGTCATACGCGCTGCACCTGTCGGACAACCATTCAAAGTGGCGCATTCCGCCAGCAATTCGGGCCCGGCCGCCCGGTGAATCGCACCATCCACGCCGCCGCCACCAAGCAGGGATGAGTTGGCCGCGTTGACGATGACGTCCACCTGCTGTTTGGTGATGTCCCCGGCGATGATGTCAATCATTGGCGTCCGACCTTTCGAGCTACAGGCTCCGCTTGTTCAGGGGATTCCGCGCGACATTGGATTGTGTGGGCTTGCCAGATAAGCCCCCAACCGCCCCAAGGCCTGCCACGACGTTCCAGATAGCCCAAGACCAGAGGAGCGTACTCATCCCGATGGCGACGCCGGTGGCACCGCATGAACGTACGCCGGGCGGGCGAGCCAACGATCGTCCACAAACACGCGTCCACGAGGTTGGTCGCCCGCATCGGGTGGAGAAACAGCGGCTCGGAATCGCCGGATACACGCTCCGGGTCGCCGCGTGCTACCGTGGCCAGATGCGGCCTCAGATCGCGGCACCATTGCTGAATACTCCGGTCGGGCACCCCCGGCTCGGGAAACCGATGACGCCGGGCCAGGCACGTCACCACCACGCCGTGCCAACCGTTTTCGAGCGAAACCCGATGGAAGTACTTCCCATCACGCCTCAAGCGCCGATCGCGATGGCAGGCGAGGCGACCGGCGATCCGGCCGCGTGCCTGATCGATCAACCGCATCAGATGCCGCTGGCGCGATCGAATCCGGTCATCCTCCACACTGTCGGGCCAGCCACCTCGCACGCACTCGCGCACAAAACGTAAACGATCGGTGCGCGTCGTCTTGTCGAAGCCGTACTGGTAAAGCTGGGCTATGGCTTCAACCTTCCGCCGCTCCGGAGCCGGTCCCCTCGCCCATCCGCAGCGCGCCAAGTCCACAAAGGCGGCACGGGGACGCTCGCCGGCGCTTTGGGCAATCAGGATATTGCCCGGGTGTCCGTCCAAATGAATCAGGCCCTTTTCCCGAGCTTCCGTCAGCAGCCTGGCTGTCCACACCAGGATTTCCGATCGACGCCGGCGGGACCGCGATGCCGACACATCGCGAATCGCCGCATCCCAAGCGAGCGGAAGCGGCCGGGCGTTCGGCTGCTCGCACGTGACCAGCAGGCTGAATCCGTCTCCCTTCTCCTCGCCCACCGCCAAAACCACGACTGCGGGAATACCCCTGCGCTCGGCTTCTCTGAGGGCATAAGCCTCTCGGCGCGCGGGCGATCCCGAAACCCTCGCCCTCAGCCGACCCACGAACCCCGGAGGATCGAACCGCTTCACGAACACCGCCCTGCCGCCTGGGTCGTGGACTCGCCAGACCGTGCGGCGATCGCCTGTCTTGACCAACTTCGCGGACGGGCAGCCCTCAAGGTTGAACCAGCTTGGCCCCTCGTCCGATGCCGACGTGAGCGATTGGAAGCCTTCACGAACCTCCCAGACCACACCACGGCATTTGATTCGGACGAACGTTGCTGATGATGGCGAGGGAATCGAAATCATGGTGGACACCGAAAACCGAACTCGCTTGCGTCTTGGGCGAAGCGCTCCGGACGTAGCGGAGCCTTCTGCCGGCTCGCCAACCCTCGTACCGACGCGCCAGGAGGGATGGGTACGCGCCGACTCAGAGCCGCAGGCGCTATCCTGCGGACCACGCACGGCAGGAGTTCACCAGGCTTGCGCCCGGTGCTCTGACCGGTGCTCTGAAAAGTGCCCGCCGCCGATTGGGTCACGCACCCGTTTATTCATGGCGCCCATAAAATGACGCTTGTCGAAACACCACCGCAACCTGATCACGCAGGCAGTGTACAATCTTGTCGCAAGCCCGGACAGTCTGGCCGGAATCGACGAATCATGGATACTCTCAGGCGTTACCTCGGGGACAGAAAGTAAGCAAAGAGATTCTTTTAAACCCATGAGATTCTACTATTGGCTTCCCACCACCGTCGCACTCCTTGCGTCCGCCTCCGGCTGCTTCAACGCCATCCGCAGGGATACGGATCGACGTGTGTATCAGGCCATCGAGCAGCGGCAGCGAGATGCGATCGGCGCCACAACGGATATCCAGATCCGCTACCCCAAAGATACCCGGCCTCGCACCGATGAGATGTACAGCTTTACGCCGCATTCACTCACCGCGGAACTTCCGGAGGGTTTTCGTCCGAACGCCGCAGCCGGCGCCGAGCCCGCACCGGCGGTGACATCCGAGGAAGCTCCGAGCGAAGCTGGGGTCGCCGACGACGAGGGCGCGCATCAAGCGCCGGTCGAACCCCCCACCGAAGAAGAAGCCTCGCAGCCGCCGATGCTCAACGACGAGATCTTTACCGACGCGGAATCGGCGGACCTTAAGGTGTTCGGGCTTCGCGACGCGCTGCACTATGGCATGCAGCATGGGCGAGACCTGCAAAACGCCAAGGAGGATCTCTACCTCGCCGCACTGGATCTGACGTTGGAACGGCACCTTTGGACGCCGCAGTTTGCATCCGCGATTTCCGCGGACTTCGCCGATTTCGGCCAGGTACGCAAATTCGACCGTGCCATGTCCGCGGTCGCCGACGCATCGGTATCGCAACGTCTTCCACTCGGCGGTGAAATCACCGCTCGGATGATCGGCACTCTGATGCGCGATCTCGGAAGGCACATTACCTCCGGCGAAACCGGCCAGGTGATCATTGACGCCAACCTGCCCCTCTTTCGCGGAGCCGGGAAGGTTGCCTACGAGTCTCGCTATGCGGCCGAGCGCGAGCTGATCTACGCCGTGCGATCCTATGAGCGGTTTCGCCGATCCTTTGTCGTCCAGGTTGCCGGAGATTACTTCACGTTGCAGGGTGTCAAAGCCAGTATCGGCAACACCTATCAAAGCTATCTGTCGCGGCACGCTAGCTGGGAAAAGGCCGACTTCGTCAATCGCATGGGGCGAAGTAAGAAGATTTCCGATACCACGCGCGCGTTGTCCAACTTGCGCGACGCCGAATCCTCTCTGGTGGAACGAAAAGAGCAATTCGCCTCTTCGCTGGACCGCTTTAAGATTCTGATCGGCATGTCCGTCGACCAGTCACTCGACGTGCGATCCCAAGACGACGACCCCGATTCGCTTGCGGTTGAAACGCTGCTTGCGGATACCGGCGATGCGGTGGCGGTTGCCTTGATGTACCGGCTGGATCTCCTGACCGGCGCGGACCGCGTCGAGGACGCCCGCCGCGGCATCGTCATCGCGAAGAACCAGATCCTTCCGGACCTCGATTTCAACGGGAGCGTCACCACGGTTTCGGATTCCAACCGCAAGAGTATCTTCAGCTTCAATACGGAACGGGCAACCTGGCGCGCCTCGCTGGATTTCCAGTTGGACGATCGAATGACCGAACGTAACGCCTATCGCCAGTCACTTGTCACCCAAAGACGGGCCGAACGCCAATACGAATTGCTGGTCGACACGGTGCGCGCCGACGTCCGCCGGGCCCTGAGAAGGATCCGCCGCGAGGACGACGTCCGCCGGATTCAACTCATGAACGTCGATGAAAACGCCTTCCGCGCCGACGCCGCCCGGGCCCAATTCAACCTGGGCAAGGCGAACAACCAGGACGTAATCGATGCCGACAACGAGGAACTGCGTGCCCGCGATGCCCTGGCCGCCGCGATTGCCAGCTACCGCAACGCCATTTTGCAGTTTCGTCTGGATACGGGTACGCTGCGCGTGACCGATGACGGGCGGTGGGAGAAGGGCACAACCGAAACCTCACCATGACGCTTGGCACGCATTCCCAACTGCTGCAGCCGGCACCGCATCGGCGTTGACTGCGTGGGGCGATATGGGTGGCGGAAATCGACAAGTTTAGACCCACGAGGCGGATTCGTGCTGGCATTTCGGACCCTTTGGGCGATATAATCCCTGTGGGGTTCCCGGGGTATGCGTCACGAACCGCGGAAACAAGCGTTGAGGACCGCACTGGAAAGGCTGAACAGATGGCAACACCAAGACCGTCCAAGTATCCGTGTAGGGCGCGATATCGGGTTGAGCCTGCGGCGCCCGGACAGGCACACCGCCAGCTCGTTGATCAGCTCCGACGTCGTACCGCGGCCTCCTGGCCGACGCTGGTGGCCGTTTCGTTGATTCTAATCCTCGGTGGTGGTTGGTCGCTGGCAACGCTGACCCGACACGATCGATCCACCCAAAAGGACGATGTCTTTGTAGTCACGCCGCGATCCTTTCTCGTCGAGCTGCACGAGAAAGGCGAGCTTAAGGCCGCCAAGTCCGTGGACATCAAGTCCGCCGTCGAAGGACGTTCCACGATCATCAGCGTCATCCCCGAAGGGACGGCCGTTGAAAAGGGCGATTTGCTGGTCGAGATCGCCAGCGATCAACTCGCCGATAAGATCACCCAGGAAGAGCTGAAGGAGGCGACGGCGCTGTCCAACTATGAGGCCGCCAAGGTTGATCTGGAAATTCAAAAAGACCGCAACGCCAGCGACATTCGAAAAGCCGTCCTCGATGTGAAATTAAAAAACCTATCGCTTGAGAAATACGAGCAAGGCGACTGGGCCGAACAACAACACGACGCCCAAATCAAGATCGAGGAAGCTCGGCTTTCCTTGGAACGTGCCGCAAAAGATTTCGAATCCGCCGGCCAACTCCGCGACAAAGGCTTCTATACCCAGATCGAGTACGAGCAGGATGAATTCGCCCACAAGAAGGCCAAGTGGGAGTTGGAGAAGGCCATTCTGGCAAAGAAGGTGCTCGAAGACTACACCCGCAAAGCCGACTTGGCCAAGCAGGAATCCGACCGTGATGAAGCCGTGAAAGAGTTGGAGCGCATAACCAAGAACGCCAAATCCGAAGAGCAACGCAAGACGCGGAATCTCGAAGGCAAGGAAAAAGAGCTGGAAATCACGCGGACGCGCCTGGCCAAGCTAAGAGAGCAATTCGAAAAGTGCCGCATCACCGCGCCCGCCCCCGGGTTTGTCGTCTATTATTCGGCCGGGGGCCGATACTGGTCATCAGACGGCAGCGGCCAGATCAAAGAGGGGGCGACCGTTTACGAGCGGCAGATCCTCATGCAGCTTCCCGATACCTCCGAGATGCTCGTCACGGTGAGAATCCACGAAGCCAAGACCGATAAAATCAAACTCGGACAGTCCGCGATCATCGAAGTGGAAGGGATTCCCGAGAAGCAATTCTCCGGGAAGGTGACCAAGATCGCCGTCGTCGCCGACACTCAGAATCGCTGGCTGAATCCGGATCTTAAGGAGTACGAAACGGAGATCACGCTCGACCCCACCGAGGTTCCACTCAAGCCCGGCGTGACCGCTCACTGCCGAATCCTTGTTGAAGAAGTCGTCGACAAGCTCGCTGTTCCCGTCCAGGCGGTTTACAGCAAGGCCGGACACAATTTCGTCTTCAAATCCCAGGGAGCGACTGTTGAGCCGGTTGAGATCGAGTTGGGTTCGGTCGCGGCGGAGTGGGCCCAGATAACCAAGGGAATCCAAGAAGGTGACCCGGTGCTTCTGGCGTTCACCGACGACCACCTCAGACTCATATCCGACCTATCGCCCGCAACCCCGCCGGACGCCGAAGCCTTTCACGCACAAGGCAGACGCTCGACCGGCGCACACAAGCGGGGCGCGAGCGGCAAGAAGTCCAACATGCGCAAGGGACGAGGTGCCGCGCGCCGAGGTCCTCATGGTCACGGATCGAAACGGGGCTGACCTTATGGGCGAACCCATTGCCTCGCTCATCGATCTGTGGAAGATCTACGGTACCCCCGAAAGCGATGTCTCGGTTGAGGCCCTTCGCGGCGTCTCCATGCACATTCATCGAGGCGACACGGTGGCCATCGTGGGCCAAAGCGGATCGGGCAAGAGTACCATGATGAACATCATCGGCTGCCTGGATCGGCCCACCTCGGGGCAATACCGGATCGGCGGGACGGATGTCGCCACTTTGACCGATGACCAGCTATCCGACATTCGGGGACGCAGCATCGGGTTCATCTTTCAAGGGTTTAACTTGATCCCGCAAATGACCGTGCTCGAGAATCTCGAAGTCCCGCTCTTCTATCAAGGACGGCATCGCACCGAACGCCGCCGGCGCGCCATCGACCACGCGGAGTTGGTCGGCCTGAAGGATCGCATGCACCACACACCCGGCGAGCTGTCCGGCGGGCAGCAGCAGCGGGCGGCCATCGCCCGCGCTCTGGTCAACGATCCGTTGATCATTCTCGCCGACGAACCTACCGGCAACCTGGATACGGCCACCACCCACGAAATACTGGCGGTTTTCGATGATCTCCACGAACGCGGAAAAACGGTGGTCATCGTCACCCACGAGACCGAGGTCGCTGACCGCTGCGATCGGGTCGTAACCCTTCGCGACGGGGGCATTGTCGCGGATGTCCGCAACCGTCCATTGCGCGACGTGCTTGAAACGTCCGCGCCTCAGCGGGTAGGGCCGACTAGCTAGATCGGGCACGGCCGGTTTATCTTACCCAAGCACCCGCGATCAGGCCTCCGGTGTCGCACCGTGAGCCGAAAAAAAACCTGCACCCCCTCATCGCAACCTCTCAACGGACCGCCAGAATAAGCGCAACTTACGCTGGACACGATGTTTACAATCTTCATGTCAGGCCGACAAGGTCCGAGTCAAAAAACTACAGAGTTATCGCCCAACTTGCCGACAATACCACTGCCTTGCATTTTGCCTAATTGCCTCAGTCATCCCAAATTGTCGCCCAATAGGGAGACGGGAAAGCAGCCATCGATGGAGACCCTCAGATTCGGGCCGAAGCGCCCCCAATTATGGAGCCCCTCAATGCCGAAAACGACGAAGAAATCCGCGAAGAAGGTCGACTCTGCCGTGCCGCCCCCACCACGAGCCGCGGCCAAGCCAACGCCGGTCGAGAAGCTCTGGAAACGTTATCTTCGGACCCACACAACCGATTTGAGAAATGAGCTGGTCATCCACTACAGCGGCTTGGTGCATACGCACGCCGCGCGTCTCTCCCGAAAACTGCCGGCGCAGATATCCTATGACGAAATCTGCAGCGCTGCCTTTGACGGGCTGATCGAGGCCATTGAAGCCTATGATCCCGGTCGGAAGGCCAAATTCGAAACTTTTTGCCAGCAGCGCATTTCCGGTGCTGTGATGGACTGGCTTCGCAGCCTCGACCCGCAAAGCCGCACGGTTCGGACGTTCGAGAAGCGGCGTATGCTCGCCAAGGAAGCCCTGGGGGCCGATCGGGAGTTAAGCCCAACCCAAGCGGACCTCGCCAAGCGGCTGGACATGAGTATCGACCGCTACGATTACCTCTGCCGGCTCTCGCAATTGGGCAAGGAAATCCATTTTTCGGCTTTGGAGCCGCCGGACGACAACCGGCATCAAGGCTCATCCCATGGCTGGGATGTGCGCGACACGCGCACGGAGGATCCCGCCGTCACCGTCTCCCGCGAATTGCTCACCGAGCATCTCACACGTGGTCTGCCGCGCGAAGAACGACTCGTCTTGACGCTCTACTACTTTGAGGGCATGACCATGGCGGAGATCGGCAGCGTGCTGCGGCTCTCGGAATCGCGGGTCAGCCAGATCCACAAGGATATCCTCCAGCGTCTGCGCCATCGTTTCGCCAACGCCCCGCTGGAAGAACTCGTGGCCTGACCGCGGGCCGGCCTCCCCACCTTGATCGGCGCGTCGGCGGAGGCGGAGTTCGGTACGGCGAACACAGAGCACCGTGGCGCAAGCCCGGTGACATCCTACCGCGGTCGGTCTCCGGGTCCGCAGGCTGGCGCCGGCGGCTCTGAATCTGAGCCTACCGCGGCCGGGTGCCGCCACGAATCAAAGAACGAACAAATATCCTGTCGTGCCATCCACGAACGCATCGCAATTCCGTCCATCTCCTGTGTTCTCTGTGACCTCTGTAGCTCAAGCTCCCCTGGCTAAGAACTTTGTCGCCGCCCGCGAACTGGCCCCGCGAAATGGGATGCACGCTTCTGCTGGACGCCGGCATCAGCCGTCTTGAGCCACGTTGCCGTTGGCCCTACGATCGCGCCATGCAGCGCAATCTCTACATCCTCGTCGCGTACGACGGAACACGATTCCACGGCTGGCAGCGACAGGGCGACCTGCGAACGGTGCAACGGGCCGTCGAGGACAGCGTTCGCCGCGTGGCGCGGCACCCGCTCAACCTGATCGGTTGCAGCCGCACCGACGCGGGCGTCCATGCGCTGGGCCACGTCAGCAACTTCACAACGACCCGGGACCTGGACATCGGCAAGTTTCGCCACGCGATCGGTTCGCGCTTGCCGGACGACCTGTCGATCGTGGCCATCCGCGAGGTTCATGCATCCTTTCACGCGACGCGGAGCGCAATCAGCAAGCAATACTGTTACCGGGTCCACAATTCCCAGCGGCGCCCCGCGGGTCGGCTGACGCATCCGTACACATACCACGTCTGGCAGCCGCTCGATGTGGGCCGCATGCAAGCGGCGGCCCGCTGTTTTGTCGGCACGATGGATTTCCGAGCCATGGCGACGCAATCGGCGAACCGGCCGGACACGATCCGAACCGTCATGCGCTGTGATGTCGAACGGATCGGCTATGAAGTCCGTATGACGGTGGAAGGCTCCGGTTTTCTCTTCAATCAGGTGCGCAACATGGCCGGCACGCTCTTGCGGGTCGGCCGAGGACAATGGGCGCCGGAATACGTGGCGGAGATTCTGGCGAGCGAGGACCGGGGCAATGCCGGCTCGACCGCGCCGGCCAAAGGACTGACACTTCAATGGGTCCGGTATCCACCGGAGCTATTGACGCCGGAATCCACGAGTAAGAGCGAAGCGCGCGTGGCGGTTGATCCTCTGCCGGAGGGAAGAGAGGATTGACCAGCAAGACACGAAGACGCTAAGAAAGAAGAAAGAGGGAAGGGCAATGCGGCGGAGGGCAGGTTCCGGGGCACCGCGCGAGCGTCCAGCGCGCGGCATGGGTTCGATGGTTCATGAAGATATGCCATGTCATTACGCGTTTGATTGTCGGTGGCGCGCAGGAAAACACGCTGCTCACCTGCCGCGGGCTGCATGAGCGGGGACATGATGTCACGCTCATCGCCGGGCCGGAAACCGGACCGGAAGGTTCGCTCTGGGACGCAGCGGAGACCATCGGATGCCGCCTTGTGCGCATCGATTCGCTTCGTCGTGCGATTCACCCCACGCGAGACGTAGCCGCGCTGAGCGCCTTGATCAGGTCCTTTCGCAAACTCCGGCCGGACATCGTCCACACACACAGCAGCAAGGCGGGCATCCTCGGGCGATTGGCCGCGCACCGTGCGGGGGTCCCCAGGATCATCCACACGATTCACGGCATGAGCTTCAATCGCGCGCAATCCGGCCTGAGGCGGTTTTTCTTTCGGGAGCTCGAAGCGCTGGCGGCCGGGCCTACGCATCACTTCATCACGGTGGCCGACGCCATGCGGCGTCAGAGCGTTGACGCCGGCATCGCCGCTCCGGAGCGATTCACGACGATTCGATCGGGAATGGACACGGACGCGTTCCGGCCGGACGCCCGACTTCGATCACAAGTGCGAAAGGAATGGCACATCGCGGAGGATGACGTGGTCGTCGGGACCATCGCGCGGCTCTTTGACAACAAGGGATACGATGAAATCATCGCGGCCATGCCGACCGCGCTGGCGCGATGTCCCAGGCTCAGATTCGTCTGGATCGGCGACGGCGCGCGGCGTAATGAGTATGCCAAGAGGCTGACGCAGATTGCATTGCCGACGGAAGCGGCTGCGTTGGCGGCGCGTTGCCGGAAGGCCGCGCGGGCTGAAGCCCGCGGCTCAGGGGTATCGCTCGCGGATCGGGGGACACTTGGGAATCGGAAAGCCGCAGCGGGAACGGCGTTGGATCGGGTTCATTTCACCGGCCTCGTGGCGCCGAGCGCGATACCGCGGCTGGTTAACGGATTGGACATCGTGCTGCATGCGTCTCGCTGGGAAGGCCTCCCGCGCGCGCTCGTGCAGGGGCTGCTCACCGAAGTTCCCGCGATCAGTTTTGATAACGACGGCGCACCGGAAGTCGTGGTAGATGGTGAAACCGGATTGCTGATTCCCTACGGCGATATTGCAGCACTGGCCGACGCGATCGTTCGTTTATCGGCGGATGCTTCGTTGCGGAAGCGGCTTGGTCAGGAAGGCCGCCGGCGGTGCGTCGAGGAATTCCATTGGCAAACCATGGTCGATCGGATCGAGGAGGTCTACGAAGGCCCATGAGGTATCGAGCGTCATCGGAAGGATAAACCACCAAGGTACCAAGAAAGAAGTGGGAGCGGGAAGAGGGAGCGCAGAAGCAAAGGGATTGTGAGCGAACCCCGAGGCGCCGCCCGGACTTCCATCCTAGCGAGGCGGAGCTACGGCTTCGCGGCGTTGCCGATCTTTTTCGTGTTGTCGTCGCGTGGCGTCGTGTCGGCGCCGAGTTGACGGGGCCAATAGTCGTCGGGCGGCGGCGCGTCCTCATCCCCGTCGGGCCGAATGTGGCGGTAAAGGCTGTCTTTCTGCTTGTCGTACACGACCCGACCGTTCACGACGGTCCACCGGACGTGCGTCATGTAGTGCAGCATGTCGCCGTCGGTAAGGGCGAAGTCGGCGTCTTTGCCAACCTCGACCGACCCCACGCGGTGATCGATGCCGAGAATTCTTGCCGCGTCGATCGTGATCGCGCGGAGCGCCGCCTCATTGGATAAGCCGCCGCGCACGGCGAAAGCGGCTTCCATATTCAGTTGCAACAGATCGCGCCCGGCCAGACCCCATAGCGTGATGCCCGTGGTCTGGGGGATCACGGCCAAACGGACGCCGTGGCGGTACAATATGGCCGCGTTTTCGATCGAAGAACCGTTGGGGCGCGTCAACCGATCATCCGAAGCGACGCGCCGCCTCGGCGTGATGATGGCGCCCAGGCCCGCCCGCGCCATCTCCGCCGCCACGGTCCATCCTTCCGTCGCACCCTGAACCACGGCTTGAATGCCGAACCGACTGACGAAATCGCAAACATCAAGAATGGCATGCTGATCGTTAGCGGTAATCAGCGCGACGGATTCGCCGCGTAGCAGCTTCAGGTATTTCTCGTACTTACCTTTGACCCATTCCTTGTCCGGTTCCTCGGCGTCGGGATCCCGCTTTTTTTCGTCGCGGTATTGCTCCAGATCGCGGATGTATTGACGGACCTTCTCGAAATCGTTGAGCAGCGTCCTCCGGGCGTTCGGCTGCTTACTGGAATAAGTGATCCTTTCAAAAAGATCGCGCTTGATCGTGATGTCGTCGACGCTGCCGAGCGTCAAATGTGCGGCCGTATTCCCGGTCACCGCCGTCGTGATGCCACCGGCCAATCCGAGGTCCATCTGCAAGGAAAACACATTCGTGTTGTCCTCCGGCGGCTCACCACCCAGCACGCCTCCGCTGCGCGCGGCAACGAGCCCCGGATAAAGATGGTAGCCCGCAGCGTCGAGCAGCTCGGCTTCTTCGGGTATCTTGACCGTCGTGGCGATCTGATGAATCTTGCCGTTCTTGACGAGCAGGGTGTGGTGGTACAAGACGCCTTGCGTCACCGTGTGGATCACCGCACCGGTGATCGCAAGGTAGCGATCCTCCTCCTTCTCGTCTTCTTTCTTCTCATCCTCAGCGGTTTTTTCCTCGTCATCGGCATCCTTGGCGGCGGCTTCGACGTTCTTGTTCGGCGGTTCGTCCAGACCTCGCGCCCAGGACGCGCTCTGCGGAATGCCGGCCATACCCACCGCGAGGATGATCAAGATGATGTTACGGCGGATCATTGGCTGTCTTGCGCCTCCCAGACCATTTTGCCTTCGATCATGACGCCCACGACCGTGGAATGGGGGTCCAACGGATCGGCATCCAGAAACACCAGATCGGCGTCCTTGCCTTTTTCCAAGCTGCCCAAGCGTTCTTCCAATCCGATCACGCGAGCGGGATGCAAAGTAAGCGATCCGATGGCCTGCTCTCGCTCCAATCCGGCGCGGACGACCTCGGCCAACCGCCGCCGCGCGGCGAGCAACTCGCGGCGCGAATCGCGAACGGGGACGGTGGAGAGTTCGCAGCCGGCGCGGGCGAGTTCCCTCATGAGGTTGTACCGTGTGGCGGTGTAGGGCAATCGATAGACAAACGGCTTGATGACGATTTGGACCTTGCGCTGGCCGAGCTGCTTGATTACGTGATGGAAATCCGTAGTGCGGCCCCAACGCGTGAGGTACAGGCTGTGTGCCAAGTCGTCGTACGGCTCAAGCACATCATCCAAATGCAACCAATCGGAGGCCCGCGCCAGTCGGACCATCATCCGCGCGCCTTCCTTTTCCTGAATCAGATCCACAAGTGGCTGATGCTTTGGATCGATGGGTGGCGGCTCGAACACCTCTGCCTTCTCGGGCTCCTTCCCATTGGCCGCCTCTTTCTTTTCCGGCTCGTCGCCGTTTCCGTGGTGCGCCCGGCCGCGCCCCCGGTGGCGTGCGGCTTTGCCGTTTTTGTCTTTCTTTTCCTTTTCGGGCTTTTCGGAATCCTTCTTTTTTTCCGACTCCTCTTTCGCCTTCTTTTGCTTTTCCTCCCACTCTTTTCGGGCTTTTTCGACTTTCTCGATTTCGTCTTTCGCCTTCTTGAGCGCGTTTCGAAGGAGCGCCTTGCCCTTGGCGGAGGAGTTGAAGGCCGCGGCTACTTCAAGGTAGGCATTGGGGCCGAGGCGTCGCTGATCGGCTGGACCGGCCGTCTTGTAGGCGCAGGCCAATCCCGGAATGCCTTGCCCAGCAGGATAGAAACATACGGTCGTGTAGCCGGCCTGCACGAATTCGTCGAACGACTGCAAGCCGAGGAACACTTCATCCGCGACGTTTTGATCGCCGTGAACGCCTCTGCGCGTGTAGCGCGGCAAGCCGAATCGGCTCCGAGCAAGCACCAACCCGGGCATCACCGTCCGCCCGGGGGCCTCGATCACCGTGGCCGAACCGGGATATTCAAGACTGCTTCCCACCAGCGAAATCTTGCCGTCCTCAATCACGACTTCGCCGGGCTCGAACATGTCACCCGTGGCGGTGATCACGCGCGCCGCTTTGACAACGACGTATACCGGCTCACCATCCTCGACGCCGGCTTGGACGATAGGTACCGGCGCGGCCACGACGACCGCGGTCCACAACCACCCGATCCCGGCGCAGCGTGCCGACCGCCGGAGCGCGGGGCCCGTCGTCTGATGGTAGGTAAAATTCGCCTTGCTCATAAGCGTGTGCTCTAAAACCGCCTCTTGACGGCTGCGTTGTATACGATTCGCCCGTCGATCATGGTCATTTCACAACTCGATCGCGGATCCAGCGGATCGCCGGTCCAAATCCCGAAATCCGCATCCTTGCCCGGCTCGATCGTGCCGACGCGATCGTCGATCATCAGCGCCTCGGCGGGCACGCGCGTCAGCCCCTTCAGCGCCGGGTAGGGCTTCCAACCGTACCAGCAGGCCATCGCGGCCTGATAGGGCAACTCCTCTTGCGGAATGACCGGCGCATCGGTGTTGATGCCGAGCTTGTGCACGCCCCCCTGCCACCATCGAGCGGCGTTGCCGTCCATCCTGCGCTCGGCCCGATCGAAGTGGTATTGGCGCGGGCCGTTGATCGCGTATACGTCGGCCGCCACCGCCAGCGGCGCGGTCTTGTAACCGTCAAAAGTACAGTGATCCAGCACGGTTCGCACGTTGAGCTTCCTGGCCAGCATGTCGATGGTCGTCATCACGACCTGATAAATCTGCGTGTGCACCGTCACCGGATACTCCCGCGCAAACAGCCCACGAAACCCTTCGAAAATGGGGTCGAACGGAGGCGGTTCGGACACGGCTCCGGATTCATAGGCGACCCAGCGATCGTGGTACGCCTTGGCTTTGATCAGGGTTTGGCGCGTGTTGTAGTTCATGAAGCTGCGCCCCACGCCGTACCAGTACCATTCCGGATTGCCCGCCTGCGCGATCTTGAGGGACCCGGGCGACCGCATGACCATATCTTCCACGCTGCGCCCGGCGGACTTGGACACCGCCCCGAACCCGCCCATGTTCGTGCCGCTGCCGGGAATCATCAGCATGGTGGTGACGCCGCCGGCGCGAGCATTTTTGAGGAAATCGTTTTCCGGCTCGATCGTCTCGAGCAACCGCAAACCGGGGTTGGTCAGGTAGACCATATCGTTGAGATCGAGCCA
>JBHHUB010000030.1:0-27509 GCA_046753625.1 Phycisphaerae bacterium | reverse complement strand
CGTTGTGGCGGCGGCCCATGAATCGCTTGATCGAGTGGATGGTGTTTTCCGGGTTGGTCACTTGCTGATGCCGGGCGATTTGCCCGACCAAGCGGTCGCCCTTCTCGGTTATGGCGACGACGGACGGCGTCAGCCGGGAGCCCTGCGCGTTGGTAAGCACCTTTGGGTTGTCTCCCTCGATGACGGCCACAACCGAATTCGTCGTGCCCAAATCTATTCCTATGACTTTCGACATTGATCTCTCCTTTCATTCGGGAAGCGCCCCGGCTGAATGGACGCCGGCTGTTTGAGGGAGTACCATTACACGCCTCATGCCAGGTCGACGGATGGCCTGATGTTATGTAAGTGGTTTTGTGGCATGTGGTTAGCGGGGCGTCCGGATTCGCGCGCATGCGCGTCTGCCAAGGTGACAGGCTGAACTACTGCGAAAATGGCATAAGCGATACCAGGGATTCGGCGATAATCGCGCGGGAATTCCACTTGGGTTCGGCCCAAGTCGTTGTAGACTGGAGCAGACATGGAGATACAGCCGTTTGAAACCATGGAGGCCCACGACGACCCGACTGTTCGGCAGCAGTCGGTTTTCGTTGAAAATCGAGTGGGCCAACTCTTAAGGCTCACCAGGCTCTTTACCCAGACCGACCTGCGCATTCTTGCGGTCTCGGTGGTGTACTCGGTGGATTGCGCGATTGCGCGGATGATTTTGGATGATCCAGATCGGGGCTACGAGCTGCTTCGGGACGCGAATTTCCAAATCAGCGAGACGGAGTTGCTGGTGGTCAGCTTGCCGCACGGCAAACGGGCGCTTCTGGACACGTGGGCGGCGTTGCTCGGTGGTGAGGTGAGTATTCACTATACGTATCCACTGCTCGCACGCCCCAAAGGCCATGCAGCTATTGCCGTACTTCCGGATAACATAGAACAGGCCGTCTCAACGCTGCGCGCCAAGCAGTTTGAAATCCTCGACCAGAATACGCTGCGCAATTGCTGGTTTGAGTAGGGTCGTGGCGCGATGGTCGGCGGCACGCTCGTTGCGGCCCAAAGTGTACTGCGGTATCGATGGCCGGTTGTCGTCGTTGGCGATCGGGGATGAGGGGAGCAGCAGCATCGGCGCGTGAGCGTCCTCTTGTACGAGGCGGGGAGACGATGCCGCCCGGTCCGAGTCAGATTGACGAGCGCCAAGAGACGAATCAAAGGCCTTGAAGCGCCTTGTTGGAACCTTAATCCAATGGAAGAACACGCCTACATTTTGATGTTTTCGCGTTGGTTGCACATCCTAGCGGCGATGGCGGCCATCGGCGGGTCGACGTTCATGTTGCTCGCGCTGGTGCCTTCGGTTCGCGAGACCGTGGACGGGGAGTCTCGGACCCGTTTGCACGACGCAGTCCGCCGGCGTTGGGCCAGGGTGGCGCACTCGGCCATCGCGATCCTTTTGGTCACCGGCGGCGTCAACTTCATGCTGGTGGGGGTCGGTCCCCAAGTGCCTCCCATGCCGTACCATGCAGTCTTCGGCGTCAAGTTCCTGCTGGCCATGTTGGTCTTCTTCATCAGCAGTGCCCTGCTTGGGCGATCGCCCGGCCTGGCGAAGATGCGCGCGGCTCCGCGGAAATGGCTGGCGATCCTCGTGGGGGGCGGCGTGGTGATCGTGTTGCTTTCGGGTTATCTTTCCGTCGTCAGGCGCCAGGACGCTTCGGCCGTGCCGGCGACCAACGCCGTTCGTGAATAGCGTGCGCCGACAAGGTGGTGGGGCGATCCCTACGCGCCTGCCGCTGAGGTCCGCGGGACGGGGAGGTCACCGCGACGACGCCTGTGTTCCTATCGCCACACAGAAATCGAGATGGCAGTAGCTGTTGTTGAACAGGTTCGCGTCTATGCGCTTTCGATTCCCCTTCGCGGCAAGGTGGAACATGCCCTATCGGTTCGCGGCGCCTCGGATTCGATTGTGGTGGCGATCGAACTACAAGGCGGGGTCATCGGGTATGGGGAGACACTGCCGCGTCGGTACGTGACGGGGGAAACGGTCGATAGTGTCCTCCGCGACATCGAGACATTGTTTGTCCCGATGCTTTTGGATTTCCATGCGGACAGTTTCGCGGATGCCCTGAGTTTTATCGATGCCCTCGCGTGGCACGATCCCGGTGGACGTCGGATGCCGGCGGCGCGCGCCGCCGTGGAACTCGCCCTGCTCGATGCGGCGTGCCGTGCGTTTGACCGGGGCGCGGAAGATGTCGTTCAATGGATGGGATTGCCCGGGATGGGGGAGCCGGGCAGTGTTCGGCATATCCGATTCTCAGGTGTGCTCGCGTCTGAGTCGTTGAGCGCAACGCGGCGCAAGCTGCGGCTGATGTATTGGGGGGGGCTGCGCCATTTCAAGCTCAAAGTCGGTGGTGCGCATGATCTGGAGAAGCTCCAACTCGTTTGCGGGTTCCTTGGCAAGAAGCTGGCCAGCGGTCGGGCGTCGTTGCGTGCGGACGCGAACGGCGCATGGACGCTCGATGATGCCGATCGTTGGTTGAGGCGGTTTGAGGCGTTTCCACTCGCGGGCGTGGAGCAGCCGCTTGGTCCCGCGGACAATGACCGACTCCCCGCGCTGCGTCGGCAATACGGGCTTTGCCTGATTCATGATGAGTCGCTCGTCACGCTCGACGATGCGAAGGCACTCATCAGCCTTGGTGTCGCGGACGTGTTCAACATCCGTTTGAGCAAGTGCGGCGGATTCATGCCGGCGCTCAAGCTGGCCGCTTTAGCCCGGCGCGAACAGGTCGGCATTCAACTCGGATGCATGGTGGGAGAGACGAGCATCCTGACCGCCGCGGCCATTCGCTTCTTGCAGGTTTGTCCGGGCGTGCGGTGGGCGGAAGGGGGCTTTGGAACCTTTCTGCTGGAGACGGACGTCCTACGCCGATCGCTTCGGTTCGGATACGGCGGTCGTCCGCCCAAGCTCGCATCCAGCGGATTCGGTGTCGATGTCGATGCCGACCGCGTGGAACACCTCTGTATCGGCGGCCCCAAGACCTTACGGCTTTGATCGAGTGTGGATCACGCCGGCGCCGGTGTGGTCGGGTGTGGCCTTCTTCCGGAGTGGCTTCGGGGGCCGCGAGATCGCCACCCAAGACAGCCCTGGATTACTTGGGACCCGTCGCGGCGAGTTTGTCCGCCATGGCGCATAGCTTGGCAACCGGAGGGCAATCGGCGGCGAGTTCGCGCCAACCTGCGCAGGCTGCGCGGAACCGGGCCTCGTCCGGCCCAAACAGCTTCTCGGCCCAAACGGCAACCGCCTCGAGCGCGTGGTCGACCAACTGCATGCTTTCGGTCGGCACACTGCTTTCCCTGGCGCGCCGAGCGAGTTCGATGGCCGCTGCGGCCGCCGCAAGCGGATCATGACTGATCGCGGCTTCGAGCATACGTTCTGCGATTGTTTGAACGGCGCCGCTGACCCAATCGGATGCGGCCAGTAGCGAAACCGCTCGCGGCCAGAATTCAGCACAATCGTTCCAAGTGGCGCGTTCGAGCGATCGGCAGGCCTGCTCTTCGGCCGCATCGATAAGTTGACGCACCAGTTCGCGTTCCGGTGATGCCGCCAGTTGGTTCGAAACACGTCCGATCGTGTCCAGCAATTCGCCGATGTTCTTGGATGAGAGGGAGTCGAGTTCGTTGAACAGGGCGCCCAATCGCTCCAAACCGGGGGTGGAGACGTCGGGGAGTTCACAGTTGGTGCGTCGGCCGAGGGTTTCCAACGCGCCCCCACTCCAGCAACGATCCACGAATGTGAGCCACTGGGACGGGCGCATCTCGGGCGGCTCGGGATCGGTCGCATCCACATAGGTTACCGGCTGGCCGATCAGCCGATGTTTCGCCTGTTGGTCCGCATCGCTCAGGATGGTGATCACGTGGGGGCGGCTGGCGGTAAAGTGCAGCCCGGCCGCAAACGACATTTCCGCCCGTCGCTGGGCCGGCACGCCAAGCATCAGGACTTCGAGTGCCTCCGCCCAGCTACCGTCCAGGTTGAGCACGACGCGCCGGCCTTCCATGGCGTCTTGCAGAACCGCGCGGCCCCAGCCTCCGGCTAGCGCCAGCAGACCCGCTTGCGGGTCGGTCGGTGCGACCGAATCGCCCGGGCTCAGCTCGACCGGCTCGAATACCGCCGGCGGCTTGAGTTGGGGCTCGCAGAGCCCCGCGCACAACATCGCGCGCAGGATCGCAAACGGGTTCCAGCCCCAGACCCGAAAGTCCTCTGGCGAAAAGATCAGGTTTTGGGTATAGACACGCTGACCGCCGCGGGCGGTGTGCTCGGCGCCGGCGAGACAGGAGTAGGCCACACACAGTCGGCCAGTGGGGAGCTGATAGAAGGCGGTGCCGGGCATGGACGAGTCGGCCCCCTGCGAGTTGGGATCTTCGGCGCAGAGCCCGTTGTGCGACGGTGACAGTCGCGTGATGGATTGTTTTTCATCGGCGCGCAGTCCGGCGCTGGCCGCAATGATGCGGTAGCCCTCGCCGGTGGGCGTTCGGATTGACGTGAAAATGGCTTGGTCGAATTGCGTTGTGGCCATCAGCTTCCCCTCGCACGACAGCGACTAGAGCACCGAGAGCACCCATTCGAACGGTTCGATGATGCCTCGCGGAGCCACATGCAAGGGATAGGGGACGACGTTGTCGTATTCGTCGGCCCCAAAGCCGATTGCGCCGACCACGCTCGTAGCGAAGAACTCAAAGTGTGCGAATCGGTTTTCGCAAATGTTCCAGAGTCGATTCAGATTGGATCGCGCGAATTCGCGCGGATCGTCAAAGCACTCCGGGCAGTAGTCCGCCTTGGACAGCACGATGGCGACGGGCGTTTCGAGCAGGTCGTTACCCTTGGTCGCCAGAATGCCGTCGAGGTAGCTCATGAGTTTGAGGCCGAAAAAGTCCGGCTGGGGAGAGCCCGCCGCCGCCAACGCGGCATCAACGAGCAGAATGGCTCCGCGGCTCTTCTCCAGCAGCGAGTGGATGACGGTAAACGTCTGTGGTGATGCGACTTCTGCCGCAATCGCCTCGCCCGCCATGTCCGGCATCACCAGATCGTAGATCGGCTTCTTACGTCCATGCTTGGCAACTTGGTAGTAGGCCCAATGCCACTGGTCCGCCTCGACGGCAGTCTTGGGTGGAAACTGTCTGGCCCCGAGGTGGCTGATTACATTGTGCTGCAAGTCGACCGAGTAGGCGCCCTTGGGGATCGCGTCGTAGTCGTCCGCTCGCTTGGACAGCATGTCCAGCAGAAAACCCAGATAGACGGTCTTGCCGACGTTGCTGTCGCCGACCACCGTGACGATGCAAGGGTCTCGGTCCTTCGTAACCGCTTCGTGGATCAGCGCCATCGGTGCGCAGCAGTTACTGCAGATTACCGCCTCCGCCTGATTCTGCGTTTCGCAGATCAAGCAAGGGAGCATCTGATTGGTCGAAAAGGTCGGCGCTGTTGCGGCCACGCTTATTCTCCTAAAAACCCATCCCCATTCGCCGTCCGACCGATGGGTTGGACCCGGTGGTCCATCGGTCCTTTACGCCGTGGCCGCCAACAACCGGCCGACGGTGTAGCACAGCGGCGTCCGCTGCATCCGGGCAACCACCCAGCCGAGGACGGCCGGGCCACAAGTACCTCAGTCAACCCACCAAAACCGCCTCACAGCCTCCCTAGCCTTCGTCGAGCCACACGGCCTCCGCAAGATCCAAGGCGCAGCGGAATCCTACGTTGTGCGCACGCGCCAGGGTTAGCTGCCCCGTGCGGAATTCGCTGGTCAGTTGCGTTTCGAAATAGGTGTCGAACGCGCCGCCCCGGACGCATTTCATAGGCATTTCGGCGATGATCTCACGGCCGGCTTCGTCGGACATCTTGAAATCCGAACTCAGCCATTCCCAGGTGTTGCCGACCAGTTGGAGTATGTGGTTGGGGGCGGCACCGCTGGGAAAGGCGTCCACGGGAGCCGTCGTGCCCAGCCGAGATGTCCAGATGTTGCATCGACGGCTGTCCATGGCGTCCCCCCAGGGGAACCGGCGCAGCAGGTCGGCCGAGCTGTTGATGTGCCACGAACAGGCCATTTGCCACTCCGCCTCCGTCGGAAGGCGCAGCCCCGCCCATTTGGCGAACGCGGTGGCTTCAAACCAACTGACGCCGACGACCGGATGGTCGGCAAGCGGCGCGTTGTGCCGCCCGTCCCGCCAATAGCGCGGACCGGGTTTGCCCGTCTGATCCTTGAATTCGATCAGGTGCGGCCAGATGTCCTCCGACCAGAAATCGAGATTGTCGTATCCGTTGTCGTCGACAAAGTGTTGGAAAGCCTGGTTGGTGACGCAGCAGACGGCCATGAGAAACGGCATGACGTCTACGTCCTCTTCGGTCCCCGAATCGGTTGCGAAACTGGTGCGAAACGTGACGCTGCCTTCGGGCACGAACGCCAGCGAGGCTTCCAGGTGGCGTGCCGCCTCTTCCATCCTCCGGGCGCAGTCCGGATGGTCGGCCCATTGCTCCCGGTCCCGGATCATCACCTGATGGCGACCCTGCGCGGCAAGTCTGGCGAGCACATCCGATTCGGTGGGTTGCCGTACCGCCGGGACAAACGTCTCGGGTCGCGTATCGCAGGCTCGCCCACTGGTCTCCGGTGCGCCCGGCGACTTGGAGGCATTCTTGGCGACCGACTTCGAACGAGATGTCTCCGTTTTCTTACGAGAGAAAAGTTTCAGCCCCATGTGCGTCTGTCCTCAACTTTGCGGAACCATGGCCCCCGACTTACGCTCCGATGACTTTGCGTTTGGCATCGCGTCGAAGTTTTCGAAACTGTTTGGTCGCCGAATCCAGTTCGGTTCGCTTCGCGGGTGCCGCGGAAGGCTTGCCGGGTGCGGTGTTGGATGGCTCGGACGGCCCCATAGCGATTTCGGCCGGAATGTCGCGACCGATCCGACCAAGCAAGTCGGCTCGTTGTGCCGCCACTTCCTGCTGCTCTTGGGTCAGTTGTCCTTGTATTTCGGCCAACGTCGCCTTGGTGTGCTCGATTTCCTCCATTTTCTTTCGAGCTGCGGTCGCACGGACCTCAAACGCATCTCGGTCCGCGGCAAACTTCTGCTCAGCTTCATTGAGTTGTTCGACCTGCGCCGCCAGATCGCGTTCCGTTGCATCCATCATGCTCTGGCGCTGATCGAGAGATCGTTGCAGGTTAAGTTGCTCTTCGCGGATTTGCTGCAGTTCATCTTCCTGGTTCGCCAGGGCTTCGCGATCCGAATCCATGGCCTCCTGCGCCAAAGTGAACGCCCGCGAATGGGCTTCCAACTCCTCTCGCGCCTGTTCGACGGCCGTGGTACGCTCCGCCAGCAGGCAAAGCTGCTCTTCGCAGGTGGCACGCTGCTCGGCGATATGCTCTTGCAGCCGTTTCAATTCTTCCTGCCGTCCGTCCAACTGATCGTTGCGATGCTGAACCTCGAAGACTTCGGTTCGCAGTTCTTCCTGAGCGGTCTTAAACGCGGATAACATCTGACCCAAACTCGACAGGACTTCCGTTGGTTCCGGGAACGGCGGAAGCGGCGCGTCCGAATCAGGATTGGTGGAGGTGGATACCATCTCTACTATCTGCTGTGCCAGGAGTCCTTATTTTCCTTAGACCCGAGCGACCCTCACTACGTGAAAGGGGAACCCCGGATCCTGATCGTGGTTGCGGGCCGCCATGTGCTCGCAGCCCAATCTTACGATATGCATCGGTGCCGGCGGCCATCTTTGCGACGCGCGGCGGCTTTTGCGCCCGCGGCGCAGCATTTTTGGGCTTCTATCGGACCCTTCGATGGACCTTGATCCGGCAAGGTTTTCGGCCCTTGCCCGCCAACGCCGGTGGACCCCGCCGCCCACACGGTCGGGCAATTGAAATGTAGACTCTTGATACGACGGCTTTGTTTGCCTGATGGGCACGCGAGAACCTGCGGACGGCAGGGGCCCTGGCCCCACGAGCGCAGGCATCCCCGGACGCGATCCGCCCAGCGAGATGAGGAATGGATTGGCCATGGTGGAAACGATCGTAGAGAAACCCCAGGCATCGGAGGCGATGCTGAGTGTCGAGTCGGCGACCGCCCAGTTGGAACGGGTGCTCAATGATTATGCCCGCCAGGTTGAATCTTGGGCGCACGGCATCCGCGACTCCGTCACGCGCGACGCCCAACGAGAAAAAGAAGCGATCGCCTCGCTGCGCGACGAAATCCAGGAGCAAAAGGCTGAAGTTCAGCGGCAGCTCGACGATCTCGCCGCACGCAAGACGCAAGGCGATCAGCTCGCCGAGGAACTCGCCAGGCGATCCGACACCTTGCATCAGGGCGAGGCATCCCTCGCATCGAAGCAGAAGGAACTCGAGGCGTTGCAAAGCGCGTTCGAGCAGCAATCACGCCAGACCGAGGAAGAACTGAAGCGGCGCGCCGATGCGATCCAGGCCGAGGCCGCGACCCTGCAAGCCAGATTGAGCGAGGTCGAGTCGCGCGGCGCGGAATTGGATCAAAAAGCGGCCGACATGGCCCATCGCGAAAAGGTCGCGCTCGAGGCCGAAGAGCGAAACGCCCGCACCGCTGCGGAAATCGAATCCCGCACGCGTGAACTCGAAGCCACCGAGCAGCGGCTTGGGCAAGAGCAAGCGCGGATCGACGAACACCAGCACGCGATCAAGACGCGCGAGACCGCCCTGGCCCAGCAAGCGTGCGAGGCGGACCGCCGCGAGGCTGACCTGGTGGATCGGGCGGCTAAGCTGGAAAAACTTCAGGTCGCCGGTGATAAGCGTGAAGAGGAGCTGGCGAGTCTGAAGTCGGCCCTTGGCGAGGCCCGGCGCACGTTGAAGCGAGACACGCAAGCGCTGGCCGCAGAACAGAAGCAGGCCGAACGTACGGCCGACGAACTGGTGGCCAGGGAGCAGGCGATCGCCAAGCGCTCGAATGCGCTGGACGAGCGCAGTCGGCAGCTTGAGGACGCGGAATCCAAACTCACCCAGCGAGAATCGGACATCAAGGCGGGCCTCAAGAAATGTGAGCAGCTCGAGCGGGATCTGCAGGCTCGATCAACGAAACTCGAGAAGGACAAGCGGGCCTGGGACGCCCAGTGCACGAAGTCCAAGCTCGAACTGGACAAGCGGGCCGAGCAACTTGCCCAATCGATCAAGGCCCAGGAAGAAGCGACGCGGTCGGTGAAACAACGCGACGCTGAGTTAAGTCAACTTGCGAAGCAACTGCACGCGCAGCGCGATCAACAAACCAAGTCCGCAAAGCAGCTTGAAGCGCGTGCGGCGCAGGTGGGCCGGCAAGAGGCGGAGCTGAAGGCGACGGCCGCCGATCTTCAGAAACGCGAAGCGGCGGCGAAAGAGGAAACGGCGAGGGCGCGTAAGGAGATCGAACAGCAGCAAGAGGAGTTGGATCACCGCGCGCAGACCCTGCGCGATCAGACATCCAAACATCGCAACGATCTGGCCGAACTGAAGAAGCAGTCCGAACAGGTGCGGCGCGAGCGAGAAGACCTTGCGGGCGAAGCCCGGCAGATCGAGCAGCGGCGCGATGCGCTGGAGCAGGAATCCCGGCGCCAGCTCGAGGAACTGGACGAACAGCGCGCTCAGCTCAAGAACGAGCGAAAGCAATTCCGGCAGGAATCCCAGGCGCTTGAAGTCGCCAGGAGTGAGGTACGATCGGCCAAAGCCGCGTGGGACAAGCAGCGGCAGGAACAGCAGGCCAAGCTCGACCGATGGCAAGCGCAGCTCAAGCAGCACGAGTCTGCGATCAACGCCCGCCATCAAGAACGTACCGCGGAAACCGAGCGACGCGTCAAGGAGCTCGATGCGCGGGAATCGGAGCTCAACGCCCGCCAATCGCAACTCGACAAGCAGCACAAGGACTTGGATCGGTTGGCCGCCGAATTCGAAGCCGAGCGATCAAGGATCGAACAGACCACCACCGAAACGTCCAAATCGCTGGAGGAGCGTAAACGACAGATCGTCGAGCAATTGCGCGAGGGCACGCAGCGAGCCCTCGCCCTGGAAACGAAAGAGCGGACCGTGGAGAAGCGGGTCCGTGAACTTGAAGCCAGGCAGGCTGCCCTGGCTCAAGAACGGTCGATGTTGGATGAGCATACCCAACACGTCAAAGAGCTGGAGAGCCAATACGAGCAACGCGCTACGGCGCTCAAGGCTCAGGCGGAACAACTTGAGCAGCGTGCCGGCGAAATCGTAGCCCTGGAAGCGAAGACCGTCGAAGTCGGCAGAACAGCGGCGGCGGACAAAGTCGAGGCGCAGCGGCTGCGCGAGGAAGCCGAAGCGTTGGCATCGGCTCGTGCGAAGGAGTTGGCGGAGGCTCAGGCCACCGTCAAACAGCTCGAGGATCGGTGTGCCGGGCTTGAGGCTTCTCAGAACGAACTTCGCCGGACCCTGGAGGAAACCAAAGAGGGCACGCAAACCGCCGTTCAAACCGAAGCCAATCGGCGCGCGGCACTGGCGGAGCAACATCAGAACGAAGTCTCTCAGCTCAAGCGGCAACTGGAAGACCGTGCTGCGCAACTGAAAGCCGCCACCTCCCAGGAAGAGCGCCTGCGGCAGGAACTGGACAAAGCCCTGGCGATGAAGGAATCAATCGCCCAGGAGGCGGATCAAAGCCGGCGCAGCGCAGCCCAAACCTATCAGTCCGAACTCGCCGCTGCGCAGGAGCAGTTGAGCCATCTGAAAGAAGAGTTGGCAGCGGCGGGCAAGCAACTTGCCACGGTCACCGCCAAACAGTCCGAGGCAACCGAGCGTGAGGCCTCGCTGAAGCAGCAGGTCGATTCACTGAACGCGGAGTTGGACCAGGTCCGGACCCAGGCCCAAGCCGCTGCCCAAGGCGGAGAGGCCGGCCAACGTCAAATTGAGGAGGCGTACCAGTCGGAACTGGCCGGATTGAAGGGCGAACTAGCCAACGCGCGGGAGGAACTGGCGACGCTGAAGGCGAGTCAGTCCGAGCGGACCGAGCGGGAGCAAGCGCTGACGGCGAAGGTCGGATCGCTCAGTGCCGACCTGGAGCAGATTCAGCAGATGTACGAGAAGGACATGCAGGAGGCACGCGATCAGCTCGAGCAGGCCCGCGCTCAAGCCGCGCAGCAGCCGGAACATGTGGAAGCGCCGGCCCACGGCCAGCCGACGTCCGGGGCCACGGAGGGGAACTCACCGGCGACGATCCTGGTTGAGTCGCATCGCGCCGTCAAGCAGTTCTGGGAGCAGTTTCATGCGCGGGAGGCGGTACCTGAAGCGGCACAAGAGACGGACGCAAAGAACGCCGACGCCGCCGACGACGATTCCGAGAACGATGGCAGCAAGCACGCAGCCCTACAGGCGGCCCTGAACGCCGCCAAGGCCGAAGTGGCCGACCCGAATGCCTCCGCGTCCGACCGGGCTACGCGCAGTACGAAGAAGAAGGGGCCAACCAAAGCGAAGAGCGGCAAAGGCGGGAGCAAGAACGCCGTTGCGTCCCTGGCTGGAGACCTCATGGACGCGCCGGATCTCGCCGACGGACTACAAGACCAACCGGCAAAGCAAGAGCGAGAGGCGATCCCGGACGACCTCGATCCCGAAGTGGCCATGAAGCTCAAGCTGTTGCGGCGATTGAACCCCAACAAGTCCATTTCCGAACTGCTCGCCCAGATCGACGTCCCCAAGAAGAAACGCGGGAACGCGGGGACCAAGAAAAAGCGCGCTTGGTTCAGCTAACGTACGAGACGCGCGTGGTCGACCTGATGGTCGCGGCATCGACCGCAGCCTTGATCGGTGCCGTAGGGGCCGGCATCGCGTCCGGCAGGTTTATCGGTCGCCGCGCCGATCATGCCAATCCGCATCCCTCGACCGTGGATTCTCAATCTTTCAATCATCAAAATCCACAACTATCGACTTTCGACCTTAGACCTTAGACTTTCGACCTTAGACTGTCGCCCATACTAAGCCGTATTGAAATCGATTCGCAATGTCGAGAACCCCCGCGATCCAAGAGCTTCGGGACCACCGCATCGGCGTGCTGATGCTGGTCGGCGCCGCGGTGTTTTGGAGCCTCAACGGCGTGCTCATCAAGACCATCAACGACCACGGCCACGGGCCGCACGGCGTCGTGATCGCGTTCTACCGATCCCTGGTGGCCGGACTGTTTCTGTTGCCCCTCGCGCGGCGTCGCATGGGTACGCTCATGCGCGACCTGCCGGCCGGTGCCGAGGCTTCCGGACCGCGCATCCGGATCCAACCGGCCGCCATCGTCTGCGTGCTCTGTTTTGCGGCGATGACCGTGTGCTTCGTGGTCGCCAACACCCATACCGAAGCGTCCAATGCGATCATCCTGCAATACACCTCCACGTTTTGGATTTTCGCGTTTTCTCCGTTGATGCTTGGTGAGCGGCCGAAAGCCGGCGACGTGGGGATGCTTGTGGTCGCGGTGGTCGGCATTGGGATCATCTTTGCGGGGAACGCGTCGGCCGGCTTGTTCGGATTGGTCAACGCGCTGCTCGCCGGGTTGTTCTACGGTCTGCTCACGATCATGATCCGCAAGCTGCGCGGCGCGGACGCCGCGGCGATCACGGTGCTCAACAACCTCGGCTCGGCCGCGCTGATTCTGCCGTTTGTGTTTGCGGCCGGCGGTCTGGTCGTAGCGACGCGGGCTGCACTGCTGCTCATGGTCATGGGCGTCGTTCAACTCGCGATCCCGTACTATCTGTTCTCGCTCGGGTTGGCGCGCGTTCCGGCGTCGCAGGCGGGCCTCATCACGTTGCTCGAGCCCGTGCTGGTGCCCGTGTGGACATTTCTCGTGCTAGGCGAGAGACTGCCCCCGGCGACGGCGGCGGGCGGGGGGCTGATCCTGGCGGCGCTGATCGTCTACGGGTTCGTCAGCCACCGTGCCGCGCTGCCGCCAGGCACCGCTGTGCCGCAAGGGCAACACCTGGAAGAGGAACAAACGGAATGAAACATAGAGCGATCGTTCTGGGTTGTGGGATGGTAGGCGCGACCATGGCGCGCGACATGGCCGCTGACGAAGGATTTGAGGTTTCGGTCGCAGACCTTAGCGAAGCCAATCTTGACAAGGTCGCGAGCGACCCGCGCATCGACATCGTCCGAGCCGACCTGTCCGACGGCTCCGTGGTGCGCAAGCTCATCGAGCCGTTTGATGTCGTTCTCGGCGCCCTGCCGAGCCGGTTCGGGTTCGCCGCGCTGAACACGGTCATCGAGGCCGGCAAGCCCTACAGCGACATCGCCTTCATGCCGGAGGATGCCTTGGCTTTAGATGAGCAGGCCCGAAAGCGAGGCGTCACCGCCGTCGTCGATTGCGGCGTTTCCCCGGGGCTGTCCAATCTTTTCGTAGGCCGCGCCCATGCGCAATTGGACAAGACCGACTCGGCGTTGATCTACGTCGGTGGCCTGCCCAAGGAGCGCCGTTGGCCGTTTGAATACAAAGCGCCCTTCGCCCCGAGCGACGTGATCGAGGAATACACGCGCCCCGCGCGTTTTATCGCAGGCGGCGAGATCGTGACCCGCCCCGCGCTGAGCGAACCGGAGTTGATCGAGTTTGATCGAGTCGGTACGTTGGAGGCCTTCAATACGGACGGTCTGCGCACGCTGCTCGCTACGGTCCCCATACCCAACATGCGCGAGAAAACCCTGCGGTATCCCGGCCACATCGAACTCATGCGCGTCTTCCGCGAAACGGGCTTCTTCCGAAAAGACGAGATCGAAATCGGTGGCGTAAAGGTACGGCCGCTCGATGTGACGCAAGGGTTGATGTTCCCCAAATGGCACTTAAGCGAAGATGATGACGAGTTCACGGTGCTCCGCGTGGTGGTCGAAGGAACCAAAGACACGCGAAAAACACGAATCACGTTTGACCTCTACGACGAAACCGACCGGGCAGCCAACACTCATTCCATGGCGCGAACCACCGCCTTCCCCAACGCCATCGTCGCGCGGATGTTGGCGCACCGGGAACTCCACCGGCCGGGCGTCATCCCGCCGGAACGGCTGGCGTCTACACCGGGCCTGTACGACCAAATCGTATCGGAGCTCAAGAAGAGAGGCGTCACAATCCATTGCGAAATCAGCGGCAACCAACAGAGCGGCAGGCGCTAGCCTGCGGACCCCCGAGCCGCGGGCTTCAGCCCGCGCGGCGCAGCGGGCTCGTGCGGTGCTCCGGCGGGTGGCCCACCTCCTTTCGGAGGTGGGGGAGCCGATCAGGGCCAGCGCATAGCTGGGCAAATGTGGCAAACTGGGAAGAGTGCATGCTGGCGAGCGTATGCGATTGGAGCCCGCGAGGCGGCATCATAGGTGAGCGCGGACCGGCCACAAGTGCATGCCCATGGCCGATCAGACGCCCGGTTGTCATAAACTCCTGTCTTTGAAGGGATTTAATACGTGCTGGCCCTGGGGAGCCGATGATGGTGACAGCCTGGCGCCTGCGTTCGCCGACGATCCAAGCCTCAGTGCTCTGGCGTAGGTGCCGGATGGCCTTCAAATGCTAATGAAATCGAGATCATCGGCGCCCCCATGTCCGAATAGGGCATGGGGCATCCGCCTTCAATCTCAAACCTTCCTCCCTTGACTCGAGTCCATTCCGGCGATAGATAGAGTTTCGCGTGGTCGAGGATCGCGCGTGGAAGAAAAACCGAATAGGTTGCGATCTGCGGTGCTTGCGCCAGGCAAGCCAAGAGGGAAGGCGGTGAAAATCCGCCGCGGGCCCGCCGCTGTGATCGGGGACGAACGCCGCTTCAACGTCCATTTGCGCCGCGCTTGCTTTCCTGCAACGGGAAACCAAGCGAACGCGCGGAGAAGGCGCGGTTAGTAGGATGATCCGTAAGCCAGAAGACCTGCCGTCGATCCTTGGATTCGTGTGGTGCCCTCGGTGTTTTGGGGCGTAGCGAATGGTGCTTTCGGCGTTTGATCGCCGCAAGCAGCACGGCAGATGCGCATTTCGCGCCCGCCGCTTTGCACGCCCCCAAATTCACCCGCACCTTGGCTCATTTTTTCTCGATGTTCGATGGCGGTTCGTGGTTGGCTGCCGACCGAACGGAAGGAGGCTATCGTTGGAAAGACGCAGATCGTTCAGGATTTCGGCCCGATCGGGCCTTGTTTTGCTAGAGCTGATGTTGGTCAGGGGTGTCGCCTTGCGGCACCAAGCACGGCCAAGCTCCCGTGCGCCGCGCGGGCCCAAGCCCGCGGCTCAGTACACTTGCCTGTTGGCTGTTCTAGTAGCCCTTTTCGGGGACGCGGCATTGTTCCACCCGGCGACGGTGCGCGCCGCCGATTTTGATCAGTACACACTGCTGCGCACCGTCTCCCTCCCGGCGGGTGCCACGGTATTTGATTTCCTCCCCGACGGGCGCATGCTCTACCTGAGCGGCGATGAGCTGTTCCAGGAGTCGGCGCCGGGCAGCGGTACATTCTCCATGCTGGGCACACTGGCCAACGCGGATTTCCCCAGTTTCGGACCGGCGTTTCTGCGCGTCGCACCGGACGGAGCCAGCGTGGCCATCGGCAACAACGGCGGCGCGTCCTTCGCCAACTATCAGGTTGGCGTGTTCGATCTGACCACGCTGCAAGGCGCCTGGTATGGCGCAAGCCATTTTGACGCCGCTTGGTACGATGCCACCCATTTGGCGCTGACCGCCGGAACATTCGGTTCGCCGAGTTTTGTAACGCTGTTGGATACGACATCTCCTCCGGCGTCTCCGGTCAACCCCACAGTCATCGACAACATCGGCGGGGCGTCGGCGGGCGTGGCGTTTGATCCATCGGGCGACCTGTACACCGGCAACGGCTTTACCGGCGCCGGCCCCAGCCAGACCGGCTGGGTCAAGGTTTTTGCCAACAGTGCTTGGACGGCCGCAATCGGCGGGTCGCCGCTTGATTTCGAGGCTACAGGCGTGCTGGTTGTGGATGTCCTTTCAGCGTCTTCACTCGGGTTCGACAACGAAGGCAACCTCTTCGCCGGCGGCGGTGATTTCTCCGATCCCAGTCAGACCGATTTCGTGGCGCTATTGCGATCCACGGCCGTCGCGGCGGCCGCGGCCGGCGGCGGGGCGGTGGACACCGGCGATCCTGCGCTGGTCCGCAAGCTCGATCCTGATGCTGCCAACGACGCCAACTTTTTCGCCGCCCGCTACAGCAGCGGCTCCGGCGAGCTCTTCGTGTTCGAATCACCGGCCACGATCTACGTCTACGGCGTAGGTTCGACGGCCGTGCCCGCGCTTTCCGGATGGGGATTGATCGTCGCGGCCTTGACCTTCTTAACCGGCGGCTCGCTCGTTTTTGAGCAACGCAGGCGCTCGCCAAGGGTAGCCCGAATGTGATCATGCATCGCACCGCAACATCGCCGATACGCCCGCGGCCTCCCGATCCGCGGGCTTCTCCCCCTGAGCCGCAGGCTTCGGCCCGCGCGGCCTCCCGCGCGCTCGCACTGCTTCCCCTCATAGCCTGCGCCGCCGCAGCCGATGCCGGCCCCTTCGCTGCGGTCCTAGTCGACTACGCCCCGGCTCCGGGGCAATTCGTCAACGACGCGGCGTTCGCCGATCCCCTGGTCGCGCTTGGCGCCCCCGCGGGCGGCGGAACCGACACGGCCAACAATACCTCGGTGGTCACGCTCGGCGGCTTCGGGGGTTCCATCACCCTGGCGTTTGACCATGTTGTTGCCGACGATCCGCTCAATCCCTTCGGACTGGACGCGATTGTGTTCGGCAACGCATTCTGGGCCGGCAACGATCCCGCAAGGCACTGGGGCGAATGCGCTACCATTGAGATCGCCTTCGACGCAAATGGCGACGGGCTCATCGACGATAGCGAAGGTTGGTATTTGATCCCCGGAAGCCATCTGCCGGAGCCGGCGTCCGCGCTCACCGAGCAGCTATGGGACGACGATCCCGATACGGCCATCCCACCGGCCGCGCCGGCCTGGATTCCCGCCGGCGATCAGGGGCTATGGGCCACGGTGGGCTTTTTGCTGCCCGATGATCTGTTTGGGCCGATCGTTGTCGAGAATCCCGGCGCCGCGGAGGGTTTCGAGGCGATCTTGGGCTATGCCGACTACACGCCCACACTCGTGCTCGGTGATTTCGACGCCGACAACGTGGCCGATGATCCGTTAGTTCTGGCCGAGGAGTTCTACGTGGTGCCGGACGATCCGTTGCGTATCGGAATCACACCGGGTTCCGGAGGAGGCGATGGATTCGATATTGCCTGGGCGGTAGACCCGGCCACGGGGATGCCTGTGAATCTTCCGGGTTTTGATTTCATCCGCATCACCAACGCGGTGAATCGGGTTAATGGCCCGTTTGGCGAGAAATCCCCCGAGATCGACGCCGTGGCCGACGTTGCCGTCGATTCGTTCGGCGATTGCGATTCCGATGCCGACATCGATTTGCTCGACGTGGCGTGCGTTCAGAATTGCACCGGCGCGACAGAAGTGACGTGGGATGCGGTATGTGCGGCGCTAGATCGCAACAGCGACGGCGCCGTGACGCCGACTGACGCCGCTGCGGCCATGCAAAGAGTGATCGGACCGCAACCGTGACGCCTTCGGCCACATCGTTCGCGTGCCGCGCCGCGCGGCCCGGTTTCGGGCAACGGGCCTGCGGGTGCGCGGGATTCACGATTCTCGAAGTGCTCGTCGTGTTGGGGACGATGGTGTTGCTCGCGTCATTGCTCCTGCCCGGTTTGGCGCAGGCGCGGGAGCAGGCCAAGGCCGCGGTGTGCGGATCCAACGTCAAGCAGATCATGCTGGCCAACAGCCTTTACGCCGAGGATTTCAGCGGCATCTACTGCCCCGGGGCTTCCGATTTTCTACGCAACCTCGATCGCTGGCATGGCCACCGCGAGCACGCCGACAAGCCGTTCGAGTCGTCGCACGGGCCGCTCGTGGACTACCTCGGCCCCGAAGGTGCGGTTCGCCAATGCCCTACGTTCGCGTCGGCGGAAATCGGCTTGGAACACGGCGGATTTGAGCGGGGCAACGGTGGCTACGGCTACAACAACGCGTTCATCGGCACGCAGACGCGCCGCGGCGACGCCGGCGCCTACAGCGTCAGCAACGATCGCGCCGGCGTCCCCGTCGTCCGCGTGGCCCGGCCATCGGCGACGATCATGTTCACGGATGCGGCTTTTGCCGCCGACGCCCTCATCGAGTACAGCTTCGCCGAGCCGCGATTTCATCCCGGATTCCCGACGGCCCGGGCGGACCCGTCGATTCACTTCCGCCACCGCGACCGCGCGACGGTCGGGTGGGTCGACGGCCACGTGGACCGGCCGCGACGCACCTTCACCTACCACAGCGGCTTCTACCCGACCGACCCCCAACGATTCCATCTCGGCTGGTTCGGCCAGGCGGACGACAACAGCCTCTTCGACCTGCGATAGTTCGGTGACTCAAGCAATCGGTCTCCCATCCGAACCCCGACCTTAAGGATGTGGCGATGGTTGATCGGGAAGAGCCGCTTCCCCGCAGGCGCGGTTCGGATCAGGCGCCAAGCCCTCGGCTGGATTCCTTGCCATGATCCTCCTACACTGCCGCCTTCGTGTCTTGGGTGCCTTGGTCGTAAACAGCAAAATCGGGAGGAACGAAATGCGTACCCTTGGATGCCTGATCGCGTTGATGGGCCTTGCCGGTTGCACGTCTGCGGGAGCCGTTCGATGGGGCGGCGATTCGAGTCATCGGCCCCAAGTTATCGCGTCGGATCAGTTTCTCAAAGACTACGCGGCCACGCGGCGTTTTTCCGCCGGTCGACCTACTTCGATCCGGCTCACGCCCGACGGCCAAAGCGTGCTGTTCCTCCGCTCCGAGCCGCGGAGTTTCGTGCAAGACCTCTATGAGTTCGACACCCAAACGGGCAATGAGCGGCTGCTCTTGACGGTCGATAAAATCCTCGCCGGCGCAGACGAGTTGCTTTCGGTCGAGGAGCGAGCCCGGCGCGAACGCATGCGCATTTCCGCCCGGGGCATCGTCTCCTATCGGCTGAGCAAGGATGGAGCCGCGATTCTCGTACCGCTATCCGGCAAGCTCTTCGTGATCGATCGATCCACCGGCCACGTCCAACAACTCAATCGCGACTTCAGCTATCCGATTGATCCCAAGTTCTCACCCGACGGCAAATACATCTCTTGCGTGCGTGATAGCGAGCTGTTCATCACGGAAATCGAGTCTGGACGGGAAACGCAACTGACCTTTGGTGCAACCGAAAACGTAACCCATGCCCGCGCGGAGTTCGTCGCGCAGGAGGAAATGGGACGCTACACCGGGTATTGGTGGTCGCCGAAGAGCGACCTTATCGTTTTTCAGCAAACCGACACCACCGGTTTGGAAACCATGTACATCGCCGACGCCATGCACCCGGAGCGCGAGCCGCAGAGCTGGCCCTATCCGCGCCCGGGTAAGAAAAACGCCAAGGTCTCGCTCGCACTGATGCCCATCACGGGCGGCTCGCCGGTGTGGATCAATTGGGATCACGCGAGATATCCCTATCTTGCAAGCGTCAAATGGAACGAAGAAAAGGCTCCGCTTACGCTCGTCGTGCAAAACCGCACGCAAACGGAAGAGGCCATCCTGGCCGTGGACCTCGACACGGGTTCGACTTCCGTGCTTCTGGTCGAGCGCGACGATGCGTGGATCAATCTCGACCAATCGGTGCCGCGCTGGTTGCCCGATGGCAGCGCGTTTCTCTGGACGACCGAGCGCAATGGGGCCCGGCAACTCGAGCTGCGCCGGCGAGATGGTTCGCTCGTGCGAGCGCTGACGCCCGTGGCGTTCCGGCTCACCGGTATCGCGAGCGTCTATGCCGCCGACGGCATGTTTAAGGAAATCTACCTGCGCGGCTCCGACGATCCCACGCAGTCGCATGTTTACCGCCTGCTGCCGGAGTTGCCCGCAGCCGGCCTGAAGCGCATCACCTGGGAGCCCGGCTTGCATGGCGTGGCGTTTTCCAAGAACCACAAGACCTACGTGCATTCGTTCACGCACCCGGACGGGACGTTCACGCAGACCGTGCATCGCGCCGACGGGTCGGAGATCGGGCGGCTTCGTTCCAACGCGCAGCCGTCACCGATCGTTCCCAATGTCGAGCTGACCACCGTCGGCAGCGATCCGACCTTTCACGCCGCGATCATCCGCCCGCGGAATTTCGATGCATCCCGCAGGTACCCGGTCATCCTCTCCGTCTACGCCGGTCCCCACGCTCAGGTCGTACGTGCCAATCCCATGATCTACCTGCGGCAGCAGTGGTTTGCGGATCACGGGTTTGTCGTGGTCTCCATCGACGGACGCGGCACGCCGGCGCGCGGCCGCGCGTGGGAGCGCGTCATCAAGGGCAATCTGATCCAGGTGGCGATGGATGATCAGGTTGCCGGGCTCAAAGCACTGGGCGAGCAATACCCCGAGCTTGATCTCAAACGGCTCGGGGTCTACGGCTGGTCCTTCGGCGGATACTTCTCTGCCATGGCCGTGCTCATGCGGCCTGATGTCTTCCGGGTTGCCGTGGCCGGCGCACCGGTGACCGACTGGCTGGACTACGACACGCACTACACGGAACGCTACATGGGCCTGCCCGAGGACAATCCCGAAGGATACAAGGCCGCGTCAGCGCTGACTTACGCCGATGAGTTGAAACGCCCGCTGCTGCTGATTCACGGAACCGCCGACGACAACGTCTACTTCAAGCATAGCCTGAATCTGGCCAACGCCCTGTTCCGCGCCGGCAAGGCGTACGGTTTTCTTCCGCTCAGCGATTTCACGCACATGGTGGCCGAACCGGAGGTGACCGTGCGGCTCTATTCGCGCATGATCGACTATTTCATCGAACACCTGTACGACTGAGAAGAACGTCTGCAAGCGGCTCCGCTACCCGGGCCGGCGCCGCAGCGGCATGGTCATGCAGCGCGGCCCGCCGAGCCCGCGAACCAGCTCCGAATCGTCGATCCCGATGCAGGTGACCCCGTGCGCTTCCAGGGCGGCCGTGGTGCGTTCGTTGCGCTCGTAGGTAATCACGACACGTGGTGCCACGGCGAGGGCATTGGTTCCGTCGGTGCGCTGCTCGCGCGATGCAAAGCGCTTTTGCCCGCCGGCCGTGTCGATCACCGTCACGTCGCGCTGGAATTCCTCGCGAAGCACCTCGAGCAGCGAGCGCGTTTCCGGAATCCGGCGTACCTTGGTGGGGTCGTCGGCGTCGGGCTCACAGCGGAAGATGCGCTTGGTTCGCTGCATCACATCCGCAAACCAGAGGACCATGCCCCGGTCGATTACCGTGAACACCGTGTCCAAATGCATGAATGCCCGCTCGGTCGGGATGTCGATCTCGTAGACGCGTTGCATCCCGCTGAACTGAAAGCACTTGCCCGCCAGCAATTCGATGGTCTCGCTGCGTGTTCGCTCGCTTGCCCCGATCAGGACGGACTCCGGCGACAGCACGACCACATCGCCGCCCTCAATCGTATAGGGGCGGTCCTCCGTCGGTTCATCGGTCCCGCCGTAGGCGATTGGATTGTCTTTGAAACGTGGATGGTGCTCCAGGACGGCGCGGGTCAACAGCGATTCACGAATTCGCTGGCGATAGTGCATCTTGCTGGAAATCGCCGCCTCGTGAACCACGACGGCGGGGTCGCGGCTGAAATAGGCGTTCGGTGCCGGCGGCAGGAGGAACTCATCGCGATCGCCCGGCGCCGCCACACGCCGCCCGGTGCGCTTCTTATATTCGGATGCCGTAATCCCCACGAACAGAATATCGAGCAGCTCATCACGCGACCAATGGCGCGCGTTGAGCAGGTCTTCAACGATCGCGGGCATCGACGCCGCCGCGCAGACGGTTTCCACCAGTCGCGCGCGAACTTCGTCGTCATCGAGCACTGCGCGCACGTGATCCTTCAGATAGAGCACCTCGATGCCGCGCTCGCGCATCTTCGCCACAAATGCGTCATGCTCCGCCTGCATGCGCTTCAGGTAGGGCACGTCCTCGAAGAGAAACCCGCGCATGTTGTCATGGGTCAGCCGGTCGATCTCGTCGCCGGGCCGATGGACCAGAACGGCCTCAAGCGTATCGTACTCATTGTCAATATGAATCTGCACGCATCATCCTCGTTACAGGTGGTGTCCAACGCCGCCGCAACAGTGCGGAACGATGCCTCAGCCACCCCTTTGGTGGCCCGAGCCTAAACTGACTCCGAGTGTTTTTGCTCGGCGCGGGCTGCGTCGAATCGCCTGCGCGGTGGCCGCTCCATCAAAATACTCATTCGCGACATGTCACGCTCGCCCACCACGCGCTCGATGATCCGCTTGGCCGTCCGCAGATCCGTCCGACGCGAAAAATGCGTCAGCATCACGTGCTCGCACGCCAACCGTTCCAATACGCCGGGTAGATCGTCCACGTGTAGGTGGCGGCCCGCTTTGGCGCGATGGTTGTGCTCACGCTCGAAAAACGTGCACTCCATCACCATTACCCGGGATTGCCGCACGAAGTCCAGGTCCAAGAATCGCCCAACGGCCGTATCGCCGGTATAGGTCAGCAACGGAATCTCGACCGTGTGCTCGATGGCCACACCCTCCTTCTTCAGTGCGACCAACTCCGGACCCGTTTTTCCCGCGAATTCCTCCTTGAGCTTGTGACGCGTTTCGATCAGGGTGAATCCCAGCGCCCCGGCCGCATGGTTCACGCGAAACGCCCGAACCAGCAGCCCACGTCGAATCGGCACTTCCTCCAGGTGTTCGACGCCGTAGATCTGACCCGGCGAGGGATGCCCTTCGATGTCGCTCCAGACGTCCATCAGCTTTTGAATCGGTAGGGCGAGGCTCTTATCGACGATAATGCGGCCGGGCGCGTTGCCCAGGAAAGTTCGCTGAGAAAGGTAATAGGCTACTCCGGCCGCGTGGTCCATGTGCCCGTGGCTGAGGCAGACGTTCTCGATCGGGATCATCTCGCGCGGCGCCCGCCCCACGTCGAAGCATATGTTGAATTCCGGGACCGCCACGACCGTTTCCTCGCCGCCCAGCGAGAATCCGAAGAATTCGATCCCGCCCACTCGTTTTTGGACCAATCTTCCCATACCACCGCCATGATTCGCAGTAAACTAGGTTTCCTGATAGCCGGCAGAGCAAGTCCACCGCCGAGACGATTGCGCGTGTGCCCCGGTCACGCCCGCCGCCGACGGCCATCCTAACGCATTTGACACACCATATCTAGTGCATGTACGCTTTTGTCGGGCGCAGATGTTGCTGCAGCCACGGGGTTTCAGGGAGCGAGCGGAATGCTCTGTCCGGCCTGCAAGGAAGACAACAACAAAGTCATCGACTCCCGTCTGACCGAAAGCGGACAGGCCATTCGTCGCCGGCGTCGCTGTATCGCCTGCAATCGGCGGTTCACCACTAAAGAGCGAATCGAAGAGGAACTCCGGCTCACCGTGGCCAAGAGCAGCGGGCGGCGTGTGCCGTACAATCGCGAGAACGTATTCAAAGGCGTCCAGCGTGCGTGCTGCAAGCTCGATATCGGAGAAGCGGACATCGAAGGAGTGGTCGACCGGGTGGAGGAGGAACTCTTCGCCAACCACGAACGCGAATGTAGCACCGAAGCCATCGGTCGCTATGTGGGGATACATCTCAGACGTCTTTCTCAAGTCGCCTACGTCCGTTTCATGAGCGTCTACCGCAAGTACCAGACCGTGGGCGAATTCATCGACGAAATCAGCAATGTTCGCGCCGAGGTCGCCAAAGACAGCCCCGACCAGCAATCCCTTTTCTAACGCAGTCCGCGTGGGCGGCACGGATCGCGAACCTGGCACAGCCGCCTTGTTATCGGACGGATAGAGGTGGGGAAACTGAAGGCTTGCTTGGGTTACGGCGCGAAAACGGTTATCCTGTAGGCGGGTTGGCGGCGCAGCGCCAAGCAAGGTGATGCGGTGGGGGAGCAATAGGGGGGCACGTCGCTCAGGATGCGCCCGGGGGAATGCCGCTGGGGGTAAGGGGCCGCAGCGACCGCTGAGATTGTGTAGTGCGGGCCTCCCCAAACATGCCATGATAGAGACGCCGGCGCGGCGTGCGGTCGGTATCCGCTTGAGGAGATGGAGCAGCGATGATTAGAACGAAGTTCGCGGGTTGGTTGGTCTTTTCCTGCCTGGGGTTGCTGGCATGGGCCGTGCCTGTGCTGGCCTGCGTTACGAGCCCGATTCCGGTTACGTTGCAGCAACCCGACGGTACCAAGATTACCTTGCGTTTTCGCGGGGACAAATACTACCACTGGTTTGAGGATCTGGCCGGGTACACGGTGGTGCGCGCGGGCGCGGCGTACTATTACGCCGAGCTCGGGCCACATGGTGAACTGGTCGCGACACAGCATGAAGTGGGTAAGGCCGATCCTGCCGCCCTGGCGCTGCCACCGAAACTGAAGGCGTCGGCGCGGGCGATCGCGGAGCAGCGTCGGCGCGTGCTGGTGTCGCCGCCCGGTCCGCCGCCACCGATCACGAGCATCGCGCCGGCCGGCGTGGTCAAGAATCTAGTGGTTTTGTGCAAGTTCAGCGATCATTCGTTCGGCTCGCACACGCGCCCGGAAGCCGACTACGACGTACTGTTCAACACAATCGGAGGTGACCCCGTGCTGGCACCAACCGGCAGCGTCCGCGACAGCTACGCCGAGAATTCCTACGGGATCATGGATTTGCAGAGCACCGTGGCCGTGTGGGTTACGCTGCCCCATCCGGAATCCTACTACACCAACGGCAGCAGTGGACTGGGGGGGAGCTATCCACAGAACCCGCAGGGCATGGTCGAAGATGCCCTGAATCTGGTCGACGCCTTGGTGGATTTTGGGACGTTTGACACCGACAACGACGGCTTCATCGACGCGATCGACATCGTCCATTCCGGTTACGGCGCCGAAACGGGGGGCGGCGGCGGCAACTGGATGTGGTCGCATCGGTGGTCGCTTTGGGCGCTGCCCGGCGGCGATTGGGTCAGCAACGACACGAATGCGTCGGGCAACCAAGTCCACGTGTTCGACTATCATACGGAGCCGGCGCTCTGGGGCACCAGCGGAACCAACATCATCCGCATCGGCGTCATCGCCCATGAAACGGGGCACTTTTTCGGCCTGCCGGATCTGTACGACATCAACGGAGGCGGCGAGGGGCTCGGCTCGTACGGCATGATGGCGAATTCCTGGGGCTTCGATTTTTCGCAGCATTTCCCGCCGCATTTTTGCGCGTACAGCAAAATCTTTCTCAACTGGGTCTCGCCCGTTACGATCTCGGCCCCGGGCACGTACTCGCTGACGGCCGTGGAGATATCGCCGGAGGTGTTCCGCGTCGATCAGAACTACCCCGGCGGAGAGTACCTGTTGATCGAAAACCGCCAGCCGATCGGGCTCGACGGCGACATGCCCCAAGGCGGGCTGTGCATCTGGCACATCGATACGGCCAAATCCGGCAATACCGATGAGGGCTATCCAGGCCAATCGGGCTGGCCCGGCAACAATCAGCACTACCGCGTCGCGCTGCTTCAAGCTGACGGCAACTACGACATGGAACATGGCAACAACCGCGGCGACGGCGGAGATGTCTACCACGCGGGCGGCGTCAACGCCATCAACGAGACCACCACGCCCAACACCGACAGCTACCAATTCGGCAACGTGTTTGCGACCAACAACGCCCTCAGCGCGATCAGCGCTTCGGGAACGACCATGACGTTTACCTTCGGTTCGCTGATCGACTGCAACGGCAACAGCATTCCCGACGACGTTGACATCGCCAACGGCACGAGCCTGGACTGCAACGCCGATGGCGTTCCCGACGAATGCGAATTGGGCGCCAACGACTGCAACGGCAACGGCATCCCGGACGATTGCGACATCGCCGGCGGACTCGAAAACGATTGCAACGCCAACCTCGTGCCGGACAGTTGCGAAATCGGAATCGCCGGGACCATCCTCAGCGCAGACTTCGAAGCCGGGTTGCCGGCGAGCTGGGCCGCCACCGGCATGTTCAGCGTCACCGGCGGCTGCGACCCGGGCGCCCATTGCGACGGCAACCTCTGGGCGTACGCGGGCAACAACGGTAGCTGCACGTACGGCGACGGCCAGAGCGGGCAACTCATCGCCCCCCCCGTTACGCTCGGGTACGGTATATCCACGCTTACCTTCTGCCATAGATACGACACCGAGGTGGGATTTGATTTCTGTACACTACGCGTCAACGGCCAGGCCGTCTGGCAGGTGAGCGGAACCAATGACGCCTGGCACGATGAGGTGGTGGATCTCAGTGCGTTCAACGGCCAGACCGTGGATGTCCGCTGGGAACTGGTCAGCGACGCCTTCGTCAGCGGCACGCTCGGCTGGCAGGTCGACCGGATCGCCTTGGATACGGGCGTACCGGATTGCAACGGCAACGGCGTGCCCGATGCCTGCGACATCGCGCAGGGCACGAGCCAAGATCTCAACGGCGACGGCATTCCCGATGAATGTGCGGGATGCACGCTCGACAGTCAATGCGACGATGGTGTGTTTTGCAACGGAGTGGAGACGTGCGTCGCGGGCGTGTGTGCGGCCGGGACGCCGCCTGATTGCAGCGACGGCATCGCGTGCACCATAGACGCTTGCGACCCGAGCGCGGATGCCTGCGTGAACGTGCCGTTTGACGATGTGTGCGATAATTTCTTGTTCTGCGATGGCGTAGAGGTATGCCAGGCTGGTGTCGGCTGTGTCAGCGGGTCGGCGCCGGATTGTAACGACGCCATCGCATGCACGGCCGATGCCTGCAACGAGGCCACCGACGCCTGTGATCACGTCGCCGACGATGCCCTGTGCGATAATTTCTTGTTCTGCGATGGCGTAGAGGTATGCCAGGCTGGTGTCGGTTGCGTCAGCGGGTCGGCGCCGAACTGCAATGATGGGATTGCCTGCACGGCGGATTCGTGCAACGAAGCCACCGATGCCTGCGACCACGTTACCAACGACGCGCTGTGCGACAATGGTTTGTTCTGTGATGGCGTGGAAACGTGCCAGGCAGGAGTCGGTTGCGCGGCTGGCGTAGCGCCCGACTGCAACGACGCCATCGCATGTACGGCGGATTCCTGCAACGAAGCCACCGATTCCTGCGACCACGCCACCGACGATGCGTTGTGTGACAATGGTTTGTTCTGCGACGGGGCGGAAAGCTGTCAGGTCGGCGTCGGCTGCGTGAATGGTACCGCGCCGGATTGTAACGACGCCATCGCATGCACGGCAGACGCCTGCAACGAAGCCACCGATGCCTGTGATCACGTCGCCAACGATGCCCTGTGCGACAACGGCTTGTTCTGCGACGGGGCGGAAAGCTGTCAGGTCGGGGTCGGTTGCGTAAATGGCACGGCGCCGGATTGCAACGACGCCATCGCGTGTACGTCCGATGCCTGCAACGAGGCCACCGACGCCTGCGATCACGTTGCCGATGACGCCCAGTGCGATAATGGTTTGTTCTGTGACGGCGTGGAAACGTGCCAGGCAGGAGTCGGTTGCGCGGCTGGCGTAGCGCCCGACT
>JBHHUB010000029.1:0-27640 GCA_046753625.1 Phycisphaerae bacterium | reverse complement strand
CGAACACCTGGCGGTCGACCTCACCGGTGGGGATGGCGATGAATGCATCGACAAAATCGGGCTCCCGCTCGATCACGCGGGAGAGCTCCTCGATGCCCTCGCGATCGGCCAGCCAGTCCTCCTGCGGAATGGTGGCCCGTACATCCACCACACGTCCGTTCTGACGCGCGGCCGCGGTCGCCTGAGCGAGCAGCATCGCGATGCGGGCATCGAGCGGACGCCGGCGGAGCGCGGCTTGGAGATGCCCCACGGCTTCTCCCGGAGCATGTCGGGCTCCGCAGCACAACGCGAGGTTCACCCGAGCCTCGCTGTGGTTTCGATCAATCGAGAGGGTTTGTGTGAAGCGAAGCTCAGCCTCTTCGGTCTCGCCCGCGGCCGCCAGCAGAGTACCGAGTTGAAAGTGTAATTCGCCGTCGTCGGGGGTTTCTTGAATCGCCTCGCGCAGGGTGGCGATGGCCTCGTCAGGTCGCCCTCCTTCGTACAGAGCGTGGGCGAGGCGAATTCGAGCCGAGGTTCGGGCCGAGGAAGGAGCCTTGGTTTCGGTGGCGGAGCGGCGGGCTTGGGTCACCGCGGCGTCGGTGTCACCCATCGCAAGCAGGCATGCCGTCATCAGAGCCGGAAGAGATTGTCCGTCGCCGCCCGCCTCCAGCGCATCTTCGAACAATCGGATGGCTTGTTCGGGTTGGCCCGCGTTGAGCAGACAGATGCCGCGGCGCGTGGCATTGGCCGACGCGACATGCCTTCTCAGGATGTCTTGTAGTTTGTCGGGCGGCCCTTGCTCGGACGCCCGATCATGGCGTGGATGTTCCGCCATGGCGAAGCCCTCGTGAGTACATGGATAGGTTCCGAGAACGCTGCCGGTCTATCGGCATTTGCAGCCACCGAGGCAAGAAAACGGATGGGAGGCGGGCGGCGCATGGGCTGCTCACCTGGGGCACGGTAGACAAACGGGGCAGGCCGATCTACGCTTCCCGGGGATCACGACCGGGATGGACTCACGATTATCGGAACCATGCTTGTTGAAACGCTGCTACGCGCTCAATCTCAGTGGCCCAGCAAACTTGCGGTAGACGACGGAATCCGTTCGCTGACTTACCGGCGGCTTGCCTTGCTGGCGCAGGTTCTCAGGGATGTGATTCGGCGGGAGACCCAGGGGAACCGAGTGGGCATCATGGTGCCGGCATCGGGGGCGTTTCCCGGCCTGCTATACGGCACATTTTGGGCCGGCAAGGCCGCGGTGCCGCTGAACTTTCTGCTCAATGCAGGGGAGCTGGGGCCGATCATTGAGGATGCCGGTCTCGACCTAGTCATCACGATCAAGCATTTCTCCGATATCGCCGCCAAGCTTCCGGCGCGTTGCCTGTTTCTGGAGGAACTCAGTCTGCGTCGAAAGATTTTCGGTCGAATGCTCTCGCGGCCGCCCGGTCCGCCGACCGTCGACCCTGACGACACCGCAGTCCTGCTTTACACTTCCGGGACCACCGGATCTCCGAAGGGCGTACAACTGACGTACGCCAACCTGCACAGCAATTGCGTGGATACGCGGCACTCGTTGGATTTGGACGCGAACCAGACCTTCCTGAACATCCTGCCGCCGTTTCACGTGTTCGGTGTCACCGCGATGGTGCTGCTCCCGGTCATGCTCGGCGCGACGGTGTACGCGATTCCGCGTTTCAGTCCGGTGGCGCTGGTCAAAGCCGTGCAAACCTGCGGCGTTACGGTACTCGTGGCGATTCCCAGCATGTACGCGGCCGTACTCAAGACCAAGTCGACGCCTCCTGATACATTTGAGAACATTTACATGGCGATTAGTGGCGGCGAGCCGCTGCCGGACAACGTCCGAGATGGGTTCGCGCAACGGTTCGGGGTGAAGCTGCACGAGGGGTACGGGTTGACGGAAACGTCGCCGGTCATTTCCGCCAATACGCGAGCCGCACACAAGGATGGAAGCGTGGGCAAGCCGGTTCGCAACGTGCGGGTGCGCATTGTCGGGGAGCATGGGGAATCATGTTCGCCGGAGCAGCCCGGTGAGATTCTCGTGCAAAGCCCCGGCATCATGAAAGGCTACCTCAACAAGCCGGCGGAAACGAACGAGGTGATGACGGCCGACGGGTGGTTTCGGACGGGCGACATCGGTGTCATGGATGAAGACGGGTTTCTCTACATCACGAGTCGGAAGAAAGAGATGCTGATCATCGGTGGCGAGAATGTCTTTCCGCGCGAAATCGAGGCCGTGTTGGAAAACCATGCGGGTGTGCTGCAAGCCGCCGTGATCGGCATCCCCGACGAACTTCGCGGCGAGGCGCCGGTTGCGTTTGTAAGCCCTGTCGCCGGCGAGACTGTGTCCGAGCAGGAACTCCGAACCTTCGCGAAGCATTCTCTAGCGGGGTTTAAGGTGCCCAAACGAATTGTCATCCGCGAGGATCTTCCCGCCGGCCCCACAGGCAAAATCCTCAAGCGGCGTTTGTATGAGCTCCTGTGATTTCTTGAAATCGGTATGATCTTGTTTGCGCCGTTCACTTGAGATTTCACAAGTCCGGCGCGTGTTGCCCGCCACATCGAGCGCGCATGCGCGAACGCGGGCGGTTTCGCCCTCGACGATGAAGTCATCATTGCGTATCATCTATTGTCCCGAATCCGGGGCGGTACTGGCCGGCTTACTATAATCGGAAAGGCGGGAAAGACGCTTGGCTTACAACTCGCAGAATCCGTTGATCGTTCAGGGCGATCACACCATCCTGGTCGAGGTGGACAGCCCTCGATATGAGGCCGCGCGCGACGAACTCGCCCGATTTGCCGAGTTGATCAAATCGCCCGAGCATGTCCATACCTACCGGATTACGCCTCTGTCCATCTGGAACGCCTGCGCCGCGGGCATCCCGGCGGATCGGATCGGAACGGCCCTTCAGGAATACGCTAAGTATGACGTTCCCGTGCACGTCCTGACCGAGATACACGATTTTGCCGGACGCTACGGCCGACTCAAGCTCCATCGCGACGATGACGCCCTTCGGCTTGACGTTACCGATGCACCGCTTGCTGAAGAAATCTGGCGCAATCAGGAATCGCGCAAACATCTGGAATCCCGTGACGACGCGTTGAGCTTCCGCATCCTGCCGTTGAATCGGGGCAAGCTCAAGCAAGCCCTGGTCAAGATCGGTTGGCCGGTTCAAGATCTCGCCGGCTACGTCGAAGGGGAAGCGCTGCAGGTGGCCCTTCGGGATGTAACCCTCGAAGGGTTGCCGTTCGCCCTCCGCCCGTATCAACGGGAGGCGGTGAGCGTGTTTCATGCCGGGGGGAAGGCGACTGGCGGGTCCGGAGTCATTACGCTTCCCTGTGGAGCGGGCAAGACGGTCATCGGGTTGGGGGCGATGGCGGAGATCTCGGCCTCTACGCTCATTCTGGTCACCAACACGGCCGCCGTTCGTCAGTGGATACGAGAGATTCTCGATAAGACGCAGCTTCAGGCTGACCAGGTCGGCGAGTACACCGGACAGACCAAGAACATCCGTCCGGTCACCGTCAGCACGTATCAGATTCTGACGTACCGGCGGTCGCGCGGAGGCGATTTTGTGCATATGGGGTTGTTTGACGGTCGAAACTGGGGCTTGATCATTTATGATGAGGTGCATCTCCTTCCGGCGCCCGTGTTCCAGTTGACGGCCGAGATTCAGGCGCGTCGTCGCCTTGGCCTGACCGCGACGCTCGTCCGCGAGGACGGTTGCGAGGATGATGTATTCGCGCTGATCGGGCCGAAGAAGTACGACGTGCCGTGGAAGGTCATGGAGGGGCAGGGATGGATCGCGACGGCTGCGTGCCGCGAGATACGCGTTAGCCTGCCCGAACCCATGCGCATGGAATACGCGATCACGGAACAGCGGCGCAAGTTCCGTTATGCCTCGGAAAACCCGGCCAAGCTTCCCGTGCTGCGCCGCATCCTCGACCGCCACCGCGACGAGCAGACCCTGATTATCGGTACCTACGTGGAGCACCTGCGGGGGATTGCCGACAAGCTTGGCGTCCCCGTCCTCACGGGCCAGACCTCCAACGCACAACGCGAGAAGCACTACGAAGATTTTCGAGCCGGTCGGTTGCGTACACTGGCGGTCTCCAAGGTCGCCAACTTCGCCATCGATTTGCCGGACGCGGCCGTGGCGATCCAGATATCGGGGACATTCGGCTCTCGCCAGGAGGAGGCGCAGCGGCTGGGTCGCCTGTTGCGGCCCAAGGCGGGCAGCAATCAGGCGCACTTCTATACGATTGTGACCCGCGAGACGATCGAGCAGGAATTCGCCCTGAAGCGCCAGCTTTTCCTGACCGAGCAAGGTTATGCCTACGACATTCTAGATGAAAGCGACCTGAATCGCAGGCAGATCGCCGGCGGCGGGGCGGTGGCATCGACGGTCGCAGCCGGGAGCCCATCATGAAACAGTTTGACGGGAACTGGCAAGATTTCCTGCGACGCCTTGAGGTTTGGGAGAACCTCACCCTGAAGACGCGCCGCATCCTGTCCGAATTGAAAGGCGGTACGGATGTCGATAGTGCGAAATTTGGCGTTGACTTATCGCGGCTGCTCCAATCCGAGTTTCTGTGCGAGGCCAAGAACGGGAAACGCACCAGGTTGCACAATAAGGCTTGTAGCTTCGGGCGCACCGTCCGTGCGATGATGCGCAACAAGATTATTGACCAGCCGGACCCTGAAACACTTTCGCAGTACATCTGCGACCTTCTTACTGGAGTCGAACGGCATGCGCTCGCGGCGGACACGAGCCATTATTATAACAGTTCCGAATTCCTGACCCGGTCCTGCCGCAGCGCGGCCTGGTTGCTTCAGTTTATTGGGATCGATGGAATCAAGGCGTCTCGAAAATGGGAGTCTGAAAGGCGCCCGGTTGCGTACTACGGGAAGACGGATACCTGGCAGCCGATGATCCGCACCGCCAAGATGCTCGACGCAGCGCAAAAGATGCTTGGGGAGTTGATGATCGCCAAGGAGCCGGTGCCCTTTGCGAAGCTGGCCCAACGCCTCAACCTGCGTGATCCGGAGATGCTGTCCGCCGTCATCAGATTCGGAATCCGCTATTTGTTCCTCTTCCCGACCATGCGGCGTGAGGACATGACGCCGGTGTTGACGGTATGGCCGCCCATCGCTGAGCGATTGAATCAGAAAAACGCCAAACGCCCCAAGAGCGTTCTGGTGGAAAAGAAGTTTGGTTGCGCCACGCTGATGGAGGACATGACGACCATCCTGGTTGTAGTGGCGGGCGAGTCGCCGCGGATTCGTCAGATCGACAGCCGGTTGTTTGCCAGAGCACAGAAGGAAATCGAAGCGAAGTTGATGCCTGTTCCGAAGTGGTATTCGGCCATCCAAGGCACGATAGCCGGCGACCGCCTCGATGACGCTTTGACCAACCTCCGGTGGCTTGAGTTCGTGGTCAATGCGGGGACGATCGGCAAAGATTACCGGCTGGAGGCGACGCCCGAAGGCATGGCGTGGCTGGGGACGTCGGCCAAGGAGCGACTCAAGTATATCCTGGACAAGATCAAAGGCAACACGCCTTGCCTGTCCGACCCCGGCAAGGTGGCTCCCGAAACGAAAGGCGCCGATGCCACTGCGTCGATCGATGGCGCATTGCGTATCGGGATCGGCATGGACGACGAATACGACGATGATTTCGATGATTTCTACTACGATGAGGACGACCCATTCGGCGCGTCGAGGGACCCAGACCGCAAGTTGAAGCTGCTTGCCCGAACGCCGCATTGGGCCATGGGGATCGACCTTGGCGAAGAAATCGAACCAAGCGCCGTCGAAGCCTTCAGAATGCTGGCGGGCCGGCGATTCGTACCCTTGGCCCGATTCCTCGAATACCACGCGCAACAGGACAATCCGCTGCTTCGGCCGAGGGCCAATGGTCGACCGTTCCAATTGCGCATCGACTGGACGCTGCAAGAGCCCCTCCCGGAAGAAGCGGAGGAATGCTGGTTGGAGTTGCTGGACTCATTCTGGCTCCATCGCCTGCTACCGCTGGGATGTGTCGAAATCGGCATCGGGAAGAAGGGCGACGAAACCTGCATTGCACTGACCGACGTCGGACGGTATCTGCTGAATAAAGCCTCACGCTTTGAATACGGCGGCCAGTGCGATTCCGAAGGACATGTTGTGGTCCAGCCCAACTTCGATGTCGTGTTTATGGCACCGTCACCCTTGGCGGAAGCGGCCGTGGCGCGCTTCGCGGAGCGGAAAGGGTCGGGTACGGGGACGCTGTTTAAGATCACCAAGAAATCCATCGTTGCCGCCGCGAGCACCCGGATGACGGCCGAGGCGACATTGGAGTCGCTTCGTGGCATCTCCGCCAAACCGATCCCCGACAACGTGGCGCGCGAGATTCAGGGCTGGTTTGACGGCTGCCGGCGCGTTGCGATTCAACCGGCGATTCTGATCCACTGTCCCGACACCGCAACCGCCACAAAGGTCCTCGCCATCGGCGGCAAAGCGCTGACCTCGGTCTCAGATACCGTCCTCGAACTGGCGGACGTCTCGGGCAAGACGACCCTGGTTCGCAAGCTCAAGCATGCCGGCGTGTTTGTCGACCAAGCGATCGAGCCGGCCGTCACGCGGCCGCCGGTGCGGCGCGGCAAGCGTCGGAGATGGGGATGGTAGGGCGGCAATGGTGTGAAGATTGGAAGATTCAACATTGAAGATCGGTGGCCCCAATCTTTCGTCTTGAACCTTCAAATCCTCCTGCCAACCAGGTATACTCCGTTGCCGTGGATAGGGTTAACAACGACGTTGGGTGGAAATAAGCGCCATGGGTTCGATTCTTTGTGAACATTGTACGGCTGCGTGTTGTCGCTACGTAGCCATTCCGCTGGACAAACCGACGTCCCGCCGGGATTACGATGACATTCGCTGGTACATCATGCACGAAAAGCTCGCGGTATTCGTCGAGGACGGCGACTGGTACATTCAGTTTCAAACGGCGTGCAAGAACCTCGGCGACGACAACCGGTGCACGGTCTACGAAACCAGACCGGCTATTTGCAGCGAGTATGCCGCCAAAGACTGTGATTATTCGGAAGGGGGGTACGGGTACGATCAATACTTCTCCCACCCGAAACAGATCGAAGCCTATTACACCAAACGCACGGGGAAACATCTTGGTCAGAAGGACGCCAAACCCCGGACGCCGCGCAAAAAGATCCCCGTGGCTTGAGCCGTACCGGGCCGCGGTAGGGGCGCTGCGACGGATACCCCACTCGGGAGTGTTATGTCTGGTGGCCTGGTGCCTGATCGGCACACCGGGGTGCGTGGCGGGGTCGTTGGCGTCATCGACCGGGCCGCGACCGGCGGGCGCGCGGTGGTCCGTGGCCCGCCGCCAGTACGTGCACGTGGGCGAGCGCGTGGAATTCGACTTTGTTCTGCGCGACATGTGGGGACGCTGGGTCGATCCTCGGGATCACGTCGATTACGTCGTCGTTTCGATCGGGGCGACCAAGCTCCAAGCGGACCCCGATCTGGATGGGCACTTCAGTCTTGCGCACGCTTTCGACGAAATCAGCCCGGGGGATCGTGTGGCCGTCGCGGCCACGGCCTTTCGGCAAAACGGGGCGCGGGATTTCGTCGCCGTCCAGGATCGGTGGGAACGGGTGGACAGTGCCTACGACCAGCCGGATCAACGGGTGGCCGGCGACGCGATCCAGCTCGTCGGCTATGACGCGCCTATTGTTATGGAAATGGTTCGACCGCCCGACGATTTGGATGAGTCGACTGGTATCCTGACCCTGCGGCGCGAGGACGGCAAGACAACGTCGGTGTTTTGCGATCGACCCAACCGGCCCGGGTTCACGCTCACCGAGCCGGGTCCGGACGGCCTGTATACAATCCGCTATACGCCCCGAGGCAACGAGTTGAGCCCAACGGGAGCCACGGAGGTCGCGCTGACCATCTACGATATCGCGGGGCAGGTTCACACGGTGACGCGAAGCCTCGAAACACCATAGCGGGAGGTTTTGGTCGACAGAGGCCATAGAGCACATAGAGCGCCAAGGCGCAAGCTTGGTGCCCCCGTGCCGCGGGTGGTTTCCGGTCCGCAAGCCGGCGCCGGCGGCTCTGATTGGCGATGAATCGTTTCGGCCTCAAGCCGGTCCGAGCCCAACGAATTTCGTAACTCGGACCGATCCATCGCGATTGAGACAGGAACGCAGCGATGGCCCAACGGCACATTCACTACGAAGCCGCCTTCGAGGATTTCGTCCGGTCGCGGGGTTGGCCCTACGTCCCCGTCAACGAACACCGCAAGGCCATCTTCGGGGGCGGGCGCATCAAATCGTTCGATTACCTCGTCTACCCGTCCGGTGGAGTCGCCTGGCTGGTTGAAGTCAAAGGCCGGAAGTTTCCCTATGAGATCGGAGGAAGCAAACGCTATTGGGAAAACTGGGTTCCGCAGGAAGACCTCGAAAATTTGGGGCAATGGAAAACCGTCTTCGGGGCCGGCTTTGAGCCGGTGATCGTATTTGCTTACTGGCTGACCGGACCGGCCGCCCGTGATCCGATTCCCGAGGTGCATGCGTACCGCGATCGTCATTACGCCTTTCTTTGGATTCGGGCGGCCCAATACGAGCAATGCTGCCGCAGCCGATCCCCCAAATGGGGCACGGTGAGCCTGTCGGCCACCGAGTTTCGCCGACTGGCCAAGCCGCTTCCGACGTCCTAGAATCCAGCGAGCCTCACAGCAAGGCACGAGGGCATTCCGCCGGGAGGGCGTGTGGCTCGTATTCGATGAGGAGATTGAAAGGATGGCCATGACGCAGCGAAGTTCCCCTGGCCGGTTGCGCGGCTGGGTGCCTGTTTGGACGTATGGGCCCGCGGTGGCGGCTTGCACGCTCTTTAGTGACACTGTTTTGGCACAGAAGGAAGTGAAGATGGAAGACGAGAGTGGCGGCGGCGTGCTCCCGTGGGCCATCGCCCTCGGCGTTATCGTCCTGGTTTGCGGATCGGCGTTTTTGAACCCCAAACGAAGCCACCACGGCTAACGGCCTGTTGGAGAGCCGGCTGTCGGCTGTGGGGCCGGCTTCCAGCCGGCGATGGCGGAATCACCGGCAAGATGCCGGTGCCACAGTTGTGCACCAGGCTGCTGAGACTTGATGTTGGCGATCGCGCGCCGCGCGCCATCGGACTCGTCCGAGTTGAGGGACGGTCTAATAGAGCCGGTTCGATCGTGGTCGAATTTCCTGATACCGTCCCAACCTCTTTCCTTGAAAGGAGAATCACGATGTTTCGCAAATCGACGCTGATCGTGCTTCTGGCAGGCGCGAACGCCTTCCTGCTGGCGATGCTGATCGCCCTGACCTATTCGCCGCCGCTGGCCTTCGGCCAAGCGCCGCAGGGTCGTGCGGGTGATTTCAGTTGTGTTTCCGCCAAGCCCGCCAACCAGTCTGAGGATGTCATCTACATTCTGGACCGTCCCCAGCACAAACTCCACGCCTACTACACGACCGGAAACGGGCGAAACCTTAAGTACGGCTACGGCGGGTTTCGAGACCTCAAAAGAGATTTCAACGTCCGATAGGCGATGCGCCGTCACCTTGAATCAGGAGCTTCAGACATGAATTCGAAAGACTTCGCCATCGGCATCCTAACAACCACCGCAACCATTCTGCTGGTAGGCCTGCTTGTGATCGGTTCACGTTCCCAGCCCGCCATGGCAGGCGCCATGACCGACGACAACGGCCCGTACGTCATCACGGTAAGCACTCTGACGAGCGACGACGAGGAGGTTGTCCTTGTACTTAACGCGCCCGAAGAAAAGCTGATCGCATACCGGTTCGATGCGGCCCGGCGGGAGTTGGTGGTTTTGGACGGGATCGATGTTGCGCAGGCGCGCGCAGCGGCCGCAGCCACAAAGGCACCGAAAGCCAAGGGAGCCAACAAGAACAAGCGAGGCCGACCGAAACGGAGGCCGTAGGTTGGTGGGAAGATTGAAAGATTGAAAGATTGAAGATTCGGTGGCATAGGCCGGAATCTTTGGTTCCGGCCCTCGGCCTTCAACTGATCCGAAATGCAACGTAACATGTATTATGGGACGTAGCGGGGCGGATCAGTCCATCAGACAGGATGCCGCCTCTTGCATGCCCAGGCCCGCGGTTTACACGCCATAATCAGTGGCACAGGCATCCGAACGCGGCATCCATGGCTGCAACGGCAGAGTCCAGCCCAAAGCGTTCCAAAAGCGAGCGCCGAAGCCGGGTGGCCTGGTCCGTCGATAGCGCGTCATTCCCGGTCGCGATGGCCTCCAACCGATCCGTCAGATCGGCGTCGTTGGGATAAAGGCATACGCCGTGCAACTCTTTGGAGATCAGTTCGGGATAGGCAAGCCGATCCGGCAATAGCGGTTGGCAGCCGGCGAGCATGGCCTCGACCACGGCGATACCGAAATTCTCTTGCCTTGCTGTGCTGACGACCAGATCGCACGTGGCGATTTGACGCATGTACTCGGTATGGTTCTCGATGTATCCGAAGTGCGTGATCCGTTCGCCGAGTCGGCTTCGTACATCGGCAAACGCGGCCGGTGCGGTTCGGAACTGCTCCCCCGTACAGACGACCTCAAACGCCACGTCCCGCTGCGCCAAGGCGATCATCGCGTCGAAAAACGCCTCGGGGTTCTTGTCGTATTCCCACCGGTGACACCAGAGGATGCGTAGCGGCCGGTCGGCGCGATGCGGTTCGACCGGGGGCCGTGGGACGACCTGCTCGACGGGTGGATAATAAACTGACGATTTTTCCCGGATCGCCTCCGTGATGCCGGTGGGGACAAAATCCGGCATCTTTCTGAGCAGCGCCTCGGCGGCCTCAAGAAAGCTCTTCCGGTGGAATTCGGAGTTGAACCAGACCTGATCGCCGGCCAGGCATGAGATGATGTTGGTCATGCCGTACTGGTAGTCACGCCAGTCGTTGTCCGCCAGCGGATAGGTGAGCTGGTTTTCATGAAAGTAACACACGATGGGCGTACTACGAAGCGGCGGCGGCAGGAGGGCCCTCAAATCAGCCACGCTGAGCATGTCGTTCGCCAAGATGACGTCCGGCAGTTCGGCGGCATGCGAGTACCAGCCCCCCGCATCCCGCCCGAACCAGAGGGCCGCACCTCGCATGCGCCATTTCCATTTTCTCGCCGGCAAGTGGCACACCGTGCAGTGGTGGCGCGACCGCCGGACCAGCGCGTCGGCGAACGCAGCGTGTGATCCCCCGTAATAGGGTTCCAGGATTACCACGTTCAGCCGCCCTGCCGCCATGGGGTAATGCCTCCTTGCCCGATCAAACGTAGTTACTTCGCGACCGGCCTTCGCCGGGGATCGCGAACCAGGCGCGCGAGCGCCAACGCGCCGACAATCAGATTGCGGCCGCCGCGCGTGAGTTCGTAGAGATCGCGCTGCTTGGGCAGCATCAGCGCACTCAGCCGGAGCTGATTGAGGTGATGATAGAGCGGCCCCGGCTTGGCTTTGGTGACGCGTTGCAGCGAACGGTACGTGGCCGGCCCCTCGATGAGTTTTGTCAAGACCTTGACCCGCATCGGATGGCCCAACGAGGCGAACGTGTCGGCGATCGTCGCCCCGGCCCGCCCCACCGGCGCCCGGCGAGCCTCCCCGCCGGTCATCTCCCAGGCCGCCTCTCGTTCGTCGACGACCCCGCCGACGGTTTCGCGTACCATCATCTGAGCGAGGATTCCTTCTCGGCGTGGGGTTTTTGCGACCGGGCGCCGCCGGCTTTTCTTGGAGGTTGATGCTTTGGCTTTCATATCGTCGGGCGTCTCCGGGCTATCATATATCCTAATACGCAGATACTGGTATACCCGTATACCAGTATTCTGTAATCGCAGGTGTTCTAGCTATCGGCGAAGACGGCGGGGCTGCGCCAGACAATCCGAGTGGCATTGAGGCCGGTGCGCGTGATAACGGCTTGGTGGCTTCGAGCCAATGGTCGGGCGTGCGGACGATCCCAGGCGGAGCCCCACCCCGGTGCCGGTTACGAACCGGACACCGCCTCTTGCCGGTTCGCTCTTGCCAGCCGGTAGGCGCCCATCGTCTCGTCGACGAGGTGCCTGGTTCTGTCGATAACCTGCCATTCCAGCAGCAGAACCGGGAAATGCGCGGCCAGAAACAGACTGACGAGCAGGAAATGGGGCCAGGCGTAGGCGCCGGATCGCCAGTGGGCGGCGCCCGAGGCAACGGCAAGCACGAGCAGCAGCGCCAAGCCGGCTAGGCACCGCCCCGTGCGCCGCTTGAGCCCCCTTATGGTCTCTATCGGCGTTGGAGGCAGGGTGCCCAGATGAACCGCCTGAGAGATCAACCGGCCGCTCACCGACAGGAAGGTGAACACCACAACCTGAACGAGGCAGGTGAGCATGCAGGTCAACACGGCGAGCAGGATGTGGCGATCCGCACCGCCGAAGCGCTCGGGCCGCAAGCCCAGCAGGAAGGTCCCCAGCAGCAGGAAGACGTTGGAAACGCTTAAACCAATGAAAACTTGCCGCATTGCTTGGCCTGCGTCGTCTGCAACGCATCTGAAAACTTGCGGGCCGCCCGCTGAACGAGGGGGCGGGGGTTGGGGGCGCCGGGCATTACGGGGAATCTACCGATGCGCGGGCGCCATCCGGTGCGTCAAGCGTCAGCTCGTAGATCCGCCTCATGGCAAAACGCACGTTGCTTTCAATCTTCGTCTCATGGTCGACAACCTCTTGATACAGCTCGAGCGCCCGGTCGCGATCATGAAGTCGAAAGTCGCATACGACGGCCGCCTGGAATCGTGCGGGGTGCGGCGTGTTCGGATTCCAAGTCCAAGCGCGGTCGTACCACTTCAAGGCGATGGTTTCCTGGTTCGGGAGGTATTCCTTGTGGATTTCGCCGAGGAAGAAGGCCGCGTCGTCGATCTTGTCGCTGCTGGGAAACTGAACGATCAAGTCACGGAACAACTCCGAGGCCTGAACCATGACATCCTGGCGAAACAGTGCGGGAACGCCGTGGCCACCCTTCTTCATCAGCGCCAAGGCTTTCTCGTACATCTGGTCGGCCTGTTCGATGCTGGCCGTCGGGGCCAGGGATTCAGACGGCACTTCCGCATCCAGGAGATACCGGAACGGCTTGACCCCGGCCAAGCCGTGGAGCTCGAACTCGGCCCAGGCCAGCTTGGTGGCGTAGCCACGTGACTCGTAGAAGCCACGTAGCTGCTCCAGTGCATCGTGATACCGGCGGCGGTAGTCGATCAATGCCTCGACAAGATCCACTTCTTCCGGACGGACCACCGCGAGGTCAATCGCTTTGCCCGGTCGACCGTGTTTCGCCGTCTGGGGCGCAGTCGGCCCATCGGGCTCGCCGCGCTTGGCCCAGAGTCCGTCGATGTTGCAGCCCGACAGGATAGTCGGCGCCATCGCGAGCAAACACACAGGGATCCAATGCAATCGGTAATGGTGCGTCGTGGCGTGCATGGCCTCTCCTTAGGCAAAAACGGCGAAGGATTCCCAGTCCCTATCCGTCGGGAATTAGAACCTGGTTTCTCCATTTTGTCAATTGGCATTACGGCAGGAACGAAGGCCGTGTGGCACAGCCGCCCACCGCTATGCGTGGGCAGGCACCCAGCCGAGGGCGACTGGGCTACACCCAATGCGGGCGCAGGCTACCACTGGGCTTCTTCGAACGCGCCGAACGGTTTTGCCGCCTTCACCGGCCGCGATTTGAGAATCGCCGCTGCCAGCTTGAGGTCACCTTTGGTTGTGACTTTCAGGTTCGTAGCGTCACATAGTACTATCGATACCGGGTGATTCAGACGCTCGACAAGCTGGCTGTCGTCTGTGATTTCTTCCGCGTCGTCGGCCAATTGGGCGAGCCCATCCACGATCAAATCCTTGCGAAAAACCTGGGGGGTCTGGGCTTCAAAAAGGCCCTCACGCGATACGGTGCCCTCGATGACGTTCTGGCTCGATACTCGTTTCAAGGTGCCCGCCACGGGCGTCGCCAGGATGGCGGCGCCTGATTTGACGGCCTCGGCGAAGACGGCATCGATCCATTCGTCGGTAACGCACGGGCGAGCGGCGTCATGAATCGCAACGTAATCCGCATCCTCGCTGACTGCATCGAGCGCCGCCGCGACTGTGTCGTAGCGACGGGCGCCGCCCTTGACCAGCTTGACACCCATAAAAGCGATGTTCGGGCCGAACTTGGTCTTAACCATGTCGAAATCCTCAGGGGCCACCGCGAGAATGGTCTCGGACAAATCGTCCCGTTTGACGAACCGCTGCAATGTCTGGATGAACATGGGCCGGCCGTCGAGCTTGGCGAATGTTTTCTTCTCCCGGCCGCCGAACCGCTCCCCCTTGCCCGCGGCCGCCACAATGACGGAAAACTTGGCCATGACCAATCACTCCTTCCGAACGACTCGATCCGAGGGCGCTGATGACACCGGCGTCGACCTGCACCGCGTGGCACAGCGGCGCTCCGCTGTTCCTCGGCAATCACCCGGCCAAGGTCGGCCGGGCTGCAAATGGCTCGCCGACCTCAGTACAAACCTGATACCGGCCCGAAGCTAACGACCTTGGAGAGACCCGGGACACGCGATCTTACGGCGTGCCCTTGGGGGCCGGTCGCGGCTTGCGGCGTTCCGAGTTGACCGCCGCACCTTCCATCCGCCCGAATATCATGCGTCCCGCGGACGTTTGCAAGGCGCTGGTGACGGTGAGATGGACGACCGTGCCGATTCGTTCCCGCGCGCCCTCCACGACAACCATCGTGCCGTCGTCGAGATAACCGACCGCCTGCCCGGGCTCTTCACCAGGCTTAATCATCTTAACGGCCAACCCCTCGCCGGGGAGCACCACCGGCTTGAGGGCATTGGCTAGATCGTTGATGTTGATGACCGTAACACCGCGAAGTTGTGCGATTTTGTTGAGGTTGTAGTCGTTCGTGACCACGTTGCCGTTCAATTGCAACGCCAAGTCCACGAGCATTTCGTCGACGCCGGCGCCGGCCGCACTGCGCTCGGGCATCACGTCGAGGATGTTGATGTCCACAGCGTCGTTGGTTTGGAGCTTGTTGAGCATATCCAGGCCGCGCCGCCCGCGCGTTCGTTTGAGCTTGTCGGCGCTGTCGGCAATCGTCTGCAGCTCCAGGAGCACGAACCGTGGTACCACGAGTTCGGAATCGATGATTTTCGTGGTGGCGATGTCCGCGATCCGACCGTCCACGATGACCGACGTATCGAGCACTAGCGGCCGGGATCCCTTGGTTTGCTTGGAGAATTCTACGTAGGGAATGACGAATCGAACGTCGTCTTTGGTCTGGAGGATGAAGCTGACCGCCAGGTAGGAGCAGATCACGCCGATGGCCAGCTTGAGTGCGCTTACGAAAGACGCCGCGATCGGACTTGCACCGAGCTCGCCCCCCGCCCGGAACGAGAGGTTGACCTCCACGACTTCGATCACCAGATCGGCGATGAGCGACAATCCGTAGGCGACGACCATGCCCACAATCAGCCCGAAAAACAGGCCGGAAATCACGGACAGCGATTTGCGGGGTACGAAGATGTCCAGCGCGATGACGATCAGCGCGGTGCCGATGAAGCCGATAATGATCAAATCGCTGTGTGGGGCTTGGTCATTGGCCAGGGACCAGCCTACCGCCGCGAGGGCGAGGACGAACACGACGCGCAATACGATCATGAATACCGTACCGGCGCGATCGCCCGTTTCCGGCTGAGGGTAGTTTCGTATGAGTTCCTGACCGATCGGCACCTTCGACGCCTCGCCTTTCCTGCGCATGCCCGCAAGCCGGCCGCGACCGCAGCGGCTCGTGCAAATGAGCGTTCCCATCGGCGGGCCTTCCCGCCCCGGGGCTGCGTTCTCAAACGCCCCTCGTCCTGTTAATGCGTCGGGGCGCCGCATCGGTTGATTCTAAGTCGAAATGAGGCAGACTTCAATCGGAATGGGCCCAAGGTCCGGGAACCCAGGACAATCGTTAACCGCCGCCAGCCTCGGGGGTTGCGGTATGACGCAAGAGTACCTAGGGTAACGCCACTCGTGCGGGTGCGCGGGCCTGAGCCGGCGGCTTGGGAATCGTGCCAAGCACTGGCGGACTCAAACATGGCCTTGCGCTAAACCTGAGGCGACCGGGTGACGAAACCCGGAAATACTCGTTTATCACTACACTGGCAAGACGAAAGGGACAATGATGGGGAAACCGGGAATTATAGCGCCACACGGCGGCCGGCTCGTGGACCGGACCGGCGCATCGCAAGCTGCGAAGCGCCCGAAGACATCGGTCACGCTCACCGCCCGGCAGCAGTGCGATTTCGAGATGATCGCGATCGGCGCCATGAGCCCGCTTACGGGATTCATGGGCGAGCAGGATTACCTGAGCGTTTGCGACAACATGACGCTCGTGGACGGGACGGTGTGGCCGATTCCGATAACCTGCGCCGTGGACGACGCCACGGCCGGCTCTATCGAGGTTGGGGACGTGGTGAGCCTCTGCGACGACCAAGGCCGGTTGTTGGGCAACCTGACGGTTTCCGAAAAGTACAAGCAGGACAAGAAGCGGCAGGCGATCAAGGCATTCGGGACGGAGGATTCGGCGCATCCGGGCGTGAAGATCACCATGGAGGAAGGTGACATCTGTCTGGCCGGAACCATCGACGCCGTCACACCGCGGCACGATCCCATGTTTGTGGAGCACCGGCTCACGCCCGCCCAAACCCGCGAAGCGTTTGCGCGTCGCGGTTGGCGAACGGTGGTGGCGTTTCAAACGCGCAATCCGATTCACCGGGCTCATGAGTACCTGACCAAGTGTGCGCAAGAGGTTACGGACGGCCTGCTGATTCATCCGCTCATGGGGGCGACCAAGGACGGCGACATTCCGGCCGAGGTGCGCATGCAATGTTACGAGACGATCATCGAGAAATACTACCACCCGGATCATACGATGCTGAGCATCCTACCCGGCGCGATGCGCTACGCCGGTCCGCGGGAGGCGATTCTTCATGCAATCATGCGCCAGAACTACGGCTGTAGCCACATCATCATCGGGCGCGATCACGCCGGCGTCGGAAAATACTACGGTACCTACGACGCGCAGGAGATTTTCGATACGCTTCCGGAGGGCGGGTTGAAGATTAATACGCTACGGTTCGAACACGCGGCCTGGTCCAAGCGTGCCGGCGGTATGGTCAGCGGCAAGACGTTTCCCAAGTTCGAGGGAGATCAGATCTTCCTGTCGGGCACCAAGGTTCGCGAGATGTTGCTCAAAGGGGAGCGACCGCCGGAGGAGTTCACGCGTCCTGAAGTCGCCGACATTCTGATCCGTTCCATGAAAGGGAGTGGGTAGGCGTAGCGCGGCCGCCTCGGCGGCCGGTCCGTAGCGTGGATAGGATCGTACACGAAGCCGGGCAGTAGGTAACCATGACGACAACCCCGAACGGTGCAACGGATCGTAGCATTCCGGAGGATGTGGTGCGCGCCATCGACGCGATGTGTGCGCCGATCATGATCAGCCATGTGGTTCCGGATGCCGATGCGCTCGGCTCCATGTTTGCGATGGCCCGCTCGCTCGCGTCGGATCGATGTCAACCGAAAGTGTCGCTGCCGGCTGGTTCTCTTTCGAAGCGTTTGTCGTTCATGTTCGACTGGGCCCAGGTCGAGGTCGCCAGTGAGACCGATTTTTCAAGCGCCGATGGATTCATTGCGCTCGATACCGCCAAGAAGCCTCGTTGCAACATCGTACCGGCAGTCAAGGAGACGGACTGGTCGGCGGGCAAAACGGTGATCAACCTCGACCACCATGCCACGAACACCGCGTTCGGTACGATCAACTGGATCGCCGGCGACGCAAGCAGCACGTGTGAGATGGTCGGCCAATTGCTGCTCGCCACCGACCGGCGGATCGATGCCATTACGGCGTCACTGTTGTACGCGGGCATCCAAACCGATACGTTGGGGTTTTCACTTCCAACGACCGGACCGGCCACGCTGAAGACCGCTTCTCGACTGGCGGCGCTTGGCGCGAAAGTAGGCGAGTTGGGCGAGCGCACCGATCGCAACCAGACCCAGGCCGAGTTCAACTTGCTGCGCACCGTCTACGCCAACACCAAGGCGGTGGCGGGCGGGCGCATCGCCTACAGCAGCGCCAGCCATGACGAAATCCGTTCCGCCGGTTGCACCGCGGCCGATATCGATGACCAGATCAACATTCCGAGATCGCTCAACGGTGTGGTCCTGGCCATGCTGTTCACCGAGGGCAACCCCGGCAAAACGCGGATCAACTTCCGAGGTTCGGGGGATGTGACGGTCGTTGAATTGGCCGGTCGGTTCGGCGGCGGCGGTCATGCTCAGGCCGCCGGGGCGATCTTGAGCTGTCCTCTCGAAGACGCGATCGCCAAGGTGCTCCCGGAAGCTGAAGCGCATCTCAAGAACTTTGCGTAGTGTCTGATCGTGCCCATGGTGTGCTGCGTGCGTCGGTCCTGCGCGGGCCTGAAGTCCGGGGATCAGGCAGCTCGCGAAGGTCGTTGTCGTCAATTCGGGTCGGTACGCCGCTGGTGGTACAAGGAAGGGTCGATTACGGCGGCCATGGCGGCGGTGTCCAGTTCATGGCCCAGAAAGCCGTTGATGGCATGGACGCACGCCTCTGGGGATTCGATGACCTCGCTGTAATTGACGAACAGCACGCGGAAATTCGCGTGCGCCGCCAGATAGCGTTCAACCTCTTGAAGCTGGGCTTGAAACACCTCCCGCACGCGGGAATCCGGCATGTCGGGATTATCCCGGCCGGATCGTCCGAGCATGGCGTTCTGCGAGCCAATGACCTCGTCCAGCGGCCGCCGCATGAAGACGACGCGGTACTCCCGATCCAAAGGTAAATCCGCCAGGAGCAGGTAGGTCATCTTGACGACTTTGCCGTGCGCCTGATCGAGCCACGATGGGTCTTTTCGGGTTTGCTTGACCGGCTCGAATTCAAAATAGCCACGCGGATTGTGTTCGTCGGCCTTACGGACGCCGTCGGTCAGTACGGGAATGCCGCCTGCGTCAATCATGTGCACCATCATGGACGTGCCCGACCGCGGCAACCCGGAGACGATTGTAATCGGCATGCTTTCCACGTAATCCGTCCCATCGTGGCCAACGTTTCGAATTCGGCCCGTTGCGTGCACCGAGTATCGCGGAAGCCCGCGCATCGGGAAGAAGCTAACCGCCGGCGCGGCAACTGGCAAGACGCACCCGGTTGCGTTGTTACGCTCACAAGGAGTCGGACGTTCGACCGGTTGCGCCTTTACCGCATGTTCCACGAATCGAGCCTTCTCGTTGTTTCCCGGCCCCCCGGTGTGTTGGCGTGAACAGGCCCGATCGCGCTGGGATCAGTGCGTGGGAAACGCGAGCTTCAGGCCGAGCGTTGTCTTAATCAACGTGTTGCGGACGCGCTTGCCGAGGGAATTGTGCCGGTCGGACGAATCGATCCATCGAACCGGGGCGAGCCGCCGCTCCGCCAGTACGCGATCGTAAAGCTGCCGACGCGGCTCCGGTCGATCGTCCACCAGGTTCAACGCGCCGGCATAGCTCGATGTGCATAGCAAGGCCAACGCCGAGACGACATCATCGACGTGAATCAGGTTGACAAACGCGTCGGCGTTTGGCATGGCCATGCCTGACGCCCGGCGAATACGCTCGCTTAGTTCGCGGCCCGGCCCGTGGATGCCCCCGAGGCGAAGCACGGCAGCCGAGCCGCTTGACCCCATCGCGCTGGCTGCGTCGAGCAGTACGCATTCCGCTTGCAGCAACACGCGACCGCGCTCGTCGGCCGGTTCGGGTTCACACGATTCGTCCACCCACCGGCCGTCCGATTGCCCGTACACCCGTGTCGATGACGTGTAGACAACGCGCCGCACGTTCGTCCCAACCACGGCGGCCAACAGCGAATGCATGCCGGCAAGGTAGACTTCACGGTAGTCGCCCGATGTTCCGACCCCGGCGCAGCACACGACGGCATCACGATCGAGGAACAATTCGTGCAGTTGGTCGGTATGGTCCAGCCGAAGCCGGCGCACCGCGATGCCGGCGGCGGCAAGTCCCGCCTGGCGCTGCGATGTCGTGGTGGTCCCCCAAACATCGTGCCCCTCGGCCAAGAGCCGACGGGCAAGCTGGGTTCCGACATACCCGCAGCCAATGATCGCGATTCGTGCCAAATCAACTGCACTCCCAGGATCAGGGCGTGATCCTCCGAGCCGATGCCCTTATGCGGGGACCAGCTCCGCGTCCGACGTGGCGTTCTCCACAAGCAGCGCCATGGGGATGTTCTCACGCGCCGGACCGAGAATCGTAACCGCGCGGGTGCCGAATAGATTGGAGACTTCCGCAAGGAATTCGGGGCCGCACCGGACGCGCAAGCGTGGGTGGCATTGGATCCGGGCCAGCATGTCGTCGGCGGCGCGCACGTTGAGGTATACGGGCGATTCGCCGTGGTTGGCCTTAAGGATTTCCACGAGCCGTTCCACCGGGGCTGCTTCGGGAATGTCCAGCAGGACGGCCTTGGCAAAGCAAGCCATGGCGTCCTGGCGAGCGACCACGCGTGCCACCCGCAACGATGGTTCCTCCCGCTTCTTGTCGACCTCGCCTTCCATAAAGACGATGGCATCGGGCACCATCAGCGCGCGGTACAACTCAAGTTGTTTGGGAAAGACAATCGCTTCGATGCGCCCGTTGAGGTCTTCCAAAGTCACGATGCCGATCTTCTGGCCGGCGTTGCGACCGGACTTGGTGACGACGATGCGCACGCTCGAGACCATGCCGCCGAGCACGACGGAGTCGCCGTCCTCGTGTCGGCCGAGATCGGCCGTCGTCACGGTCGAACAGGCCCGCAGGAGGTGCTCATGGCTCGTTAGGGGGTGTTTCGTGATGTAGAACCCCAGCACGGCCTTTTCGCGCGCGAGCATTTCGGCTTCCGGCCACTCCGCGCCGGACAGGAGAGGCGGCTCCTGCGGAGGCCCCCCCGCCTGGTCCGCCCCCCCAACGCCAAACAGATTCATCTGCCCCATCTTCTTGTCGAGTTGGGCGGATTGCCCTGCGGCGATGGCGCTTTCCACGCGGTCGAACATGGCCTTGCGCATCGAGCCGGTGACATCGAACGCGCCGGCGCAAATGAGCGCCTCTATCGTGCCTTTGTTGACGGCGGTGAGGTCGACCCGTTCGCAGAAATCGATCAGGCTCTTGTACGGCCCGCCTTCCTCACGCTCAGCGACGATGGCCGATACCGCCTTGCCGCCGACGCCCTTGATGGCTCCCAAACCGAAACGAATGATCCGGTCGGTCGACGCGCTGCCTTGTCCGTTTCGCCGGGATGGGTTGGCCCCACCGGCGATGAAGTCGTACTGCGACGCATTGATGCAAGGCGGCTCGAGCGCAATCTTCATCTGGTTGCATTCTTCGCGGTACTCGGCCACCTTGTCGGTGCTCGACATTTCGAAGGTCATCACCGCGGCCATGAATTCGACGGGATAATAGGTCTTCATCCACGCGGTCTGATAAGCCACCAGGGCGTATCCGGTCGAATGCGCCTTGTTGAAGGCGTAGCCACCGAATTTGAGAATGTCTTCGAATACCTGGTCGGCGACCTTTTCCGCGACGCCGTTGGCGGCACACCCTTCGATGAACGGGGCCCGCATGGCTTCGATCATCTCGGTTTTTTTCTTGCTGATGGCCTTGGCCAGGCGAAACGCCTTCTTGAGCTCGATTCCCCCGAGGCGGTTCACGATGCGGGACACCTGCTCTTGATAGACCATGATCCCGTAGGTCTCCTCGAGCACTTCCGACATGATGGGGTGCGGCGTGGTCCACTTTGCGCCGTGCTTGCGTGCCACGTAGTCGGGGATGTACTCCATGGGGCCGGGTCGATAGAGGGCATTCGCCGCGATCAGGTCTTCGATGCGGTTGGGCCTGATGCGCATGATGACATCGCGCATCCCGCCCGATTCGAACTGGAACACACCCTTGGTGTCGCCGCGTTCGAAGAGTGCATAAACGTTGGCATCGTTGAGATCCAATTCGGCAAAGTCAATCTTCCGGCCCGAGTTGTTCTGAGCCAACTGCCTCGCCCGCTCCAGCGTCGTCAGCGTGCGCAGCCCCAGGAAGTCCATCTTGAGCAGGCCGACCTTTTCGACGGTGGGGCCGTCGAATTGGGTGATGACGGAATCCTGCCCTGCGGCTTTGTAGAGGGGAAGAAAGCTGGTCAGTTCCTGGTCGGCGACGACCACACCGGCGGCGTGCACGCCCGCATTGCGGGCCACACCCTCCAAGCGTCGTCCGATGTCCAACACGCGCTTGACCACGGCGTCTTGTTCGTAGCGTTTGCGCAGCTCGGGCTCCTGGTCGAGTGCCTTGTCTAGTGTCATCTTCAGGTCACTGGGGATGAGCTTGGTCAGGTCGTTGGCATCGTCGAAGCCCATACCCAATACGCGTGCCACATCCTTGACCGCCGCCTTGGCCTTGAGCGTACCAAACGTGATGATCTGGGCGACGTGTCCGTACTTTTCTCGAACGTAACGAATCACCTCGCCGCGCCCGTTCTGGCAGATGTCCAGGTCGATGTCGGGCATCTCGTCGCGGTCCGGGTCCATAAATCGCTCGAAAAACAGCCCGTAGCGCATCGGGTCTGGCAGGCTCAAATAGAGGCAGAACGCCACGACGGAACTGCAACCGCTCCCGCGGGCACCGACCGGAATGCCTCGGGCGCGGGCGTACTTCACGCAATCCCACATGATCAGGAAGTAGCTCGCGAAGCCTTTGCTCGTGATGACCTCAAGCTCATAATCGATGCGCGCTTGGATCTCATCGGTGATCTCTTCGTAGCGCTCGGCGGCACCGCCCAACACCAGCTTGCGCAGGTACTCGGCGTCGGTCAGGTGCGTGCCGGCATCGTCGGTGATCTCCTCGGGTACCCGGAACACCGGGGCGTGCCGCTTGCCCAGCTCGATCTCAAGCTCGCACATATTCGCAACGTGCAGCGTATTGGCGAGGGCGTCGGCATGATCGGGAAAAAGATGGGCCATTTCGTCGGTGGATTTGAAATAGAACTGATCCGTAGGAAACTTGAATCGATCTTCATCATCCAACTGCGACGCGGTGTTGATGCAGCAGAGCACGTCGTGGGCCTCGACGTCGTCGTGTTCGAGGTAGTGCACGTCGTTGGTCGCGATTGTGGCCACGCCGAGGCGCTGGGCTAAGTCTACCAACTCCGGGTTCAGGGTGTGCTGCTCGTGCATGCCGTGATCCTGAAGCTCGACGAAAAACCGATCCGGGCCGAAGATTTCCAGATAGGTCTTGGCGAGCGCCTCGGCGGCCGCACGATCCCGAGCGAGAAACGCCTGCGGGATTTCACCGCCGATGCACGTGCTCGTACAGATCAGCCCGTTCGAGAATTCCCGCAGTACCTCCTTGTCGATGCGCGGCTTGCGGTAGAACCCCTCGGTGTACCCGATCGAGGACAGCTTGAGAAGATTGTGGTACCCCTCCATGTTCATCGCCAGCAGAAGCAGGTGGTAGGATTCTTTGAGCCCCTCGCGGTCGCGCGAGGTGCGGTGTCCTGACGCGAGATAGGTCTCGCATCCGATGATCGGTTTGACCCCCGCCTTGACGGCCGCCTCGTAGAACTCCACGGCGCCGAACATGTTGCCGTGGTCGGTGATCGCCACGGCCGGCATGTTGTACGACTTGGCCCGATCGATCAGGGCTTGGATCCGCGTCGCGCCATCCAGCAAGCTGTAGTGGGTGTGAACGTGCAGGTGGACAAATGACGATTCAGCCATCGCTTAACCCGACTCCTTTCGAGGAACATGGCATTCGCGGACGAACGCATCGCCCACCGTGTGGACCGCGGGGGCCACGAAAGTGAGTCTAGATCATCGCGAGCAGGATGTCCAAATCGGGCCCGGCGCGGTCCGAGTTGGCGCTTCCCTATGATCGATTTGAAGCCCGGGGCTGACATTTTCCGATAAACCCACTGGTGGAACGGATCACATCACAAACCGGACCGATCGCCGACCCCCACGGCCGGTATGCCGCATCGCGGTGCCTGGTGGTCATGTACCACTACGTTCGTCCGACTCCGATAGAGCCCAACGACGGCATTCGCGGGTTGACGGTGGCGGCGTTTACGGAGCAGCTCGCTCACCTCTGCCGCCGCTTCGAGCCGATTACCTGGGCGGAATTCTGCACGTGGAAGGATGGGCGGGGTACGATCCCGAGCCATTCGTTTCTGGTTACATTCGACGATGGGCTCAGCGATCACTTCTTCGCTGTGGTTCCCACGCTTGAGGAGTTCGGGATCAGTGGGACGTTTTTCGTCCCCGGAGCCATCCTGGAATCACCGACCATGCTGCCCGCGCACCGGATCCACCTGCTCCTTCGCGCGTTAGGCACGGATGGCCTGATCCGCGAGATTAGCAAGGAATCGCCCATACTCGATCAGGCAAGCGACTTGCCAGACGTTGCCGGCAGCGAACCGATGCAGCGGATGTTCGGCTACGAAAAGACTTCGCTCGCCCGGCTCAAGTACGCGTTGACCATGGTTTGGCCCGTCGATGCGCGCAATGAACTCCTCAAGACGCTGTTCGCCAAACATGTCGGCGATGAGGAGTCCTGGTCTCGCCGCTGGTACATGAGCTGGAACCACCTGGTTCGCATGCAATCCGTGGGGCATACGATCGGTGGACATGGCTTCTCCCATGAACCGCTGACGCGGCTTGCCCCCCGGCAGCGTGACGCCGATATGAGCAAATCGTTCGCCATTCTTCAGGAGGGATTGGGCAGCGCACCGCGGCCGTTTTCTTATCCGTATGGCTGCGTGGATCCAATCACGGCCGCCTCATGCTCGCGCAGCGGATTTCATCTCGCGTTCACGACCCGAAGCGAGTGGTGCTGCGCCGGGCACGATACGCTTGAATTGCCGCGGGTCGATACGATTCATGTCGGAGCGGCCCTGAAAGAAGTACACCCATGCCCCTGACCGATTGTCGCTCGATCCCCAAAGGCGGGCTTGCGGATCGCTGTGAGCTGCTGCGACGCTTCGTACAAGCCTATTGGCTTCGGCCGGAAAACGCGCTCTGGATGACCCTGCGTAGCGAGGCACTGGCCCGGGTGGCGTTCGGTCCGCGATCCGCCGACCTGAGTTGCGGCGACGGCGTGTTCATGTTCTTGCACCTCGGCGGACATCTGGCCGAGGATTTTGACGTGTTTTCCGGCGTCGCGGACCTCAATCGGGTTCACCAGGACCATGCGGACATGTTCGACCATTTCGACGATTCATTCGCCCCAACGATCCTCACTGCGCCGGCGACGACGCTTGCGGTGGGTACGGATTTGAAACCCACGCTGCTCGCCAAAGCGCGGCGGCTGGGCGTCTACGATCGATTGGTCCATTGCGACAACAACGATCCCTTGCCGTTTGAAGACGCATCTTTGGACACCATCTATTGCAATTCGGCCTATTGGGTCCGGCGCATCGATGCCTTCCTTCGCGAGATGGCACGCGTTGTGGCGGAGGATGGGACGGTGGTCTTGCACGTTAAACTGGACAGCATTCGGCGGTTTACGCTAGAGCGTTACCGAGACGTGCTGGGGGCGCGTTTCTTGGACATCATCGGTCGTGGGCGATTCGATACTTGGCCGTCGCTGATGAGCCAATCGCAATGGGAGGATGGCTTCCATCGGGCGGGGCTCGATATTGTCAAGCGGACGCCCTTCGTTTTTGGTACGCACGCCCACATTTGGGATATCGGGCTGCGTCCTCTGGCCCCCCTGCTCGTGCGCATGGTTCGCTCGCTCGACCCGGCTACGCGAGCCGGCGTCAAGCATGATTGGGTCGATCTGACCTGTGAACTGCTTGAGCCCTTGCGGGCTGCAAGCCTGAACCCGGACGCTGGCCCCCCCGTGCCCGTCGAGGTGCAATACGAACTCAAGCCGGCGTAAGCCTCACCCGCCCGCGCAGCGTCGCAGACAACGCCTGCGGACGGCCGCCCGGAAAACCCCATCCAGGGTGCCCGCGAAAGACGGCACGCCGATCCCGGCGGAACGTGGTACACTGGGTCACGTTCCGTGCCAGTGCTACCCATGAGCCCGAGGGTGCAGCGATGCGTGAGTTCATCCCCAAGACGTACGAAGGCCGTTGCAGCGGACCTCACCACAGATCGTCGGCAGGCCGCGCCGCTGCTGTTTCGCTGCTCTGCTTGGCCGCGCCATTGGGATGCCGCGCACCTTTGAGCGAACATCACGTGCGAACCAATGCCCCGTCGCCTCGTGCCGGACACGGGGAGTCGCGGCAAGAGGCCGAACCGGCCCAACCGTCTGCCGGCCCGGCGGAAGAGTACCTCTCGTCGGAAGTCGGCGCGCTGATGCGTGAGGATCAGAAGAGATCCCGCGAGGCCATGACCTCTCGAGCACCCCACCCGCCGCCCCGCCGGCCGGAGGACGCCCCATTGCGACCCGCCCGCCGCCCGGGCAAGCGCCCTTTCGGACCGTAACCCCAGCGCGATCGCGCCGCGTGAACCGTATTGTTGGGAGCACCTTCAATCACCGACACGCAAGCGCCCCGGGCTTGAAGCCCGCGCGGCCCGCCAGGAATCGCCCGGCAACGGATCCCCAAGCCATACAAGCGATCATATCCGCGACCCGCAGCAGCGCCTGAAGAACCGGTGTTCGCCAAGACCTGCTATTGCCTGGTGGCTTTAGCCTTGCGCAGCATTTTCGGGGTTACCAGGCCGAACATGGTCAACGCGAGCATCAAAGCCCCCGCAGATCCGCAAGGCAACGCGGGGAACCCCCTGGGCGCTTCAATGGTGCCATCCAAGCTGGGCGGCACTTCCTCGAGATTGCGATTCTCGATTGGAATGAAATCATCAAAGGGAAGATCCCGATCGATCAGCGCCCTCGTGTCGGAATCGGCCGGCCGGACCTCGACCTCCTGGCTCAAGATGAGGTCGCCGGTGGCCGTATCTCGTTTCAGGGCAACCGAAGCGATGGGCCGGCCACTTTCGGCCGTTTCAAAGGAAACGGTTCCTGAGAGGTTGGGCGGACCCACGAAGCCATCGCCGTCAATGTCGAAACCCGGCATGCGCCACGAGTAGAGAATGGCCCAAATACGCCCATCCGGTATGAACTGCTCTGTCGACGGACCGGTTGGCTTCAACTGTTCCTGCCACCCAAGCCCGATCCCGTGGCTGGCGATCGACTCCGCGCCCCGCGCGGGGCGCCGTGCATCTCCACCACCGTAGCTATCAAACGTCGGGTCGTTGACGACTAGCTGGAACAGGTCATCGAAGGATTGCGGTGCGTAGAGGGCCGTCGTGGAATCGTCGGGATTCATGCGGAACAGCGTCCGGAGTGTAAAGTTGATCGCCTGCCGGCTGTCCGAAAGTGCGCCCGTTCCCGAATCGGCCACGTCAGGATCCTCAATGATCAGCGACCAATTGCGCACGTCGGTTGTGCGCCACAGGCCGTTGCCGTCCCAGTCGATCCCCAACAAGTCTTCAATTTGCGACTCCGGCATCTTGTTTTCAACCCGCAGATCCTCGCGGAACAACCGGAGCAACTGATCCAAATCCTGTGGGTTGTCGATCGTT
>JBHHUB010000028.1:0-27641 GCA_046753625.1 Phycisphaerae bacterium | reverse complement strand
CTCGACCGGACAATATCCGGCGAGGTGTGACGTTGCGCCGTTAGTGTATGGTTACGCTTGTTTTGCCGCGTTCGCTGAGTCATCTGTTGCCCAGCCGCCCTCGGCTGGACGGTTGCCCAGACACAGCGGAGGGTCGCTGTGCTACACGGCCATGGCGTTGCACGGCCACAGCGGAGGGCCGCTGTGCTACACGGGCCACGGCACGGGACGATCGCATTATTCGCCGCCGGGCATGGGTATTCCCAATGGAGGCCGACATGAGGTGTTCAATACGATGGTTCTCGGCCGCGTTGGCCTTCTCACCGGGCGTCGCCTTCGCCGGCGATCTCGCCCCAGCCAAGACGTGGAACGTCCAGCGGGCGGGCCATCTGTTGCGCCGCACCGGCTTCGGCGGTACCCCTGAGGGCGTGTTGGCGTTGTATCGGATGGGGCTGACGCAAGCGGTCGATGCGCTGCTGACGCCCGACCCGCCGGCCGAGCCGGCCGACGTGTTTCCGTGCAGCCAGGTAGAACATCCGCAGAAGCTGCGCCGCTTCCTCCGAGAGCAACTGGAACCGCAGCGGCGAGCCATTCGCCAGCAGCTTCGCTCGGTCGACCAGGGAGAGCTGGCCATGCTGCGGGCGTGGTGGCTCCGGCGCATGGTCGAAACGCCGGATCCGTTTCGAGAAAAGATGACCCTTTTTTGGCACGGTCACTTCACGACCGGCGCGCAGGAAGTGCACGCCACGCGACTGATCGCCGAGCAAAACGAGCTGCTGCGCAAGCTGTCGACGGAACGATTCGGGGATTTGCTGCGGGGAATCTGCCGCAACCCGGCCATGCTGCGCTACCTGGACAACGTCTCTAACCGCAAGCAACACCCCAACGAGAACTTCGCCAGGGAACTGTTGGAATTGTTCACGCTGGGCGCGGGCCACTACACGGAAACCGATATTCAAGAAGCCGCCCGCGCACTGACCGGATGGACCTTCGACGAGGAAGGGTTTCGCTTCCGACGCTCGTGGCACGATGATGGCATCAAAACCTTCCTCGGAAAAACCGGCCGCTTGGACGGCGACGACATCATCCGCATCATCCTCGAGCAACCCGCCACGGCGGAACATCTGGCGCGCAAGCTGGTGCTCTTTTTCGTTCGAGATGATCCGCCCGAGGCGCTGGTTCACGGACTCGCCGACTCGCTGCGCCGGACCGATTTCGACATCCGCGCATCCATGCGGACCCTGTTTGTCAGCGAGGCCTTCTATCAATCCGCCGTCAACACGCACATCAAAAGCCCGGTTGAGCTGGTCGTGGGCACGCTGCGAAGCCTCCGGTATCGGAACGTGGATTACTTCGCCATGAGCGAGCAACTCCGGTCTATGGGGCAAGTGCTCTTTCAGCCGCCCAACGTCAAAGGATGGGACGGAGGTCGAAAGTGGATTTCCTCAGCGACGGTTTTTCGCAGACGACAGTTCTTGGGATCGCTGCTAACCCCGCCGCCCCAGCGCGCCGTTGAGCGGCGCCGCAACAAGATCAAGAAATTGGCGCGAATCAAGAAAGAGCTTCAAGAGCGGCTCCCCGACGATATCGGGTTGCACGTTTCGCCCGGACCGTCGGAATCGATTCAGGGCGTGCCGTTCGATCCGACCACACTCCTGGCGGGCAAGAATCAGTGGCGCGTCGGCGACGCGGTGGACCGGCTGGCGGACGTGCTGTTGCAACGCCCGCTGAGCACCGACCAGCGTCGTCGGCTGATTGGAATTCTGGGAACTCCAGCCGAAACGATTCCCGTCAACCGGGGTCAATCCCGGCGACGGCTCAAGCCGCTGATGCGAGCGATGGCCGCGTTGCCCGAGTTTCAGTTGGATTGAACGACCGGGACGGGCCAACCGCGCCCGCTAAGAACCGAGCATCGATCCGATGTCGGTAAACCGGGCCCGCCGGGACAGCACATCCACAGGATCGTTGTTCTCATCGAGCCGGATCACGTTGGGCTTGTAGCTGCCGTCGCGGACTTGGGACTCTTCCACGGCACAGAACGACATGATGATCACACGATCGCCGACCGCACCGAGGCGGGCGGCGGCCCCGTTGAGCACGATTTTCCGGCTGCCGAAGGGTTCCGGTATGACGTAGGTTTCCAACCTCGAACCGTTGTTCATGTTCGACACCAGAATCTTCTCATACCGGTAGAGACCGACGGCTTCCATCAACTCACGATCGATGCCCATGCTCCCCTCATACATGACGTTGGCATCGGTAACGCAGGCTTGATGTAGCTTGGATTTGAGCATGTCGAGATTCATGGGCGCACGGGCTCCTCTGTCCGTTTTGATCCCAGTTACTTTTCCATTTTGCCACATTCGCTCGAAACAGTCAAAATCCGACCGCGACCCTGGCCCATGGCCCGTCCACGGTGGACTTGCCCCGCCCCACCGGGTCGATTCCACTGGCACTGGTCATCCCGAGGCGCCGATACTATGATGCACTGAGCAAACATGCGGGTGCGCATGCGGGCGCGACCGCCCCGTTCCTGGTAGCAACGGGCTTTTTCTCGTGTTTAGGGGGTTGGGCAAATGGGTACGACGACGATTGTGGTGCTGGCGATTGCTGCCCTGGGCGTCTTCTTCATTTTCGCCAAGCGAGGCGGTGGGTGAAAGCCCAAGACCTGATGTCGGGCGGTGCCCGACGAACATCCTTGCAATAGCATGCACCTCTCAGCGGTCGGCAATGTGGCGCCCATCATCATGTTGCGCCCGCCATGTAGCACACCCGCCCTCGGGTGTGATTCGGCGCCGAATTGCTGGGGCTACCCATTCTTTTCGAAGAGGTAGGCCATGGCCTCGTGCCGGTTGCTTCCGTCGCTGTGGGCGGAATACTTGCCGCCTGACCAGATCGCTGCGGCTCCGTACCGCCCGTCCTTGGCCAGCGCATAGAACTTCACGTCAAAGTTGGGCTTACCGTCCTTGCCGAGTAGGCGTTTTTCGGTCGTCGTGCGCACGATCCGTTTCAGGGCATGCAAGCAGGCTTCCTCGGGCGATTTTCCGTGGCGCATGGCTTCGACCACCGTGTGCGCGCCGCATATCTTGATGACCGCCTCGCCGCGACCGGTGCTGCCGGCGGCGCCGACCTCATTGTCGACGTAGAGCCCCGCGCCGATGATCGGGGAATCGCCGACGCGGCCTGGAATCTTGTAGCTCAGCCCGCTTGTTGTGGTCACGCCGCTGATTTCGCCCCGGGCGTTGAGCGCGCAGCAATTGATCGTACCGTAGGTGAAGGGGTACGGCCGCGATCGGGCATCGCTTCGCCCCTGCCCCGGCAGTGATGGCGCCGGAAGCCAATCGTCTTGATCCGAATGATGCTCCTTCCATTTCAGCCAAGCTCTGCGCGCGTTGTCCGTCAGCAGGTTGGTTTCTTCGAAGCCGTGGGCTCGGGCAAAGCGCAACGCGCCTGCGCCGACGAGCATGCAGTGGTCCGTCCGTTGCATGACCAATTGCGCCACGCGCGACGGCGTTTTGATATTCCTCAAGGCGGCCACCGCGCCCGCGCCGCAGGTCGGCCCGTGCATGACGCAGGAATCCAACTCGACCACGCCGTCCTCATTCGGAATGCCGCCATAGCCGACCGACGCATCATTCGGATCCTCTTCCACGATGTTGACGCCGGCGATGACCGCGTCGAGCGTATCGCCGCCGGCATGGATCAATTCCGCTGCCCTCGCGGTGGCACGCAGGCCGTTGGCACTGGCGATGATGATAGGCGGTTTCGCGGAGCCCGACGACGCGGCCAGCACATGCTCCGACGGCGCGGCGATCGCCGCGGCCGCCGCGGCCGTGGCCGTCCGAATGAATCCTCTTCGGGTAACTTGATCGCTCATTTCATGGCCCTTGTCAGTATGTGGCTCGTGGTCAGCCCCGGCTTATCGCCGTCCGCTACCCTCAGGTGGCGCACCACAGGGCACCGGAAGCATCCCGTGACGGTCTGCGGTCTGACGCTGGCGTAACTCGCCATCCACGCGGCGGTTGGCCGTTATTGCAACGGCGGCGGATCTACGTTCCATCGCAAGCAGTCTCTGCTTGAGGTCGGTGCCGTGCGGCGAGCTGAACCCGCCGAGCGAACCATCCGAGCGAAGCACGCGATGGCAAGGAACGAGCAAAGAAATCGGATTGTGGGCCATAGCGCCGCCGACAGCCCGCGCGGCCGCCGGGCTACCAGCCAAGCGTGCCAGTTCGGCGTAGGACGAGGTCTGCCCGTAGGGAATCTCACGGCAGATTTCCAGCACGCGACGCCGAAACGGCGACACGCTTGATAGGTCGATCGGGACATCCAGCGATACCGGCTCGCCCTCAAAATAACGCAGGATTTCCCGCCGCACCTCCGGCATCAAGTCATCAGCGGGTTGGGCATCGGGCCACTCCCGACCGATGCGCTGCAACATGGTCCGCCTCGAACAGAGCAGATAGGACGCGACAATCCGTGTGTTTCGGTCGACGAATGCGAAATCACCCCACGGCGTGGCGAAGATGGTGTATTGCATCAAATGAGCTCCCATTGACTTCATCCCTACCCTACCGCGAGCCGAAATGCAAGGATGCGCACGACGAAACGTGCCTCAGGGCCTCACGGGTCCGAAATGGAGTCGGGGTCGGGCACTTTGGCGCACAACCGCCGCAGAACACCAGGCGCAAACCCGGTGGCATCGCTGCCGCGGGCGGCCTGGGTTCGCCGATCTCCCACTCCACACGGCCGGTTTGGATGCAATAGGCTGCGGGTACCGTGAGATTGGCGGTCCCGGAGTCCGCGGGCTGGCGGCCGCGGCGCTGATTGGGCGTCGGATTCGCCATACCCATCCCACCAATCGGGCCGCATGCGCGAATACCCCAGAGTCATCTTGTCCCGCGGCGCGGTGGGTCCTATACTCGGATAAGGCACGTGGGACGCGGCCCGCCGATGCCCAGGCCGGGCTTTCCGCGGAATATGGAGATCGGTGCATGACATTTGAGCTAAAGGAAAAGAACGTGCTCCTGGTCGATGACGACCCGGATATGATGATTGCGCTGGAGGCCATGCTCGCCGACACGGGCGCGGTGATTGAAAAGGCTGTCGATGGAAACGAGGCGATTCAGGCGGCTCAGCAGTTTGATCCGGATCTGGTCGTGCTCGACGCCATGCTACCCAAACGAAGCGGATTCCTCGTGCTGGAGAAGCTCAAGGGCTCGGGTAAGAAACGCGGTTCACGGCCGTTCGTGATCATGATCACCGGCAACGAGGGAAAGCGGCATCAGGTATGGGCGGAAAGCCTCGGGGTGGACGGCTATCTGACCAAACCGTTTCGCATGGAGCGCCTGCTCGAAAAAATCGAGGGTCTGCTCTGCAAAGACAGTGATTAGGGCGCCGCGCGCTACGGGCGCGACCCAAGCAGGCCAGAGCGCTCCCGGCCGCTTGGCACAACGACTATGTTTTCGGACCTTGTATCGGCACCACATGCGCTCGCCGCGGCGTAGCGGGCTTTGATTCGATTCGGAGGCGCTCGGCCGAGGCCAACCGCGACCGCGCCATGCTCATGTCAGCCATCTCAGTCGATGCACCGATAAGAAGAACGGCTGGTTTCGGTGTGAGGGCTGATCGTTGAGAAGAATCCGCCCATCTCTGTTCGGCGTTCGGTTCGTCGCACGTGTAGGCTGTGCGTGGTGGGTTGCCGCTGCGCCAACCGCAACCGCTGATCCCGATAACAGCAAGAGCCTATCAGCAATCAACACCGCCTCCGACGACCCCCTAACGAACGATGTTGCGGTGGTTTCGCTGGCTGACGCGCAAGCCATGCTGACAAGCGGCGCGTATCAGTCCGCGCTGAAGGCGTTTGAGCGGATTGCCGCAGACGAGCAGGAAGGCGCCCATCGAACTGCCGCCCGACATGGGGCGGCCCAGACGCTGATTCGGCTCGGGCGATACGAAGAGGCCTGGACGACCCTGGGCACGCCGGCGGATTCCGACGCCGAGGGGCGGTACCTCAAGGCGCAGATGGCCCGGCTGTTCGGCCGATACGAGGAGGCGATCGGCCTCCTGCGCGAAGCCGTTGCCATCGACCCCAACTACGCCGCGGCGCGGCGGATGCTCGGCCAGATGTACGAGATGCTCGGTCGCCGCGACGAGGCGATCGAGTCGTTTGCCTGGTTCAACGAGCGGCTGACCAAAATGGACGCGTTGCCGCGCGACGCGGCCTGGCTGACGGATGCGGCGATCGGCTTCATGCGATACAGCGTGCTGACACAGACGCACGTGGCCGAGCGAACGAAATACGTATTGCATGAAATGCTTCAACAGGCGTACGATCGCCTGGATCGAACCTACTGGCCCGCTCGAATTGCGGCCGGCGACTTGCTCCGCGAAAAGTTCAGCAACGGCGAGGATGACGGCAGCGTGTCGGACTACGTCGCGGCACTTCGCATCAACGCGCATCTGTGCGAAGCGTTCGTCGGGCTTGGATGGGTGCGGCTGGAAAACTGGAACTTTGAGGCGGTTGAGGAACAGGCGAAAAAGGCTCTGGCCGTCGACGATCGGTTCCCCCCCGCGTTGCACCTTCTGGCCAGCAAGTTCATCCTGGAACGCCGCTACAAGCAAGCGGAAGCGGTTTGTGATCGAGCGCTGAAGTTCAACAAATACGATATCGAAGCGCTGGCCATCAAGGCTGCGGCCGCCGCCTGCCGGTACGATCAAGCGCTGGTCGACGCATTGGAGCGGCGCGTGGCCCGCATCAATCCGCGATGCGCCCGATACTATCAGCGGCTCGGCGATGCACTGGGTGGCATTCGCCAATATGCGGCGTCCGAGGCGGCCTACCGCAAGGCCATCGAATTCGAACCCACCAACGCCAACGCCCGCGCCGAGCTCGGGCTGATGTACATGCAGTGGGGCGACGAGTCCCAAGCGAGAACAGCGCTCGAGGGCGCGTGGGCCTTGGATCAGTTCAATCAGCGGACCAAGTTTACGCTGGACCTGCTCGATTCGCTCGAGGAATTCGATGCATACGAAACGGCCCATTTCATCGTCAAATCCGACCCGACAAAGGATCCCGGGCTGGCGGAAGCCGTCGGCCTCTACCTCGAGGACATCTACGCGGACTTGATTGACGACTACGCATACCCCCTGAAGCAAAAAACAATCATCGAGCTCTTCCCGTCGAGTAAAGCCTTCGCCGTGCGCATCACCGGCAAACCGTGGATTCACACGGTCGGGGCGTGCACGGGGCGGGTGATCGCGTTGACATCGCCCCACAAGCGGCCCGGCTCTTCCGGAACGTACAATCTTGCGAGCGTGCTCAAGCACGAGTTTACCCACACCGTGACGCTGGCTGCGACCCACAACCGCATCCCCCATTGGTTTACCGAGGGACTCGCGGTCTACCAGGAGGATGCGCCGCGAAGCTTCGCGTGGCGGCGGCTCCTGGCCGAGGCGGCGCGCCGCAATGAGCTGTTCACGCTCGAGTCGATCAACTGGGGATTCATCCGACCACGCAAGCCCACCGACCGGCAGATGGCATACGCTCAGAGCGAGTGGATGTGCGAATACATCGTCGAGCGGTTCGGATACGATGTGCTGAACAAAATGCTCGCGCGGTTCCGCGACATGAAAACGCCGCGGCAGGTATTCGTCGAAATCCTCGGCGTCGAGCCGGAGGCGTTTACGTCGGATTTTGTCGCCTGGGCGCGGAAACAGGTGCAGGCGTGGGGCTTCGATATGACCCCACCGGAGGATGCCGACGCGTTGCGCGAGGCCGTGCAGGAACACCAAGAGGACGCAGCCTTGTGGGGGCGGCTGGCCCGGGCCGAGTTCGATGCCGCGTCGATAGACACGGCCGTAGAAGCCGCTCGCCAGGCGATTAAGCTGGATCCGAAAAACGCCGACGGGTTGGAGGTGTACTGCTCGGCGCTCGTGATGGCCATGGAACAGATGCCCACCGCCGAAGAGCGAGCCGACTACTATGATGAGTTGCTCAAGTCGCTTCCATCGCTCGCCGAAGCAGCCCCCGACAACTGGACGGCCCCGAAATACCTGGCGGAAATCTACCTGGCTCGGGAGCAATACGACAAAGCCATCGAGCCACTCACCCGGCTTCAGCGCCTTTGCCCGGCCGATCCGGCAAGCTGGCGAGGGCTCGCCGGTGTTTATCTCGAGCGCGACGATTGGGACGCGGCACGAGCCCAACTGCTGGAGTTGGCACGGCTGGACGAGAACGACGCGGAGGTTCGATCCCAGTTGGGCCGGATTTTTCGGCATCGCGACGCGCCGGAAGAGGCCCGCTACTGGTACCGGCAATCGTTGTTCATCGACCCGTTTTCCGTGAGCACCAACGTGGCTTATGCCGACTTGACCATGCAAATGGGCGACCGCGAAACGGCGTTTCGCACGTATCGGCTCCTCACGTTGCTTTCTCCGGACGACGTCTCGTTTCTGGAAAAGGCGGCGTTGGCGGCCGTCAAAGCGGGCCATCCGGAGGCGGCGCGAAGGCTGGCGGAGCAGGCCGTACGGCTGGCGCCGGACTCGGCGGTGCGGGCGATCCTGGATTGATCTTCGCGATTGAATTGGCATCTGGTAGCGGATACCATGCGGGCGGCGCCGCTGCGTCGCGTCCACGAATCAAAGCGGAACGGAACCCTATGGCAAGCTTGCCCACCCCTACGAATTACCGCATCCGGCAGCAGATTGGGGTTGGGGCGCGCTCGACGATCAGCCTGGCGACGGATCTGAGAACGGGCAAATCGGTCGCCATCAAGCAAGTGCTGCGTGAGTCCGCCGACGATGATCGCTTTGTCGAACAGGTGGAAACGGAGCACAAGGTGTGCGAAGCCCTGGATCACAAGTACCTGCGCAAGACGCTCGAAATCCACCGCGTGCGTCGGCTCCTGGTGGTCAAGGAAATCCTCCTGGTGATGGAGTATGTGGAGGGTTTGACGCTGGAAAAGGCGCGTCCCAACCGGCTGAACACGTTTCTTACAATCATCCGGCGCGTGGCCCAAGGCCTGGCGACGCTGCACGGCAGCGGGTTCGTCCACAGCGACCTGAAACCGAGCAACATCATGCTTGGGGCCAATGGCATCCTGAAGATCATCGATTTCGGCCAATCATGCCCCATCGGCCACAAGAAAGACCGCATCCAAGGAACGCCGGACTACATTGCTCCGGAACAGGTCCGCCGCCTGCCGTTGGATGAACGGACCGACGTGTACAACCTCGGGGCGACCATGTACTGGCTGCTCACATCGGAGAATTACCCCACCGCCATTCAGGGGCCCGATCCACGCGGCGGCGTGCGGTTGGTCACTTCGGATCGGCCGCTTGCCCCACTGGAGCTCAACGATAAGATTCCCCTCTCGCTTTCCAAGCTTGTGATGCAATGCTGCAGCGACAACCCGGCGGATCGCCCGAGCGACATGGCCCAGCTATCCGCGCGATTGGAGGTCGTACAGAAGCTCTGGCAAAAGCAATGCGCGGCGTACCGGGCCAAACGGTCCGGTGTACGCGTTGAAGCACGGGATCCGGGTATCCACGAAATCAAGGATTAATACATGAACGACGCCGTCGAGGCCGTCGAACGGTACAGGGAAGCCGCGGAGTTGAACCGGTGCGACGCACTGCGTCAGGGGGCGTTGCTCGCGTTTCCCAACTATGGCCAAGTCGTGATGACCGGCGATCAACACGGGCATCGGCGCAACTTTGCCAAGCTCCAGCGGTATTGCAACCTTCAGCAATTCGGCGCGCGTCATGTCCTGCTCCACGAGTTGATCCATGAGGACGTGCAGTCGCTGGCCGCCCACGATACATCCCATGAACTCTTGCTGGACGCCGCGCGTTGGAAATGTGCGTTTCCCGATCAGGTTCATTTCCTTCAGAGCAACCACGAGCTGGCACAGCTCCGTGGGCAGGAAATCTCCAAAAACGGCCGGGTCGTGACGAAGGATTTCGACGACGGCGTACAGATCGCCTACCGCCGGGACGCCGACAAAGTATTGGAAGCAATCGACGAGTTCATCCGCTCTTTCGCCCTGGCCGGTCGAACGGTCAACCGCGTTTTTCTTTCGCATTCCTTGCCGGCGCCCGTCGAGATTCCCGCCTTTGATCCGACCGTGCTGCATCGCGTACCCACCGACGACGACCTCAGCGAACGGGGATCGGGCCACAAGCTGGTCTGGGGGCGCTACCACACACGAGCGGCGTTGGAAATGCTCGCGGATATGCTCGACGTGGATTTCTTCGTATGCGGGCATCAGCCTCAAGAGACTGGCTACGATGTCCTGCACGACTTGATGGTCATCCTCGCCAGCGAGCACAATCACGGCGTGTTCCTGCCGATCGATTTGGGTAAGCCGGTCACCTTGGAGAAGTTGACAAGCAACATCCGACCCTTCGCCGCCGTCGCCTAGCGCGGTCGCTGCAGGTGCAGGCCGCCCGCCATGGCAAGCCCCCTCAGCCGAGCCCTTCAGCCAGCCAGTGCTGCGTCACACCCTAATCTATGGGTTGTCACTACCCGAGCCACCGGAATCGGGCGCGCGAATCAGAGCCCACCGCGCTAGCGGTGGGACCAGTCCGAGGGCTGGCGCCCGCGGCTCTGACTCGTAACGAACCCGAAAGTTTAGGTGTGTCAAAGCACCAGGCCGTGTGGCACTGCGGCCCGCCGCGGTGTGGTGCCAAGCACTCCGCCGACGGCCAAGCTGCAAATCACTTCGCGAACCCTTCAAAACGAGCATGACACCGCACCAAGGGGGGGCGAACTCGGTCCGCTTCAGGGGATCGGAGTCAACTGCAATCGAAAGCGAACATCGTCGCCTACCCGGGAGGATGTCACGCGCCTGGCCCGAAGTGCGTCGGTGATGCGCGTCGTGCGTCGCCGCGGTAGGACGGATACGGCGCGGGCGTCGCCGACGATGATCGGCGCCACGTACACCAACGCCTCGTCAACAAGCCCCTGCTCAAGAAAGGAAGTGAGCAGCGCGCCGCCCCCTTCGACCAGCAGATTGGTCATGTCCCGCCGGCCCAAGAGCCTCAGACAGGCCGGCAGGGAGAGCCGACCTTGTCGCGCCGTCACGGAGCCGACTTCGACGCCGAGCTTGCGCAGACGCTGCGCTTTCCGGGAGCGCAGTCGGGCTGCGGTGGTCAGTACCAGGGTCGGCGTCCCAACAGCGGTGGACGCGAGCCGGCCGTCCAGCGGGATCCGCAGGCGACCATCCAACACGACGCGGGTGGCGACCCGTTTGATCCTTACTCCGCGCGCCGTGAGAAGCGGATCATCCGCCAGAACCGTCCCCGCGCCGACCAAGACGGCATCGACACGGGCCCGCAATCGATGCACCTGCTTGCGCGACGGCTCGGAAGAAATCCATTGGGCCTGCCCCGTTCGCGTAGCGAGCTTGCCGTCGAGGCTCTGAGCCCACTTGGCGATCACGTAGGGACGCCGGCTGAGGATTCGAGTCAGGAACGGCGTGAGCAAAGACCTGGCTGAATCACGTTGGATGCCGCTGCGCACCGAAACCCCCGCGCGACGCAGCGCGCGCATCCCACCGCCGGCGACCTGCGGGTTGGGGTCCGCCACCGCGACAACCACTTCGCCCACGCCGGCTTCGATCAGCGCCTTCGTGCAGGGCGGCGTTTTCCCCGTATGGCGGCAGGGTTCGAGCGATACGTACACCGTCGCTCCGCGCGGCGATCGGGTGCAGTTGCCCAAAGCGACGACCTCCGCGTGGGGACCGCCGAACCGCCGGTGGTAGCCCTCACCGATGATCCGGCCGCCCTTGACGATGACACAGCCGACCATCGGGTTGGGTTCGACGCACCCCTCCCCCTTTCGTGCCAGTTTTAGGGCACGATCCATCATAAGGGAATCGCAGTCGGGTTGGCTCATGAACAATCCGGCTCCGCGCCCGTACCCCGGCGAACAACATCAGGCCGCGCCGCCGCCCTGATCAGGGTCGGGATGGCGGACCAACCAGGATGAAATCAGCAGAATTCCGACGCCGACGACCAACGCAGCGTCGGCGATGTTGAAGACCCATGGCCAGACATCGCGCCCGCCGAAGTAGGGAAGCCATTGCGGAAACACCGGTGAAAAGCGGATAAAATCGCGGACCACGCCCTGCGATCGAATGGTCGCGTGTTTCTTGTCGATCACCGTCGGGTTGCCGCCGTCGGGCCAATCGCCCACGCGCACCATGTCCTCGGTCTCATCGACCACCTTGCCGATCCACGTACGCGTCTTCCCGGAGGGCGCGGCGTAGGTCACGACATCCGCCTTGATCATCGCCCGGTCGTAGAGATTGCCCAACGCCCCGGACAACACGAGCGCCAGCGCGATCTGCGTCACCCACTGCGATCGATGGCACCGCGAGAACAAATACAAGACGAACACCAGGGCGATGATGGACGCCACCACGAAGAGTCCGATCTGCCCGGTAAAGGATCCGAACACCGCCCCATCGTTGAGCGAGCGGTGGAAATCGATGATGTCGGTCAGGAAGGGCTTGCTGTCGTTCGGCGCGAGTGTGGCGAAGATGTGGTGTTTCGACCAAAGGTCCAACGCGAGCATCGCACCGCCGGCGATCCAAAACCGCAAATGTGAGGGTAGGTGGCGCAAGGCCGCCGTAGCTTCGATACCGCTTGACCGACTAGGGGGTTGGGAGGCATCCATAACGCGGGCGTTCTGTCAGCGAACGCGACCCTCCTCCCGCGCGCGGGCGTACTCAATGCAATACTTCGCCCACGGCTTAGCTCGCAAACGAGCGCGACTGATGGGCTTAAACGTTGCGAGGCACACACCGTAGGTGCGTTGAGCGATACGCTTGAGGGATTCGTCAATCTGGCGAATCCGCCCCTGCTCATTCTCAATCAAACCAAGCGTGAACTCATGCTCCCAGTTGTCGGTGCCGACGTCGGCCATGTGCATCGGCATGGCCGGTTTCTCGCCGAACCCCGCGCTCATGGACGTGCTGCTCCGGCTCATGTGGCGCACGTCGCCCGCGAGCTCGCGGCGCTTCTGCAAGAGCAACTCGCGAAACTCCTTGAGCTCCTTGCGACTCAAATGAGTCTTCGGCATTTTCCGGGATTCTTCAGGAAACTGAATGGGATCCTGAGACGTTGCGCTCCGTGCATTGGTGCGTGCGAAGATACCAACCGGTCGCTTTCTGTTTCCCGCTGCCGCGTTTCCGGTTTTCTTGGAACCCGGCTTCTTTGCGGCGGTCTTCTTGCCGGTCAAGACGCGCGACGACCGAGCGCCTTTCTTGGTCGTCGCCTTGCGCGCGGCCTTTTTCTGTGCGAGCTTCTTGACGCTTTTCTTGACGCCCTTCTTCTTGACCCGCCCCTTCTTCTTGACCTGCTTGGTGGACGCCGTTTTCAACGTGCTTTTCTTGACGCCCCGCTTCTTGGAGGCCGCTTTCTTGCCCGCGCGTTGGGTCGTGGAAGCCTTGGTTTTGGATGCGGCTTTCCTGCGCTTGACCCCGGCGGACCCCTTGACGGTTTTCTTCCGGGCCACGGCTTTTTTGGCGCGACCGCCTGAGGCGCCGGCCTTCTTGGACGCGGCTCGCTTGGTGCCTGTGGCCTTCCGCGTGCCGACCTTCTTGCTTGTTCCCGCCATCCTTGCCACGTCGAGCGTACCCTACCTGCACTACCCTGATATTCTCCGCTAACCTCTTGCTAAATAAGGAGAAAGCGTTTTTCCAAAGCCCAGCAGTGTAGATCGCCGTTTTGGAATTGTCAAGAGGCGGGGCCGGCGTCGGCAGCGCGAACGAGCACCTCGACACGCGTGACTTGGCTGAGGGTCTCGGGCAACTGGAACATCCAATTCCCGTTCCGGTCGCGGGCCTTGCCGCCAAGTAGCAGGTCGTTGACGTACACCCAGACCTCCTGGCCCTGGCTGTCGGAAATTGTAAAAACCGGGCCGAACGCAGGGGCTTTGGCGTCTCCGATTTCGAAGCGGCAGACGCCGCCTTCAGGACGAAGCCGGTAACTGCCCGACCGTTTGTCGAATCCGTTGAGACCGGGTGCCCCGGGCGCTGGGGACAACGCCGCGCCGACCTGCATCCGCAGTGGCGGCGGCTCCACAAACGCCATGGCCCGCCCTCTGGCGGACTCAGGGCTCAGCGTTGCTCCGGATGCCAAATACAATTGGCAAAGCCAGTGGCCGCCTTCATCGACCTGCTTCGATTGCGATGCGACCATCGTGACTTCCTTCCGGCCATCGCCATCACGTGATTGCACCACATGGAGTCGACATGGCCGATCCAAGACAAACAGCATCGCATACTTGGTGGGATCGCTCTGTATGAGTCCGTACGTAATGGAGCGATCTTCACCGCCCATCGTGCTGGTCTGCACCGCGTCCTCACTCGTAGCCGTGAGGCCGACGGCCAAGCCCAATGGCACGCGCTCATCGCCGGAGGAAGCTTCGTAATCGACCGCGACATAGACCTGCCCCGTCGGATAAACCGTGTAGAGCCAGTGCTGCGATGCGCCGCGACGTCCGAAATCCTGGTCCGCGTTGAACAACGACCAATCACAGGCGATCACCACGCGAACATCGTTCATCTCGAGGATGCTTGGATGCACGCGCACAGCCTGACCGCGCCCGGTGGAATCGTTCTTGCCGCTCGCGTCATCGAGCACCATAGGCGTTGGACCAAGCACCCCTGGGGCCACCAGGTTACGCCGTCGGTAAGGGTCCGTAACGAGGTCGTACCAGCCGACGATCTGTCCGTTTGAAAAAACGAGCTCAAGACACCCACCAGCGCCCACGTTCCACCGTCGACCGACTCGCTCGACGTACATCGCCCCGCCGGTGTTGGCCGGGTCGCCGAAAAGGGTTTTCCGGTTTCGCGCCAGGATGAGATCGTCGACATGCACGACGACGGGCTTGGCGGCGCCGCCAACCGACAGCCGTAATTGCTGCACGTCGTCAAGCGGGATGCGCTCGCTGACATCGGCCAGGTCGAGGCGGATGAGGTTCCATCCGCGATCCAAAGGTATCAGCGAGTGGGCGGCGGTGCGTGACCTGGCGACTCCCGAGAAAATCGTGAGGTCCGCCGTCAAGTCGCCGCGTGGCGAAAAAAGGCTCAGCAACAGCATGTCGTACGCCCGCCAATCGCGCTTCAGATACCAGCCGTTGGCATGGGCATTGCTAAACACCACGGCGTCCTGGTCGCTGCCGCATCGAAACGCCAGCGCCCTACGCCCGGTTTCGCGGCGACCGCGTCGTGCGTCGAGCGTGCATCGGGCCGCGTGCGAGTTGGCGATCAGTTCGACGAGCTCCATGTGGTGCTCGTTCTCAAAATCCGCAATGACGACGAACCGACCGCTTTGCAGGTCGTCGTAGAACCGCATCAAGCGATCGGTTTGCGTTGCGGCGGTCCGGGTGCCCACCGTCGCGCACCCGCTCAGCCAAACCGGAATCGCGACGAGCCAGAGCCCCCGCCAAGCACGTTGAACCGTCAGCATGCGTCTCATGGCGAGGCAGGCTAAACGACCAGCCTGGCGGGTGCAACGTGGGCGCGTGCGCCACCGGCTCCACTCCCTTCGCGATGACGTAGCGGCCTATCAAAACGAGCACACAACCACCAAGGCGGAACTGAGCCCTATCGACCCCCGGCACCATACGCGGTCCTACGTGTTCATGACCAAGATCGTCGTTGCTGTCACGCACCGAATCCTGTATACTGCGCCGCATGGGGAGTTCGCGGGTATCACGAGGCGTCATCATGGTCCGAAAACATGGCTTCGTTCTTGCGCTGATCCTGACGGGCAGTTTTCTCGGCAGCGGTCCACAAACGAGCGCAGCACCCCTGCTGGTCGAGCTGGCGCTGCCCGGCGCCGACGGCGCACAGCCCCTCAGCGACGCCGCGCGACGCACATGGTTGAATTGGCTGGGCGAGCGCGGGTTCGGGGTGGATCGCTGCGGCTTGGACCCGGTGGCGGGTACGGTATCTCTGGACCTATCGGACGAACGTTTGCTCGCCCCCTTGGTGGCCGCCGGATTCACCATCGTGCGGCAAGAGACGGTGTCGCCGCTGGGCGATGCACGGACGCAATCGCAATATTTTGATCCAACCGAAATTCAGACCATGCTGCTGCAAGCGGCGGCGGATCATCCGGCGATCGCGCAGGCCTTCGTGGTCGGCACGACCTTCGAGGGGCGTGACGTCTACGCGATCGAGATTTCCAACAACCCCGGCGTTGCCGAAGATGAGCCGGCGATTCAATTCAACGGACAACACCACGCCCGCGAGGTCGCAACATCCCACGTGGTGATGGACGTGGTCGAAACGCTGATCAACGGCTACGGCATCGATCCGAGCGTCACGCAATGGGTCGACAACTACAAGACCGTTTGCGTGCCCATGGTCAATCCGGACGGCGTGCAGTACGTCTTTGACGTGAATTCCTTCTGGCGGAAGAACCGGCAGTTTTACCCCCCGTCGTGCACGGGCGTGGATCTCAACCGCAACTACCCCTACCGATGGGGGCCGGACCGATGCGGCTTCGCGTCCGACTGCTTCGGAGACACTTACCAGGGGCCTTCGGTCGCTTCGGAGCAAGAGACGCAGTTCATGGTCCAGCTCGCCCGGAACTATCATTTCGTCATGGCGACGTCGTACCATGCGTACGGCCGATTCATCGATTACCCCTACGCATGCAGCAACGGATCATCCAGCGGAATCATGCCGGAGCACGGCGTTATCGACGAGATGATGAACGGCGTGGCCGACGCCATCGATGCGGTCGACGGCGTGCCACGTTACACGGTATTCTCGCCGGCCTCGGCGGGCGCGCTCAGCGGTGATGATACCAGTTGGTACTACGCCGATCAGGGCACCTATCCGTTTATTATCGAGGTGGGCACCAGTTTCGAGCCGGCCTTTTCATCCGTTTCCGGCATCGTCGCACGCAACCAGGGCGGTTGGCGCTACATGTACGAGCGACTGGGTCAAGCGCGGATCGACGTCCACGTGGCCGACGCCTGCACGAGCGAGCCGCTCGAAGCCGAGGTAACGCTCACTGACTTTGTCTTCGACACCGGCGAATCGCCGCGCATTACCTTTGCACCGTTTGGGCGATGGACGTTTATGGTCCAGCCGAACGCCACCTACACGGTTCGCATAACGAAGACGGGCTACGCGTCGCAGGAAATCCCCGTAGCGGTCGGCACGACGCCTACCGGCGTCGATGTCGTGCTCGAACCGACCTCGCCCTGCGCGGTTGAGCCGATCCCGGCCGTTTCCGACTGGGGCATGGCCGTGCTGCTGCTTCTGACGATAAGTGTCGCATCTATGGCGTTTTTGAAGACGCGCGTTGCAAGGCAGCAGTAGCGGGCGCCCCATCGGCCGGGTGGCGCGATCCATGCGCGGCACGCCCGGGGCATCCCCCTCTCTTGACCCGCTACCAAGTGACCCCCGATGTGTGGCTACGCGGCGGCCCCGACGTTTTCTGACAGTGCATCCCATTTGCCCCGCCGGACGGTCCCGGCCAAGATAGCTTTCATGGATACCGGGCCGGCTCGAATCAAGATCGCACTCGCCTTCGCGGCGGTGTACCTGATCTGGGGGTCGACCTACCTGGCGATTCGGTTCGCCGTGCAGACCTTGCCCCCGCTGACCATGGCGAGCGTGCGGTTTCTTGTGGCCGGATCGGTCTTGTACGTCCTGGCGCGGCGCCGCGGCGCCGAACCGGGCACATGGATCCACTGGCGCAGCGCAACCATCATTGGCGGATTGCTGTTGCTGGGCGGCAACGGCGGCGTATGCCTGGCCGAACGGGTGGTCCCCTCCGGAATCGCGTGTTTGCTGATCACCACGGTACCGCTCTGGATGACGCTGCTCGAGGCGATTCGGCCGGGCGGGAGCCTGCCGCCGCGCATCGCGATCCTCGGGCTTGTTCTGGGGTTCGGCGGCGTCTATCTGCTGGTCGACCCGGGCCTGCCCGCGACCGACGCCCCCCTTGATCGGATTGGCGTGGCGCTGCTCCTGGGGGCGTCGCTATTCTGGTCGATGGGCTCCCTGTATTCCAAGCACGCGTCGCTCCCGCGATCGCCGTTCCTTTCCACGGCCATGCAGATGCTCGCAGGCAGCGTGATGCTGGCCATCGCGGGGCTGATCACGGGCGAATGGGGCTCGATCGTGGTGGAACGTATGTCGTTCAAATCGGTCGCGGCTCTAGCCTACCTCATCGTATTCGGAGCCCTGGTCGGCTTCACGGCCTACGTATGGCTGCTGCAAGTGGCCTCTCCGGCCAAGGTGGCGACCTACGCCTACGTGAACCCGGTGGTCGCCGTCTTGCTCGGCTGGGCCTTGGCCGACGAAACCGTGACGCCGCAAACGCTGATCGCGATGGTCATCATTGTGCTGGCCGTCGTGTGCATCACGGCCACACGTTCGGTTCCAGACTACCGCCGCCGCGAACGCGGCGATCGCGTAAAACCAGCTCCCGCCTCCCAAACATCGTAGCATAGGGTCACGATCGAGTAGGCGGGGACGCGATTGAGCCTCCGAGCCGCCCCCCCCTTCACCCAGAGCCATGGGCATCAGCCCGCGCGGCCTTCGGGATCGCGCGGCGCGCTGCCACGCCGCGCCGCGCAAGCCGCCCTCGGCGGTTCGGAATCGGCGATGCGGTCAACCATTCGAATCGAGCAACGACATTATAAGTGCGAACGGACGATTGTTGGGTTACACTCTATTCGGTGGACCAGCGAATCGTGGACGTACACACATGGGTGGCATGACCTTCATCATCGTTTTTGTCGTGATCGCCTTGACGGTCCTTGGACTGATCGTATTGGTCCAAGGCGGTCGGGATGCGTCGGCGGGCGGCGTATCGGCGGACGAGAAGATCATCTGCCCGACCTGCCGGACGGCCAATCGCGCCTACGCCCGGTTTTGTGCCCAATGCGGCACGTCGCTGGAGGTAGAGCCATAGCGTCGGTTGCGGTGACCGGGTAGGCTCTGAGATCAGGTTTCGTGCTGACGGCCCTCTGCCGTCCTTCGTCCCGTTCAGGTTGCTCGACTCGGATCGGCGCGGATTTCGCATTGGAAGGACTCGATTATGAGTGAACATGGAGATTTCCCCGATGGCGCCACGCGGCGTTCGATGGCGCCTCAACTGGCGCTAGGCGCGGGTGGGATTGTCGTGCTTGCGGTGGTGGCGATCTTGCTGGTGTTTTGGTTCGTGATTCGCGTCGAAGTGAACGCGAACGAGATCCTCGTCCTGGTCAACAAGACCGGCAAGACGCTCCCACCGGAGATGATCGACGAATTCGGCGATCAGGTTGTGCTGTATCCCCAACTGGTGCAAGCGATTGCCGATCACACGGGCGAAACGCCGGATCGGGTACGGGAATCCTACAAGGGCATTCGCTACGAGGCACTGACGGAAGGGCGCTACTTCCCCAATCCTTATTCGTACCGATCCGTCAAGATGAAATCCACGGTGATCGCGCAAAACGAGATCGGCGTATTGATTCGCAAGTTCGGCAAGCCGCTGCCGTTCCCCAAGACCGTCGCGACCCAGCCGGACGAGCGCGGTCCGGTCGCGGAAATCCTGCTCCCCCAGCGCCACAACATCAACCTTCTGGCGTATGACGTTCAACGATTCCCCGCGGTCGCTATCTCAGAGGGGCATGTCGGCGTAGTCACACTGCTCAGCGGCGATGATCCGAAGGAGCCCAATACCTACACGGTGGCTCCCGGCGAGAAGGGCGTCCAGGAAGAGACGTTGCCGCCGGGGCTCTACTATTACAATCCGTATCTCAAGCAGATCGAAATCGTCGACGTGCGCAGCCACAAATACGACATGCTCGACGACGACGCCATTCGCTTTCCCTCCAACGACAGCTTCACCATTACGATCGAAGGCACGATCGAATGGGCCATTCGTGCCGACAAGGTGGCCGAAGTGACCGTCGCCTACGGCGACGAAGAGGACATCCTCAACAAGATCATCCTCCCCAACGCGCGGAGCATTTCGCGCATCCAGGGTTCCAAGCTTCAGGCGCGGGAGTTTATCAGCGGCAAAACCCGCGCGGCGTTTCAAGGTCGCCTGCTTGAGGAGCTTCGGCGGGACTGCTGGAACCAGGGCATCGAGATCAAAGCGGCCCTGGTCCGTGACATCCAACCGCCGGCGGAAATCGCCGGCCTGATCAGCATGCGCGAGCAGGCGGATCAGGAAATCGAACGATCCACCAATCAGATGGAAGAAGCCAAATCCGAGGCCCTGCTCGTCGAGCAACAAGAGCTTCAGGCGCAAAACAAGGCCATTGGCGATGCCCGCAGGCAGGTGGTGACCTTGACCAAGGAGGCTGAGCAACACAAAGTCGTAGCGGTCACCCAGGCCAGCCGCGAGCTTGAAGTCGCCAAACTCGAGCTGGAAGCGGCCGAAAAACGGGCCGCCGCGATCCGCTCACGCGGCGAGGCGCAGGCCAACGTAATCCTCTATGAATACCAGGCCAAGGCCGAGCCCTTGGGGCGGGCGGTCAAGGCCTTCGGCAACGGCACGACCTACGCGCAGCAGTTCTTCCTGAAGAAACTCGCTCCTGCGATTAAGTCGATCCTGTCCAACACGGAGGGTCCGTTTGCGGAGATATTCAACGAGCTTCAGCAACCCGCGCCGGCGGACCCGGGAGGAAACCGATGAGACGATCGCTGATCAAAACGCTGCTCGGCGTGGCTTTGCTGGCCGGTGCGGGACTGACCGCCGTTACCTGGTTCGCCTTTCGAATCTACGTGCCCGAGGATCGATGCGCGGTACTCATCCGGCGCATGGGCGATGAGCTACCGCCGGGACAAATGGTGGCGACCAAGCCCGGGCAAAAGGGCATCCAGCTTGAGGTGCTCGGCCCTGGTCGGCATTTCTACAACCCCCTCTGGTGGGATTACAAGCTCAAACCGCTTACGGTCATTCCGTCCGGTGATCCGAGCACGTGGGAGTGGATCCACTCGCTCGACAAGAAACAGCGCGACGCCCTGCGTGCCGGCCGGTTCGCATTCAAGGGTGAATTCCCGAAGATCGGCGTCGTCACGCGCAAAGTCGGCACGGCGCCTCCCGAAGGCCGGGTTCTCGTGACGCGCCAATCGGGAATGAAGGGCATCTTGGAGGAAGTGCTCACGCCGGGGACGTACAAGATCAACCCGGAAGTCTACGACGTGCAAATCCAACCGGCCATCGTGATTCCTGCGGGGTTTGTGGGCGTGGTGACCAATCTCTTCGGCAGCCAACCCGCGCCGACACGGACGCCGGACACGCCGGCGTCGCCCGGCGACGGTCGCGCCGAGGGCGACGTCATTCCACCGGTCTACGTTCGCCCGCTCGCCGAGCCCGGACAGCGCGGCACCCTGCGCGACGTGCTGCACCCCGGCGTCTACTTCATCAATCCGAAACGGCAAAAAGTGACGCTCATCGAAATCGGCTTCAACGAGTATTCCCAGATCAAAGTATCTGAGGACGACAACTTTCGAATCTCTTTCCCTTCCGATACGGGCTACGTCATCCAGGTCGGCGTCACGGTTGTATGGGGCATCCACCCCAAGCATGCCGCCGAAATCATCAACGAGTTTGGGAACATCGACCGGGTACTCGACAAGGTGATCGGCCCACAGTTGCGATCCATCTGCCGCAACATCGGCTCGACCTACGCCGCCCGCGATTTCATTCAAGGCGAAAAGCGGGAACACTTCCAGCGAGACCTCACCGACGAGCTGCAACACATATGCCGGGGCAAGAACATCGAAGTCCTCCTGGCGCTCATACGAGAAATAGAGGTCCGCGCGCCGACCGCCATGCCGGGTGCCACGTCGGTGACGGAAGATCTGAAACGCACGATCCAACAGAGCCACGTCGCCATCGAGCGGCAACTCACCAACGCCAAGCAGCGCGATGCCGCAGCCGTGCGCGCGCAGCTCGAAGAGGAGCGGAAGAAAGTCGAGATCGCACAAGAGTCCATCCGAGCCGACACACGCGTTATGGTGGCCCAGGTAATCGCGGAAGCCGAAAAAACCGCCGCCGAAATCACCGCACAGGCCGGCCTCGAGGTCGCCGGCATTGAAGAGCAGATCGCGCTGCGCGACGCCAAGCGGATCGAGATTCTCGGCGCGGCCAACGCCGCCGTGGAGAAAATGAGCAAGGAGGCCGAAGCGCAAGGCTACGAGCTGCTGGTCGAGGCCCTCGGCAGCGGACACGCGTTTAACCTCTACACGTTCGCCGAAAACTTTGAGCCCGACTCCATCCGGCTCTTCTTCGCCGGCGAGGGCACTTTTTGGACGGACTTGTCGCGATTCGAGGAGGTCGGCGCAGCCAAGATGCTCCAGCCAACGACTGCCAAGGCCCCGTGACCGGCGTGTAAGCCCGATGATCCGGTCAGAGTACGGTGGCGCAAGCCTCGTAACGTCCCGTCAGAGCACCTTGGCGCAAGCCCGGTGACGTCCGGCCGCGCCGGGGTCCGCAGGCCGGCGCCGGCGGCTCTGAGTCGGCGTCCCATCCCGCTGGAAATGTCCCCCAGAAGTCGATTCGCAATGGGATTGGCATCGGATCCCCATTTTCTGCTATGATGATCCCGAAGGTAAAGGATTCGCGAGAAACTCATGCGTCCGTCGGAATCCACACATCTCACGCTGCTGTTACGCCTCCGAGACAAGTCCGACTCGCTTAGCTGGGAGGAATTCCACGATCGGTACGGCGAACTCCTCTACCGCTACGCCCGCAGCCGCGGGGCAAGCCATGCCGACGCCGAGGATGTGGTCCAGGAAGTCGAAATGTACGTGTTCAAGGCAATGGACGGATTCGAGTACGACACGAGAAAGGGGGGGTTCCGCTCCTACCTTCGTACGGCCGTCGTGCACACGCTCGCGCGCCGCGCCGGCAAGGAGGCCAAGCAAGCCGTAGCGCTCGATCCACATGATTTCGATTATCTTGCGGCCGAGAAGGAATCCAGCGCTGATGCCCGGTGGGAGAACGAATGGCGGCGGCACCGGCTGCGGTGGGCATTGCGGGCGGTGGCTTCCGAATTCGAGGAATCGACCATGCAGGCGTTTGAGATGCACGCTTTGGGCGGCATGAACGCGGACGAAACGGCCAAACAAGTGGGCCTGAGCAAGGCCAGCGTCTATCAGGCCAAGTCGCGCGTGCTCAAGCGCGTCCGCGAACACCTCGCGGAGTTGGATCCGGACGAGGACGTATGATGCCGCGTGATGGATACGCCGATCAAGACCGCCGGCGCCGGCCTGCGGACCCCGGCGCGGCCGGACGTCATCGAGCTTGCGCCGGGCGCCGGTGTTGTGGAACCGCTGTCGACCCGGAATATTTTTCGTGTCAGGAATCCGGGCCACGTGCCTATAGGCGCTTGGTGTTGCGCCAGTCGTAAGTACGCGGATTCGCGCAGTAGCAGGCGAGAAATGTATGGATTACGAGGACGAATTTGACAGCTCCGAATCTTCAGGCGACGAGGCTCTGCTGGCGGAATTGCGCGATGCGTTCATCCTGGCTGAGGGGTCGGGTTCGGGCGGTCAGGCGTCGTCCATGCCCCTGTTCCCGCCGCACTCCGACATCGCCCGAGTATCCATCACGCGCAGCGCCCTCGCTTCGGGCAGCACCCTGGCCGATTTCGAGATCATTCGGGAAATCGGCCGCGGCGGCATGGGCATCGTCTATGAGGCACGGCAGCGCTCGTTGAATCGGGAAGTGGCGCTAAAGGTGCTCCCCGACTTTGCCCGTCATGGGCGCACGGCCGTCCGGCGATTCCGCAACGAAGCCATGGCGGCCGCGTGTTTGAATCATACCAACGTAGTCCCCGTCTACGCCCAGGGGGAGCATGAGGGCCACTTTTACTACGCCATGAAGCTGATCCGCGGCGCGTCGTTGGATCGCGTGATGCGAATCCACCCGGAATGGTTGAGTTCCACGCGGGCGGACAAGACGTCATCCGGCGTGACCGGCTTCAATCCTGAGACAGCGCAATCCGCCTTGCCCGAGCCGGAACAAGGCGAGGATGTCGCCCCGCCCGACCGCCGCATCGCCGACCTGAAACGCACGACGGAGGATTTTCGCCACCTCGCATCGCTGATGGCCGGAGTAGCCGAAGGCTTGGCCCATGCGCACGCCAACGGTGTGATCCACCGAGACATCAAACCGCACAACCTGTTGCTGGGGGCTGATCAGCGTATTCACATTACCGACTTCGGCTTGGCGCGACTGCAAGACCAGCCCCACATCACGCTCAGCGGTGAAGTGATGGGTACGCCCCTTTACCTCTCGCCGGAGCAGGCGCGCGGCCACGTCAACGAAATCGACGAACGAACCGACGTCTATGCGCTGGGCGTAACGCTGTACGAGCTGACCACGGCACAGCGGCCGTTCAATGCGGAAACGCGCGACGGCGTGCTTGAAAAAGTCAAGACCTTGGAACCGCGGCATCCGCGGCAAATCGACGCACACATCCCGATCGATCTGGAAACGATCTGCCTGCGCGCGATGCAGAAGAATCCCACCGACCGCTATCCCAACGCCGACGCCATGTCGGAAGACTTGCGCCGCTTCGCCCAAGGCCGGCCGATTCTCAGCCGCCGCATCACACTCTTGGAACGGGGCTTGAAGTGGGCTGGCCGGCACAAGACCGCGAGCCTGGCCATCGTAGCGACCGTCTTGCTGGGTATCGTTACGGGTGCGTGGGGCGTCAGCGCGGCCGCGACGCGTCATACCAACGCTCTCTCGCTCGCCGATCGGGCCTACGATCACCTGATCCATTTCAACTACCGCGAGCCGGACCTGGTCACGGATCAACTGGACGAGGCCGAGGCACTCGGAGCCGACGGGGCATCGCGCTACCTCGCGCGGGCGTTGTGGCACCTCGGACACGAAAACCAAGCCGCCGCCATCGCAACGCTTACGGCATTGCTTGAAGACGACCCGGAAAACATCGAAGCACGCTACATGCTCGCCTGGGCTTATTCGCGTCCGCCAACCGACGACGCGGCCTTTAATGCAGCGTTCGATCTGGCCGAATCCCTGGGTGGGCCGCAAACGGCGGAAGCGTGGTTCCTGCGCGGATTGGTCCTGCATCGCAGGGATGTGGTGGAAGCCATCCAGTCCTACCGCAAGGCGAGAATGTTGCGGGCGTCCGTCGGCGCGTACTTTCCCCAGGCATCGTTGCACTTGGCCCGCGCCCACAATCAGCAGATGTACCAACTCCGAAGGATCGACGCATTCGAAGAAGCCCGGTCGGCGCTCGAACAGATCGCCGAGGACGGCTACTACGGAGCCTATCCGTACTACCTGCTGTCGATTTCCTATCGCCTTGCGGGCGAAGTGTACGAGGGCGATTCCGGCGCACGCGCGGACGAAACCGCCGCTGAGTATTTCGAGCAATCCCTGGCGTGGGCACGGCGTGGGCGCGAGATCGACCCGGAAAGCGATCGTCCGGTAACCGCGGAAGCTGAATGCCTGGAACACCTGGGACGCTTGCGGGAGGCCATCGACGCGCGTTCCCTGGCCATCCAAATCGCCCAACGACCATCCCGGCGTTGCGAGGGGTTCCACTACCGCTGGCGTCTGTACGACTGGACGGACGACTACGAACACGCGATGGAAGATGTCGCCACGCATGCCGCCTGCATGCCCGAGGATCCATTTTACGCCCACGTGTTTCCGGCCGTGCTTCTGGCGGAGTCCGGTAATGTTGCCCAGGCGAGCCAGAGAAGCACCGACCTGCTGAATGATGCAACCTTCGGGCTACGCGGCCCTTTGCACGCCTGGACGCTACTGACCCTGCTCGGATTGCCCGATGACGCGCAGGAAGCGGCTGAAGCCGGACTTCAACTCACCGTTTCGTCTGCCGAACCCCATGCGACCGAGGATGCGGATTGGATACGATCGGCCTACGAATTTGCCACAGGCGACCTTGAATTTGCTATACTGATGCGGAAGGCGGAGGGCGTCTCATCCGATTGGCAGCTCCGCGCCGAAGTGTGGTTTCTCGCCGGTGTCAGGGCGCTGTCAAATGGCGACCGCGCCCGGGCGATGGAAAACTTCAGACAGGCCCAACACTGTTTCGCCGGCGCAACCGGGTATAGCTTCCGCGCCGAATGGCTGCTGAAGAAACTGGAATTGGATCCGAATTGGCCGACATGGATCGACGTTGATGACGGATAATCCAACAACGCATCACAGGTGTGCCCGCCACCCGGTAACGCTGTGGCCAACGACCGCACTCGATCCACATCTCAAATCTATGGGGAACACCGAAATGAACGAACGTCTTAAACCACGACCGCGCGCGTACCGATCCTTGCCGGCTGTCCTTGCCGCAAGCCTGCTTGCGACCGCCGCTTCTGCTGCGCCGCCGGCCGATCCGCTGCCACGTCCTTTGTATTCCTTTGATGCCCAATCGCCCAAGGTCTTGGACGGCTCGGTGCCCGCCGACGCCCTGCTCCGATTGGATTTCCCCATTCCCATGGTCGCCGTTTCCGGTGCCGCACTGGGACTGGGCCAGCCTGGCGACCAACTCGATGCCCTGTCCACCAGCAACGCCGGATTCCCCACCGACGCACCGCTGGCGCTGCTGTTTTCGGTGGACCGTACCACGCTCGGCCTGACGCCACCCGACCCGGTACTTGAGGCACAGCACCTCCCCTACAACGCGTTCGACCAGGCAACCAAGGGGCAAGCCGCGGGCGACCAGTACATGAGCCTGGAGCTTTTCACCCGAGCCGGCGGCATCGTCCCCGCGCAGGGCGGTGTGGCCGCCTCTACTCCCAACAACACCCTGGTGGGCAACAACTACGACGAGGGCGGCACCGACTTCTCCGCCGACCCGCCCACCAGCGCCGATCAGTCTTCGACCGACCCGCAGGACAATGTCAATTCGACGCTGACTGATCCCACGCTCGCCGTTGCCGGGGTTCCCATCCAAGGCGTGTTTTTTTCCGCCAATCGCGAGTCTCCCTCACTGCCGAACCTCCCCAACAACGGGCCACCGAGCGGCGCGTCCATTTTCTTCGCCACCGACCCAGGCGGGGCAGCGTCGGAGACGATCCTCTTTGCATCCCCGTCGGCGATGGGTTTGGACACCGCCGACGACATCAACGGCCTGATCGTTTTCGATGACAACGCCAATGGGCTCTACGACGGAACCGATCACATCATCTTCACCCTCGCCCCCGGCTCGCCTTCGATCGGCGTGATTCCCGGTTCGAGCCCCGTTGGCGGCGCCGCCGATGTCTTTATCGCTCGGCTCGGCTTGGCACCGGAAGTTCTTGCCCCCGCACAAGTGCTCGGGCTTGGTGCCGCGCCGGACAATATCGACGCGTTGATGTTCTTGCCGTGTGGAAACGCCTTCGCATGTGCCGCCGACCACGCGATTCGCGATGCGGAGGTTCCCACCATCTCCGAATGGGGCGTGGTGGTCATGCTGATGTTGCTCGTACTGGCTGCGACGATCGCGTTTGCACAGAAAAGGGCGCAGCGAGAACCGGCGTAATGCGTTGGGAAGCTCGTGACCGAGGCCATGGAGATCGCACGTTGAAGGCTTGAAGTCACGGCCACCGATGCGCTGGCTCGTTCTCTGCAATGCGCCCCAGTGCTGCGTCACACTCCAATCTATGGGTTGTCGCTGCCCGAGCCACCGGAATCGGGCCCGCGAATCAGAG
>JBHHUB010000027.1:0-28399 GCA_046753625.1 Phycisphaerae bacterium | reverse complement strand
CATGGGAGAGCCGGACAACCGTGCCGGCTCGCGACCGCGGCTCGGAAGTGATCCGACGCCTGGCGGTCGTTCTGGGGCTGTCCGGTGGAGGCTTTCAGAGCACCCGGGCGCTAGCCCGGTGACATGCTGCCGCGGCGGTCCGCAGGCCGGCGCTCGTGGCGATCCGTTGCATGCCGATCTCGCCTGAGGGGGCAGTCTGCCGACAAGATTGTGCGCATCGAGCGGCTCGCAACAGGGAGTGGAGGTGGTAGAATGCACGGTTCAGGTCGTGTGCCGACTTCAGATTTGATAGGTATTGAGAGGAGATCGCCTTGTCTACGAATTCGCTTCGTGCTGTCGTCGTGTTGGTTCTCGCCGGCGTGGTCGGTTCGGCCTGGGCCGGAGTATTGCACTTTCCGGCCGACCGCCCCGCGGACATTGAGCACATCAAGCTCACGCTTCGGGTGGACGTGCCCAAGGAAACGGCCCAAGGCTCGGCCTCGATCGACCTCGTGGCCTTGCGTGAGCTGTCGTCGATCCGTTTCGATGCAGTCGATTTCGACGTGAGCGGCGTCACCATGACGCGGGACGGCCGGAACGAGCCGGTGCGCTACTTGAACGATGGCGAGTCGATCACCTTGCTCCTCGGCGATCAACCGCTACCGGCGGGTGAGAAGGTCTCGGTCCGGATCAACTACGGCGTTTGCGAACCCAAGTCGGGTCTAAACTTTTACGGGCCGACCGCTCAGGATCCCGACATTCCTTACGTCGTCTGGTCGCAGGGGGAATCCATCACCAACCGATACTGGTTCCCGTGCTTCGATCATCCCAACGAGAAGCAGACGACCGAGATGGTCGTGACCGTGGATGCCGGAAACATCGCGATCTCCAACGGGCGGCTGGTTTCCCAAAAGAAAAACGCGGATGACACGGTGACGTTTCATTACTTGCAGGACAAGCCTCATGCCGCCTACCTGGTGACGCTGATTGTAGGCACGTTTCACCGCGAGGAGGATACCTGGCGCGGCAAGCCTGTGATCTATTACGTGCCCGAAGATCGGGCCGACGATCTTCGTCGCGCCTTTGCCAACACGCCGCGAATGCTTGAGTTTTTCAGCAACGCGTTCGGCGTTGAGTATCCCTGGGACCGATACACGCAAACCTGCGCGCATGGCTTCGGCGGCGGCATGGAGAACACGAGCGCCACCACGCTCGGGCTGCGCACGCTGCACGACGCTCGCGCCCATCTGGATTACTCGTCGGACGGGCTCGTCTCGCACGAACTCGCGCATCAATGGTTTGGCGATCTGATTACGTGCAAGGATTGGTCGCACCTCTGGCTCAATGAGGGCTTCGCGACCTATGCGACGGCGCTTTGGGACGAATTCGACCTTGGTCGCGACGAATACGACTATCAGATCTATCAGGACATGAAGCGCGCTTTTTCCGGAGCGAAGAAGCGGCCGGTGGTGGATCGTGCTTATGACCATCCGGGCCAGATGTTTGACGCGCGGTCTTATCCCAAGGGTTCGTCGATCTTGCACATGCTCCGCCGGCGCGTCGGGGACGAGGCGTTTCGGGCGTCGGTCAAGCGGTTCTTGACGGAATTCGGTTATCAGCCGGTGGAGACCGCGGACCTGCGCAGGAGCTTCGAGATCGTTACGGGGCGGAGCTTGGAGCGCTTCTTCCACGATTGGACCCGCCGTGCCGGCGCGCCGACGGTCGATGCGCGCTACACTTGGAACGAGGACGATCGGCTGGCCGAGGTGACGATCAAGCAAACGCAGAAGGACGACACGTTCTATTTCCCCATGGCGATCGAGTTTCACTTTGAAGACGGCTCAACCAAGACGATCGAACGCGATATCACGGAGAAGGAAGAGCGATTCTTCATTCCGCTGCCGAGCAGCCCGAGCATGGTGCTGTTCGATCCGGAGCAGGCTGTGCTGATGGAGCTGAAGGCGTCCAAGCCGCGAGACCTCTGGGTGGCGCAGTTGACGCGTGCACCGCGGATCATTTCGCGGATTCGCGCGGCCAAACACTTGGGCAAGGCGGGTAAGCATCAAAACATCGAAATCCTTGCGGAAGCGCTGGATAAAGAGCCGTTCTGGGGTGTGGGGGTGCAGATCGCCAAGGCGATCGGCAAGGTCGGCGGTGACAAGGCACGCGATGCGTTGTTGGCTCGCCTCAAGACGGAGCATCCCAAGACGCGGCGTCAGGTGGTTGAGGAGCTCGGCTCGTTCCATAAAGACGCAGTGGTGATCGACGCGCTGTATACCCTCATTGCGCAGGGAGATCCAAGCTACCTCGTTGAAGCGGCGGCCATAGGCGCCTACGGCAAGCTCCAACCGGATGGGGCCGGTGCGTTCCTGGCTACACTGCTCGATCGCGATTCCCATCAAGAGAAGGTACGCTCGGCCGCTTTGCGGGCGATGGGCAAGCTCGAGGACGACACGGGCTACGAAACCCTGCGTGCGTGGATCCGCCCGGGCAAGCCGCGCTTTTGCCGCATGGCCGCGGTGTCCGCGCTTTCCTCGCTGCACGAGCGCGGTGTGCTCACCGAAGAGCAGACGACCCTGGCGGTCGATTCCATCGCCGGATACGCGAAAGGCGCGGATCGGTACTTGAAAGGGGCTACGATTTCGGCCTTGCAAGAGATGGGCGATGCGGCGCGTCCGGCCTTGCCGGTGTTGCGGGCCATTGCGGCGAACGATCCTGATGGTCGGGCGCGCGAACGGGCGGAGAAGGCGGTCAAAAAGATCGTGGCCGGCGAGCCGGCTCATGTGCAGATCGATGAGCTACGCGAGGAACTCGACAAGCTGCGCGAGGACAACGACCGCTTGCAAGAGCAGTTGGAGAAACTTCAGGCATCCCGCGAGGCGAGGACGGCTTCGTCGAAGTAACATCTCGGGCTGAAAGCCGAGCGGCGTGCTATGGGGTTCCTTGCGGTGCACGGAGAAGCCCGCAGCTCGGTGGGGTACTTGTAGCCGGGGAGCCTTGTAGGAGGGCGGGCAAAGTCCGGTAGATTCCAAATCGACCCGGTAGATTCCGAATCGACGTAGCACAAGCCCGCCGGCGGCAGCGCGCCTTACTTGCTGGCGGTTCGCTTGGTGGCGCGCTGGGCAGCGCCTTCCACCGGAAGTCCGGTGGCTTCGTCGACGCCGATGTCATAATCGCTGAGCCGTTCCTTCATCACGCGCCCAACCTTGAACTTAACGGTGCGCTTCGAGGGAACCAATACCTTGTCCATGGTCTTGGGATTCTGAGCTTGCCGGGCCGCGCGAACCTTGCTTTCAAACACCCCGAAATCCCGAAACTCCAGCCGGTTGCCAACCGCCAATTCCTCGATGATCTGGTCCAGGAAGGATTGAATAATGCGCTTGGCCTGAACGCGTTTGCAGCCGTGCTCGTCCGCTATCCGATCGATGAGCGTTTTCTTCGTTACGGTCGCCATCAAGATTCTCGTTAAAGCAATTAAGTTCCTCAATACCCGACATGACGAATAGGTTGCTGCCACCGACGAACAAGCGCCGTCTTCAAACCGTTATCGGGCCGCTCATGTTCGCCGAAAGACAAGAACACACGACAGCTTATTGGGCCGCCCTCGGAACGTAAGTCATCATACGGTAAAGAGTTCGCGACGGCAAGCGTTGAATTCGGGGCTGTGGATTGGGCGAAAGAGAGTACGAGGCTCCGGGCGGGAAGGGGGCTGCATCGCTGGTCTAGCGACGCCCCTTGCCGGTCCTCGTTGAGCGGAAACGCCGGTATGAGAGGTTTTCCGTGCCCAGATTCCGCCCCTGGGTGTCGATGATGGTTGTGGTGTAGGAAACGGATTCACTTGCGCTGAGCGGTCGCTCGGATGTCGGCCACGGATCCCTTGGAATTCCGTCGCCACTGGACATTGCAAAATGTGAATTGAAGACGAGGTTGTGGGAGGTGTAGGTTTGCCGGGAGCGCGCGTTCCCCGCACCAGCACAACCGACGGCAAGGTGCGACAGGACCAAGGCTCCGATCAGAAGTTTGGTTGTCGTTGGCCGCACGGCGTCCCCTCTCGCGAGCGTTTCGATCCTCTTTGCCCTGCCACTCAGTCTGCATGGTGCATGCCGGTATGCTGGTTGAGACGGGTTGCCGATAATAATCCGTTGGGGCGCCGAGACGCCTATCGGGGGTGTCGATTGTGCGGGTTGGGCCACCTTCCCGATTATTCCGTAATTGCGGCGATGGGGCGGCTCTGGTTCATCGCTGGTTGTCGCCAGTGTTGTAGCCCATACCATGCACATCCGCGTCGGGTCAGTGTTCGCAATCACCGGAAGGTGGGTTAGTTTGATGAAGATTCAGTTCGTTGGCGCAGCGGTGCGGAGTGGGGATCTGCGCGTGCAGCTTGCATGGGTTCCGAGCGAGCCTCCGAAAGGTGGGTTGCCTCTGGAGGCCGGGGAGATCCGTGTACGCAGTGGGGGCTCGCGCGCGCCCTCGGTCGTACTGGGATTGGGGCAGTGCAAGAATATGAAGGATCACGAGCTCCTGGGGCGTGGGGCGTCGCTGGGGCGATGGCTGGTGGCGCATCGGGTTCGTCGGGCGGTCGTGGACATGACGCCGGTGGCGCGCAGCGGAATAGACGGGGCCACGGAGGCGTTTTGCGCGGGGCTTGTACTCGGTTCCTTCCGATTCGATCGGTATCAGGAGAAGGCCAAGTCTGGGCAGGTCACGGTGATACTGAAGGTGCCGCGCCTGACGGCTGCAGACCGAACGTCTATTCGAACGGCCGTGACGATCGCAGAGGCCACCAACCTGGCGCGCGAGTGGGGCCATGAACCACCCAACATGGTGAATCCGGTGACCCTCGCAGGACGATGTGAGGAACTCGCCCAGGATGCCGGTCTTGGCTGCACCGTTTATGACGACACGCAGTTAGCCGACATGGGCGCCCATGCGATCGTGCAAGTCGGTGTGGCGAGCCCGACTCCGTCGCGGCTCATCATTCTCGAGCACGCCGGCTCGCCTGATAAGAAAAATGCCCGGCCGGTGGTACTCGTCGGCAAGGCGGTTACGTTTGACACGGGCGGGTACTCGCTGAAGGACAAGACGGGCATTGTGGGGATGAAGTACGACAAGTGCGGCGGCATGGCCGTCATTGCGACGCTGAAGGCTGCGGCGCAACTGAAGCTGCCGACGCCTGTCGTCGGCGTGATCGCGGCGGCGGAGAACATGATTTCGGGCGAGGCGTACCGGCCCAACGACATCGTGACGACGATGAGCGGCAAGACGGTGGAGATCATCAGCACCGACGCCGAGGGACGCATGGTCTTGGCCGATGCGCTCACCTACGCGCAGAAGGAGTACAAACCTCGATGCATTATCGACCTGGCCACACTCACCGGGGGAGTGGTCGTCGCGTTGGGTGGCGTATTCGGCGGCTTGTTTTGCCGCGAAGCCGCGCTCTCCGAGCGATTGCTGGCTTCCGCACAGCGTACGCACGAACGCTTGTGGCGTTTGCCCCTGGATGAGGATTACTTCGAGCTCATCAAGGGCGATGACAGTGATCTGAAGAATTCCGGCGGTCGCAGCGCGCATGCGACCATCGGCGCGATGTTTCTTCAACAGTTCATCAAGAAAAACGTCCCCTGGGCGCATCTCGACATCGCCGGTGTGGCGGACACCGACAAGGACAGTGATATCTGCCCGAAGGGCGCCACGGGATTCGGCGTTCGATTGCTCGCCGACTTTCTGACCCGTTTGGACCAGGCGTAGGCTTGAGGGCGATCGCGCGCTGCGCGGGGTGCGTCCCGGACGTGCCTTCCGTCGAGACATTGGAGAACTCCCGTCGCTGCGCACGTTCGGGGCGTCGCGCGGGCTGAAGCCCGCGGCTCGGGGCGGTTGCTGAATCGAAGGGCTTTCGACGCCGCGGCACTAGAAGCGGTACGGCTCTAGTTTCCGCTAATCCCGCCGACCAAAGACCAGCGAGGCGTAATAGAGTGCCGTCATGATGGCGGTTAAGGTCGCGGCGACGTATGTCATGGCCGCGGCGTTGAGCACCTTGCCCACGATCTTTTCCTCGGCCACTGTGATCATCCCTTGGTCAACAAGGATTTCCCGTGCGCGGCTGGATGCGTTGAACTCGACCGGCAGGTTGACGATCTGGAACACGACGACCACGCCGAACAGGCCCAGTCCACCGGCCGCGATCGTCTGGCCGAGCTGGCCCAGGCTCGCGTGGAACATCCACGACAGGATCAACCCGAGGAAAATGATGCCCACGGCCGCCTGGCTTCCGATGGACGCTATGGGCACCAGGCCGTTGCGGATCGCCAGCGGCGCGTAGGCGGCCTTATCTTGGATTGCGTGGCCCACTTCGTGGGCGGCGATGCCCAACGAAGCCAGCGACCGACCGCTATAGACATCGGAGCTAAGCCGCAGCATCTTTGCCTTGGGGTCGTAATGATCGCCCAAGAACGATTGGGCCGGTTCGATACCCACATCGACGATGCCGTACACATCGAGAATCCGCTGGGCGGTCTGTGCTCCGGTCAGCCCGCTGCTGGCCGCGTATTGCCCGGCCTCTCGGTAGGCAGACTTTACCCGCATCTGCGCCCACATCGCCAAGAGCATCGCGGGGCCAACGTACACGAAATACATCGGGTCGAAATAGAAAAAAGCCAGCATGTTCATCATTCTGTCCTCGCTTCATGCATCGGCGTTCGGGGCCGGTGGTGAGAATCAGATGAACCCCGGCCCGCCGATTGCGTGATGACTCGTTCGCCCACCTCGGCCATACTACGTTCCTCGCTGTATTCTTGGTTCGGTTCACTTTATACGACGGGATCGGCGAAAAGAAAACGCCAATTGTATGATTTCGTCACAACGACCGCAGGCTGGGTGTCCCACCTCCTATTCCGGAGGGGGAGGAGTCGATGATGGTGGCGGCCCCGCCTGCATTGGCCGCCGGCGGCGGGAAAGGTCCGCAGGCTGGCGCCGGCGGCTTTGAATTGGGTGTTCCGTCGCGGGTCCATCTTCCCTGGCAACATCGTTCCGGGGCATGCCGCGAGGCGCGTTCAATCCACTTCAGGGGCGAGGAAATCGGGCAGGCTCCGCCCCATGCGAGTCGCCGCGGAATTCGTCCCAAGGGACGAATGGCTGCCCCCGATCCTTCTGGTCATAGCCTCCGTTCACACCTCCAGGGATCAACTTTACGGCTTCTTTCCGGTCACCTATACTTCCGCCTCCGCTGGCTTGGACCGCTTCGGGCGACACGAGAACAACTTCGTTTGGAAGACGGAGCTTGGGGGCAAGCAGATGGCTAAGGAATGGATTCTCCCATCGCTACCGGCCCCATGGCCGGCCAACCCAAACCCACCATCTGCGTCGCTGCAGGGCATAGAAGCGGCCTGCTCTGCCGCAACGGAAACCGTGCCGCTCCTAGAAAGACTCCTTCAAAACCGCGGCATCATCTCTGCAACCGAGGTTCGTGATTTTCTCACCCCGCAACTCAGGGATCTGTACCCGCCCAACGCCTTGCACGGGACCACGGATGCCGCCCGGTTGATCGTCGACGCCGTTCGGGCGAAGCGCAAAATCGTCCTGTACGGCGACTATGACGTGGACGGCACCACCAGCGTGGCGATTCTCTGGCACCTACTCCACGGCGCGGGAGCGGACTTGACTTGCTACGTGCCCCACAGAATTGAAGAGGGTTATGGGCTCAATGCGGCCGCGTGCATGGCGCTGGCGGATCAAGGCGCCCAACTCGTCATCACGACCGATTGCGGCATGACCGGCCACGAAGCCGCGGCGGAGTTGGCCCGGCGCGGTGTTTCGCTGATTATCACCGACCACCATCAATGGCATGAGCCTTTGCCGACCGCCGCGGCGATCGTCCACCCCGGTTTGGGGGGCACGTATCCAAACCCGCATCTGTGCGGTGCGGGTGTGGCCTTCAAGCTCGCGTGGGCCATCGCGCAGGAGTTTTCCGCCAGCGAAAAGGTCACGCCGGAGTTGCGAGATCTGCTCTCGGATTTACTGCCGCTGGCGGCCTTGGGCACCATCGCCGACATCGTTCCGCTGCGCGGGGAGAACCGCATCATCGCCGTTCACGGGCTGGACCGACTGGCACGGACCAGAATTCCCGGCCTGGTCGCCTTGATGGAATCCGTCGGATTGCGCGGGCAGAGCATCGGCGGCTACGACGTCGGCTTCAAGCTCGCCCCGCGCATCAACGCAGCCGGACGCATGGGCCACGCCGATCTGGCCATCGAGCTGTTCACCACCGCAGACGGCAAGCGGGCTGCGGAGATCGCCGCTTACCTGGACGATCACAATCGATCCCGGCAGGCAACCGAACGAAAGATCACGGCTCAGGCGGTTGCCATGGTGGCCGAGCAGGGGCTGGCGTCCGATGCGCGACGGGCCATCGTCATCGGTCAGGAGGGATGGCATCCCGGCGTCATCGGCATCGTGGCGGCGCGGCTCGTCGGGCGATTCCATCGTCCGGCGGTGGTCGTCGCGTTCTCGGAGGGCCAGGGCCAGGGTTCGGCTAGAAGTATCGCGCACTTCCATCTTGCCGAAGCCCTTAAGGAGTGCGAGGCGGATCTGCTCAGTTGCGGCGGACACGCGATGGCAGCCGGTCTGCGCGTCGCCCGGGATCGCTTCGATGCCTTCACCGAGCGGTTCGTGGCGGTGGCCAACGCGCGGCTGACCGGCCGCGATCTGATTCCAAAGATCACCATCGACGCGGAAGTACATCTCAACGAACTCGGGCTGCCCGTCGTGCAATCCATTCATCAGCTCGGGCCGTTCGGCTGCGAAAACCCCAAGCCGCGGCTCGCGACACAATGGCTCGAGCTAGCGGCCGAACCGCGGTGCGTCGGACAAACGGGCAAGCATCTTCAGGCTGTTTTTTCGCAGGACGGGGTTGCGCTGAAGGCCATCGGGTTCGGCTTGGGCGACGCACTGAACGACCTCAAGCACCACCGTCGCTGCAAGGTCGCCTTCGAGCCGATCATTAGTGACTTCGGTGGTCGGCGCAGCGTGGAGCTGCAAATCATCGACTTCAAGTTTCCCGATTGAGCGCGGCGTGCCTCGATTGGAGGCTTCACCACCCAGACACCACGACACCAAGAATGCCACCCGCCCAAGCCGGGGCAGTTCGGTGGCGGGCTGGATGTCCGGCTGGTCTTGTGGCGTGGTGATCCGTGCCGCGTCCTTCAGATGCCGGCTTGGCCGGCGCGGCCACTGCCTAACGGTCGTGGTTCGGTTACGATACCGTCTGCTTGGGGCGCAGCTCTAGAGATTGAGTTTGAGTTTGGCGGCTTCGGACATTCGTTCGGGCGACCAGGGCGGATCCCAGACGAGCGTTACGGCGGCTTTGGTCACGCCGTCGACGGCCGCGACTTTTTGTTCCACTTCGCCTGGAAGCGATCCGGCTACCGGGCACATCGGTGAGGTCAGGGTCATGTCTATGGCCACCTCGCCGTCACCTTCCACCTTAACGCCGTACACGAGCCCTAGTTCGTAGATGTCGACGGGGATCTCCGGATCGTAAACGGTCCGCAGAACGGCCTCGACGGCGGCCTTAAGTGCTTGTCGTTGTATGTCTTCAACCGGCGAGGCGGATGGTGTTTGGGGTTCCATGTTACTTGCTCCAGCCGTGGTTGCGGCGGGTTTGTGGTTTCTAGGCTACTCGGTGCTCACCGTGTGCCCGCCGCCGGCGAGCGCCTCTTTGATCGTATGCCAGGCCAGCGTCGCACACTTGACCCGGGCGGGATACTTCGACACGCCGCCGAACACAGCTAGCTTTCCAAGTGCCACGCCATTGGCCTGAGTGCCATCGCGTTCATTGGAGGCCGTCCCGGTGGCGGCGGCATGAAACTTTTCGAACAACGCATTCGCCTCATCCACGGACTTGCCTTTGAGGGCCTGGGTCATCAGCGATGCCGACGCAGTGGAAATGGCACAACCGCCGCCTTCGAAGGAGATGTCGGCGATGACGCCGTCTTGCACCTTCAGGTAAACCGTGATGCGGTCCCCGCACAGCGGGTTGTAACCGTCCGCCTTACAGTCGGCACTTTCCATGCAGCGCCGGTTTCGCGGACGTTTGTTGTGGTCCAGGATCAGTTCCTGGTACAGATCGGGCAGCTCAGTCATCATGAAAACATCTCGCGCACGTGGTGAATTCCGGCCACTAGGCGATCGATTTCCGATTGGGTGTTGTACAGCGCCAACGACGCCCGCGTGGTCGCCTCGACGCCGAAGTGCTCCATCACCGGCTGCGTACAATGATGCCCCGTCCGCACGGCGATGCCTTGCTGATCGAGAATCGTACCCACGTCGTGGGCGTGAACGCCGTCGATCAGAAACGAAATCACCGCCGCTTTGGATGCGGCCGTGCCGAGGATGCGCACGCCATCGATGCCGCCGATCTGCCGCGTCGCATTCTCCAGCAAGGCGGCTTCGTACGACTGAATGCGATCCAAGCCCAATTCCTGAAGATACGTCAGCGCCGCCGCGAGGCCGATCGCGCCGGCGATGTGGGGCGTCCCCGCCTCGAACCGGAACGGCACGTCGTTGTAGGTGGTTTCCTGGAACGTCACCGAGCGGATCATTTCTCCGCCGCCTTGATACGGCTGCATCGCTTCCAAAAGATCGAGCCTGCCATAAAGGGCGCCCGCGCCGGTTGGCCCGAACGCCTTGTGGCTCGAAAAAACGTAGAAGTCGCAATCCAACGCCCGGACGTCGACCGCCATGTGCGGAATCGCCTGAGCTCCGTCGACCACGACCTTGGCGCCGGCGGCATGCGCCAGCGCTACGATATCTTTGACGGGATTGATCGTCCCCAAGCTGTTGGATACGTGCGTCACCGCCACGATCTTCGTGCGCGCGCCGAGCAGCCTGGTGAATTCATGGAGGTTCAGCGTGCCCGAATCATCGATGGGAAGCACGCGCAGCACCGCGCCCACCCGCTTGCACAACAACTGCCACGGGACGATGTTGGAATGATGCTCCATCGCTGAAACGATAATCTCATCACCTCGGCGCACCGCACCGACGCCGTACGCCGTGGCCACCAGGTTGATGCCCTCCGTGGCGCCGCGAACGAAGACGATTTCCCGCCAATCCGCCGCGCCGAGGTGCCGCTGCACGGTGTGGCGGGCTTTTTCGTATGCGTCGGTGGCCAGGACGCTGAGTGTATGCACGCCGCGATGTATGTTGGCATTGTAGGTCTGATAGAAGCCGGCGACGGTGTCGATAACGCAGGTGGGTTTGTGGGCGGTTGCGGCGTTGTCGAGATAGACCAGCGGCTTGTCGTTGACCGTCTCGCCGAGTATCGGAAAATCCCGGCGGATTGCGTCAACATCCAGGGCGCACGTGGCGACGCTGCCGCCCTCAGCATCGGTCTTGCCGTTTCCACTGGTTGCCGCGTTCGCTGACTTCAAGATGTTCAACCTTTCGTGACGCTTGAGCCCGTTATCGTGTCGAGCCCGGTCAAGACCAGCTCCGCCATTTGGCGTTTCAACGAGTCGAGTTTGATTTCGTCGAGGCACGCCCGCGCGAAGCCGTACACCAGCAAGCTCCGTGCGGCGTCTTGGGAGAGGCCGCGCGATCTCAGATAAAAGAGGGCGGTTTCGTCGATCTGGCCCACCGTCGCCCCGTGGGTGCATTTCACGTCGTCGGCCAGAATCTCCAGTTGCGGCCGGCTTTCCACGCGCGCCTCGCGGGATAAGAGCAGTGTTTGATTGGTCTGCTTCGCGTCGGTTTTCTGGGCTCCCTCGCGCACCATGATGCGCCCGGTGAAGACGCTTCGCCCCGTGCCGCCGACGACGCTCTTGAAGAACTCGCGGCTGTCGCAATGGGCCTTGGCATGATCGATTCTCAAGTGGTTGTCCACGTGGCGGTCGCCGCCGACTACGCTCAGCCCGCGCAGGTTGCACGTTCCCCCTTCGCCGCCGAAACGCGTGTTGATGTCGTGTCGCGCAAGCTTGCCGTTCAATGCGATGACTTGAGAAGACACGCGGCTGTCGCGACCCTGAGCAATAGCCAGCGTGGAAAGGTGGTAGGCGTCGTCACTTTCACGTCCGATCTTGTAGTGATCGACGATGGAGCCGGCGCCCGCGTCAATCTCGGTGACCGCGTTCGTGAAGTAGCGCCCGCTGCCGATGTAGGTCTCGACGACTGACACACTGCTGCCGGCGTCGGTTACGATCAAAACCCGCGGATGGGTCATCGTCGCTTCGGTGCCGGCGTCGGTCACGAATAGCAATTGGATCGTACCTTGAACGCACGCTTCACGCGGAACGTAGACCAACGCGCCCTCGCGAAACAGGGCGGTGTTCAGCGCCACAAGCGGATACGCTTCGTGCCGGGCGAGCTGGGTCAATCGGCTGCAAGCGTCTGAGCTATCGGATGCCATCGCGCCGGCGAGTTCCTCTACCATCATGCCCGCCGGAAGCGCCGCACGACTGGAGGCTTCCTTTTGAAACCGTCCGTTTACGAAAACCAGCGTGGCCGCGGCATCCCGTAGCAGGTACGCTTCCATATCTCTTGCGGAACACGGCGCGTGCCGCACACGTCCCGGCTGAAACTCGGTCCGCGCGATCTCCGCGATGTTGGTAAATCGCCAATCTTCTTCGGACGCGTCGGGAAAACCAAGCGACTGGAAGCAAGCCCAGGCGTTCTTGCGTGTATTACCGAACCAACCCGGTTCCGTGGCCGCGTGCTCGGCGCAAAGCCGCTCAAATTCCGAACGATAGGCATTGGCCTGCTGCATCTGATCCATCATTGTTGATCCCGCGCCGGTCGTCGTCTCTGATTTCCAGTTTTCAGTTTTCAGTTTCTAGTTTCTCATCGATCCACTTGTAGCCCTTGTCTTCCAGTTCCAATGCCAGCGATTTGTCTCCGGACTTTGCGATCCGCCCGTCGACGAGCACGTGCACGAAATCGGGGACAATATAGTTCAGGAGCCGCTGGTAATGCGTTACGACGAGCATGGCGCGATCGGGGCCGCGCATCCTGTTGACGCCGTCGGCGACGATCTTCAGGGCGTCGATGTCGAGGCCGGAGTCGGTCTCGTCGAGGACGGCGAACTTGGGTTCGAGCACGGCCATCTGAAAGATTTCGTTGCGTTTTTTTTCGCCGCCGGAGAAGCCTTCGTTGATCGCGCGGGTGAGAAACTGCTCGTCGAGTTGCACGAACCGCGCCCGCTCCTTGACCAATTCGAGGAAATCGACCGGATCCAATTCCTCCTCATCCCGCGCGCGCCGGACGGAATTCAGCGCTGCACGGAGGAAATAGTTGGTCGTAACGCCGGGAATCTCGACCGGGTATTGGAATGCGAGAAAGATGCCCTCGCAAGCGCGTTGGTCGGGTGCCTTATCGAGAAGGCTTTCGCCTTCGAAGATGATGTCACCCTCGGTCACCTCGTAGGCTTCGTGCCCGGCGATGACCTGTGCCAGCGTGCTCTTGCCTGAGCCGTTGGGCCCCATGATGGAGTGGACCTCGCCGCGTGCAATGGTCAGATCGATGCCCTTGAGGATCTCGTGACCTTCGACGTTGGCGTGCAGGTTTCGTATCTCTAGCATGTTCTATCGTAGTCCTTTTGTTTCGGTCGCAACGACACGCCGCATGTTTAACCCACGCTGCCTTCCAGGCTGACTTCCAGCAGCTTCTGCGCCTCGACCGCGAATTCCATCGGCAGCTCACGGAAGACGCGCTTGCAGAATCCATTGACGATCATCGAGACCGCGTCCTCCATCGAGATGCCGCGCTGCATCATGTAGAAGAGCTGATCGTCGCCGATCTTCGACGTGGTCGCTTCGTGCTCCATGCGGGCGGTGTTGTTCTTGACTTCAATGTAGGGGAACGTGTGCGCGCCGCACGCCTCGCCGATTAACATCGAGTCGCATTGCGTGAAGTTGCGGGCGTTTTCGGCGCCGGGATTGATCCGTACGCCGCCGCGGTAGGTGTTTTGACCGTGCCCGGCGGAGATACCCTTGGAGATGATCGTGCTCTTGGTGTTCTTGCCGATGTGGATCATCTTGGTACCGGTGTCGGCCTGTTGGCGGTGGTTGGCCATCGCCACGGAGTAGAACTCGCCCACCGAACCGTCACCGATCAACACGCAACTCGGATACTTCCACGTGATGGCCGAACCGGTTTCCACCTGGGTCCACGAGATGCGAGAGTTGCGGCCCTGGCACTTGCCGCGCTTGGTGACGAAGTTGTAGATGCCGCCCTTGCCGTCCTTATCGCCCGGATACCAGTTTTGAATCGTGGAATACTTGATCTTGGCGTCGTCGAGCGCGACCAGCTCCACGACCGCAGCGTGGAGTTGGTTCTCATCGCGCATCGGTGCGGTGCAGCCTTCCAGGTAGCTGACCTCGGCACCTTCCTCGGCAATGATGAGCGTGCGCTCGAACTGCCCGGTCGAAGCCGCATTGATCCGGAAGTAGGTCGATAGCTCCATCGGACAGCGAACGCCCTTGGGCACGAACACGAACGATCCGTCGGTGAAGACGGCCGTATTCAGCGTGGCGAAGAAATTGTCCGTATAGGGGACCACCGAACCCAAATACTTCTTCACCAACTCGGGGTGCTCGTGAACCGCCTCGGAGAACGGGCAGAAGATGATGCCCAACTCGGCCAGCTTTTCCTTGTAGGTCGTCGCGACGGACACGCTGTCGAAAACGGCGTCCACCGCCACGCCCGCCAGCGCGGCCCGCTCCGCCAGCGGAATCCCCAGTTTCTCGTAGGTCGCCAGCAACTCGGGGTCGACCTCGTCGAGGCTCTTAGGGCCGTCCTTTTTCTGTTTGGGGGCCGAGTAGTAGACGATCTGCTGATAGTCAATCGGCGGATAGCTGATCTTGGCCCAGGTCGGCTCTTTCATGGTGAGCCAGTGGCGGTAGGCCTTGAGTCGCCAATCCAGCAGGAACTCCGGCTCCCTCTTCTTGGCGGAAATCAGGCGAATCACATCTTCGCTGAGCCCGGGCGCTACGCTGTCCGTTTCGATGTCGGTAACGAACCCGTACTTGTATTCCGAATCCGCCCATTGATCGATCGCATTGCCTGCGGATGACATCCGTATATTCGCTCCAATCCTAATTCGACGTTGCGGGCTTCATACTCGACGTCACGACGCGTTGCTCCGGCGTCCGCTGCGACGTTTCGGTCGGGCAACGCGTCCCACGTCGTCCTAAACCGAAAAGCTGCTACCGCAGCCGCAACTGCTTGTGGCATTGGGGTTGTTGAAGACAAACCCACGGCCCATCAATTCATCCTTGAAGTCGACGGTGGTCCCGTCCAGGTAGAGCAAGCTCTTCGGATCGCAGATCACGTTGACGCCATGCTGATCCCACGACTCGTCATCTTCCGTCTTGGATTCGGTCAGATCGAGCGAGTAGCCAAACCCGCTACACCCACCGCCCTTGACACCGACCCGGAGGTAATAGGATTTCGGTTCGTCCGAGCTCTTCAACTGCTGCTCGATAAGCCCCTTGACTTCCTTGGCGGCCGTTTCCGTAAGAACGATCGACATCGGCATTTCTCCCTGTGATCCGGCACCGCCGATTCGCTGTTCCGCAGTGAAACGAGCGGCGCCGCGTCATTTCCATCAGCTATCCGGAACGTTCCGGAAAACTCAACTCTACTAGCTCGCGCGTAAACGCGAGTTCGGACAGCGAAACTCCGCACAGATACTCGCGAATTCCCTGGTGTACCCGCCGGATCGGTCCTTTCAGGCGGCAGGAGTCCGTCAGCGTGCAGTCGTCCTCGGAATCGTCGACTGCGGGGGCGCAACACATCGTCAGCCGCCCGGGGCCCTCCACGCCGTCGATGATGTCCGCCAGATTGATCTCGTCGGGCCGCTTCGCCAGTGCGTAGCCGCCGTGGGCTCCTTTTCTGGACGCCACCAAGCCAGACTGAACCAGCAAGTGCAGCACGTTCGTCAGCACCGGCAGCGGCACCCCGATTACACCGGCAATATCCCGGGCGCTGAGCAAGTCGGCCTGGCTGTGCGCCAACTCCACCATAGCCAACAGCGCGTAATCACATTTCCTCGTCAGCGAAAGCATGTTCCATCCGTTCGTCCCATCGCTGCGACCCCGTCTCAACAGTCCTGCGGCTCTCCTTCGACCCTGAGCCGCGGGCTTCAGCCCGCGCGGCCGCACGAAACAGGCCAACCTCGCCTCTCGGAAGCCACGGAACTCGCAAAATGAGGCACCAAGTCCGTTGACCGGGCGCAACGCCCATTGTATATATCACCATATCGGTGCTAATTCAAGGGCTTATTGGACCAATTTGGTAATAATTCCAAAACTGGTTCACATTTGGCCCGTTTTCGAGCGCTTGGAGGCATCCAACACCCATGGTCCACTGGCTCACGCAATGGCGACGTAGGCATCAGCATCCGGTTTCACTCACTCTGCATCTGGTAGCCATTCCCATGATCCCGCTGGCGGGGGCGCTGGCGGCCGTCCAGCTTGCCGACGGGGCTTGGTCGCTCTGGTGGCGACCGGCCGGCCTGTTGTTGATCAGCTACGTTCTCCAATGGATCGGGCACAGGATCGAGGGCAACGACATGGGTGAAATCATCCTCATCAAGAAGATGCTCGGCAAACCCTACATGGCCGTGGCGCCCAAACCCGCTGACCCGCCCTCGTCGGTAGAGAACCGACCGACAACCGGCACCGTCCAGGGGGAACTGAAATGAACACGGACGAGCCGGTCATTCGTGCTGCAACGGCCGAACACGCGGAAACCATAACGGCCTTCAACGAAGCTCTAGCGCTCGAATCCGAAGATCTGCGGCTCGATCACGAAAAGGTCGCCGCCGGCGTGCGGGCGGGGCTGGCCGACGAATCCAAGGCCCGATATTTCCTGGCCGAGCAGCATGGTCGCGCCGTCGGGCAACTCATGATCACGCGAGAATGGAGCGATTGGCGCAACGGCTATTTCTGGTGGATTCAGAGTGTGTTTGTGGCGCCGGAGTCGCGCGGGCAGGGTGTTTTCCGCGCGTTGTACGATCACGTGGACTCGCTGGCACGATCCCGCGATGACACCTGCGGCCTGCGTCTCTATGTACACAACGACAACACGTCCGCCATCGAGGTCTATATGAAGCTCGGTATGGATATCTGTGCTTACGGGCTCTGCGAAGTAGCCTGGTAGAACAGCGTGCATGGATTGGTGCTCCGACAGTCCTGATTCGGCGATCCCCCGCAAACCGCAGACGCTTCCTTCTGAGCCGCAAACCCTCCCCGCGAGCCGCGGGTTTCAGCCCGCGCGGTCGCCCTGCACGCGCAAACCCACGATTCCAGCCTGAATTGCGCCATCCCTAACGCACTACCGAAGCCGCGATTCGACCAGCATCGCGCGTGCTCTTGAGCGCGTCGCCCCGGCCTCCTCGGTTTTCCGCCTGAATTTAGCGAACAATTTGCCCGCTCGTGTCAGAACCACCGCGCTCGTTCCTATTCTGATTTGTCGGCCGACCCGGTGGTAACGGGCGGTCGGAAAGCTCGCCGGCTTGAAAGCCGGTGGAAACAGGAAACGAAAACTTTTCGATGCAAGGAGTACTAATCATGACACGCACAAGAATGATTCTGGCGACGGCGGTAGTGGGTTGCGGCTTGGCGAACGCGGCATGGGCGGAGCAGATTCCGAACGAGGACACGTGGTCCGTTCGCTCGCCCTATATGTCCCTAGAGGCGGACATCGACGAACTCGTCGCCGGGCAATCGGTGACGATCAACGTGTACCTGCAAGATGTCGAAGACCTGGCGGCTTATCAGGTGCAACTGGCAACGGAAGGTGGTCTCTCAGGCGGGCTCGCACTGGATGCGATTCAGATCAAGGAACGCCGAGCGGATTACATCTTCGTTGGCGATCATGTTATCGCGGCGGGCGACCGGCGATCCATGCGTGCCGGTGCCGTGACGCTGGACGGGGGCGTTACCGCTGGCGGACCGGCCTACCTGGCCACGTTCACGTTCCACGCCACCGACGACGCCGACGGCCTGTTCGACATCTACATCAACCTGGGCTCGCAGACGTTGCTCAGGAGTTCCGATGGCGGCCCCATGCGGACCGACGCAGGACCGGGCGTGTCCATCGCCGTCCGCGGCGATCCTCAGAATACCGGGGCGCAGAATACGCATCCGCTTGAGGAGCAGAACACGGATACCGACGGGGTCGATAACGCCGCCACTGGTCCGGGTTGTGCCGGCGGCCCCGTGGACTTCGGGTTCATCATGGACATCGTCCTCTGCTTTCTCGGTGCGACGCCACCAGGACCGTTGACGGACATCGCACCGTGCGGTGTGGGCGACGGCGTCTGCAGCTTTTCGGATATTCTGTGTGCGGTGAATGAATTCGCGGGCGTCGTGCCGGGGTGCCCGTAATCCAGGACACATGTTGAGGGCGGTTGGGCAACGGGCCGCTTCGGCGTTCTGCGTCGAAGCGGCCCTTACTGTGCGCGCGGGATGAACGTGGCCTGGCGGATGCCGGCCTGCATGAGAACCCCGGCTTCAACTTGTGCACGTATTGGGCCGATCAAGTAGGGGGGGAGGTGCTGCCCCAATGCCGGACTCTCGATGACCGGTCGGGCTGTGTGAAGCGAAGTTCTACGTCGGAAGGACAGAACCAATGCCCCATGACGACAGCGCGGCCGTGCTCAAGCAAAAGCTCAAACGCCTTTTGTCGCAGGATCTTTCGGAGATGGGCTACGAAGCCAAGGCACGCCATCGTCGGCGCGTCGCCGAAGTGACTCGAGCGTACGACCGTGCGCGGGCGCAAGCCGAAGAACACGCGGAATCCAAGGATCCGGTGGCAACGAGCGGCCCTTGAGAACGTCCAGAAGAGCGTTTCCGCTCTCAGACAGCGGGTGCCCCATGTCCTACTGGACATGGGGGAGACGATGACCGATTCCGAGCCGCATGCTTTAGCTTGCGCGGCGCTGCGTGTCAGCGCGCCGCACAACCCGGACGCCGCGCGGGCGTCAAGCCCGCGGCTCGGGCGGATGCGTACCGCGCTGGTCAGGAAGCGGCCTAACCCGAGCAACCACTGTTACTCCGTGACGGTCGCGGTTCGGATAAACGCCAACCGCTCGAATCATTGCGCAAGCCGAAAGCTAATGGCTTTAGAGCTGATAGCTGACGGCTGACGGCTGATAGCTGATAGCTGACGGCAGTGTGCGCAAAAAAACGCCCCCTGGACCGAAGAGACGATCCAGGGGGCGCCGTTTGTATCACTGAAGGGGCGACACCCCCAAGGGGGTGTCACCCGATATCAGCAAGAAACCCAGGTCAACTTAGGCGACGCTTTCACGACGACCGAAGTAAACCTTTGCGGCCGCAGCCAGCAGCAACGCGAGCACCAGAAGGCCCCAAGTGGAGACCGTCGGGACGTCGGCTTCGCAGTCGTTGTCGTTCTCGTCGCTACAGCCGTGCGAACGGTTGCAGCAGAGATCGTCGTCGATGCACGAAGTGACGATGGTACCCGGGATGCAGACGCCACCACCGGAGCAGGAATCGCCCGTGAAGCAGCTACCCGGCATATCGGCGGGGTTGCCACAAGCGGTGCCCAGCGGCAGGTCGTTCGAGCTGCAACCACCGTTGCCGTCGCACGTGTCCTGATCGGAGCACTCATTGGCGGGATTGCCGCAGAGCGTACCGGAAGGCGCGTGGTTCGGCAGGCAGAGGCCGGCGCCGTCGCAGGTGTCCTGACCGGAGCAGATGCCCGGACCGGAACCGCAAGAGCTACCGGAAGCCACGAACTCGCACACGAGATCATCGCAGCAGTCGTTCGGATCGGCGGCGCCAGGATCGCAATCCTCGCCGGGCTCGATGATACCGTTGTTACAAATCCGGCACTCACCCTCGCACGGCGCACCACCCGAAGACGGGGCGGTGAGCTCGAGTGACCAGCTGGCCAACGTACCCGTGTCCCCACCGGCGTTGTCATTGACCGAGATGGTCCAGACACCAGCGGAGCTCATGCCGTTGAAGGCGCTGAGCGGGTTATCGGGAATGAAGTCACCAATCGCCGGACATGCTTCATCCACCGGAATGGCGGCGCTGTCATCCAGCGTAGCAGCGATGTTGTCCTCGGAGCAACCACAGCAGCCACCCGTGCAATCCAAGACCGGATCACCGATGCGCTGAATGATTACCACATCCGTACCCAAGTGGGAAACGGTGACACAAAGGTCGCCGACCCACGTGTGGGTGATGTTCAGACCAACATTGACGTCCTGCACCGGGAAGTCCATACCCATGTTCAAGTCATGGGAAATCGGACCGTTGGCGTCAGGAATCGCCATGAAGATGCCGCCCGAGTCGATCGGCGTGGTCTGGCCCGGAGGCAGATCACAACTGGTCGCATCGCCGTCGCCAAGGTACCTGGCGTTCGGAATCGCGGCACACTGGGCAGCGGTAACAACATCACAAACGGCCTCATCCGGGCAACCACAGCAAGCACCGACAGGCTCGCAAGCCGGCGCACCCGGCTCGGAAACCGTCACGCCCCACGAATCCAACGTTCCGGTGTCGCCACCCGCGTTGTCGTTGATCGTGATGGTCCAGGCACCGGCCGAATCCATGCCGTCGAACGCGCTGAGCGGGCTCTCGGGAATGAAGTTGCCGAATGCGTTGTCGACGCACTCGTCCTCGATGAGGCTACCCGCCTCATCGTCGAGAACGATGTTGTAGTTGTCGGCGCTGCATCCGCAGCAACCACCCGTGCAATCCAAGGCCGGATCGCCGGGACGGATGATCAAATCGACCGTCGTGCCCAAGTGCTCGACGGAAACGCACAGGTCACCAACCCAGGTATGGGTGATACCCACGGCGATGTCCACGTCCGAAATCGCAACCGATTCGGGGAACATGATGGTGTGGGTGATGGGACCGTTGGCGTCCGGAATGGCCATTCCGGGATTCGCGCTGTTGGTCGTCGAGGGACCGTTGTCGCTGCAATCCGTGCCGTCACCATTGTAGATGGCGTTGGGAATCGCTTCGCAATCGGCCTGAGTCTCGACGCTGCACGTACCCAGCGAGCAGCATCCACCAACCGGCGGACACGGATCAGGCGTGCAGACCGTGTTGTCGCCCTGATAGACACCACCAGCGGCGGCACAATCCGTGGCGTTGAGCTCGGAACAACCCGCAGCACCCTGGCAGCAAGCACCAATCGGCTGACAGATGTCGATGCTCTCATCGGCACAGATCTGATCCCACTGCACATCGCAGCAGAACGGATCAACCGCACAAACCGCTTCGCAGCACGGGACGTCGTCGCAACCAGGCGTACCATTGGCCACGTCGCACGCACCCGCACCGGGACCGCAGATCGGCGGCGGAGGCACGAGGCAATCCGGCACAGCCAGATCCAGGTTGATGCACCACGCGAAGTCGTGGTCGTTCTCAACCAAGTCGCCCGGATCGTAACCATCCGGTCCGGCATCGGTCACGGTGGCGAGGTCGCCATCGAAGGACCATTCCCAGAACCAGTTGGTGCCGCCACCGACGTTGTTCTTCACTTCGACCCAGTAGCAAGCGCCACTGACTGCCACCGGAGCGTGGGTGCCGTGATACTCCCAGATCGGAGCAAGGCCGGCGACCAATTCGCCGGTATCGACCGGACCGTCAACGGTCAGATCAACACCCTGCGTAAACGGTCCACCGATCACAGCGCCCGGAAGCCCGTTGACACTGTCGTAGTACGTCACAACAAAGGCATCGGGAGCAGGCGCCGGCAGGTACGCACCCCACCAGCAGATCGAGGAGATGCTTCCCGCAGAGAGCGTCTGGAAGTCATCCGCCGAACGGAACGCGGAGTCGTTGGACTGACTCGCGTTGTCCGTCGCAAACGTCTGGCAACCTGCAGTACCGGCGTCGTCCAACGGACAAACGTCGCCACCGCCACCACCGCACGACTCGGTCAAGCTAAGCGTGTAGTTGCCGGCCGCACCGTTGAATCCGGAGATGCGGACGTTGTAGGACACGCCCGCGGTAATCGGGAAGGTCAGCGACGACGTAAAGCCGGCACAACCCGGGCCATCGTCGTTGCAGCCGACCTCAGCGCCGCCACAGCCGTCAAACACGGCAATCGTCGTGTCGAAGTCGGCGGTGTTGCAGGTGCTGAGCGTCGCGGTCCCGTCACACGTAGCGGTGTAGCAGTACCACTCGTCGACGGTATCCTCAAACGCACAACTCGTGTCGTCAACGCCGCCGGTGTTGTCCAGCGTCGTTCCGTCCACCGTGTCACCGGCCGCCAGCGGCAGGCAAGTGGTGCACTCGTCACCATCGCCGGACGGCGGTGGGGCACATTCCGGCAGACCAGCGGTCTCGCCGGCGCAAAGGCTGTCCCATTCCACGTCGCAGCAGAAGGGGTCAAACGCACAGACCGCCTCGCAGCATGCGAGGTCGTCACAGAAGGGCGAACCCGTACCAGCCGGATCGGTGCAGCTACCGGTACCAGGCGTACCGCAGGCAGCCGGCGGCGGCGGGCCACCGTTGACACCGAGGTTCTCAACCCACTGCGAGTCCGGGAACCCAATAGCGCCGACTTCAACGTAATCGGCGATACCACAGTCGACCGACTTCAGGTACGACGGGCCATCGGCCGGGTTGCCGCTGGAGCCCATGCGGAAGTTACCACCATCACCACCGGCCGCGGGATCGCGGGTCGGGGCGTCGACCTCAACCACCAACGTGGCGTCGACGGGAAGGGTGCAACCCATACCGGTAAAGCTCGCGGTGACCATCGAACCAGCCGTACCGACCGGCACAAGCACCGTGGTACCGCAGACCAACGTAAGGTCGCCGGCAACGTCGTTGGGGGCGCCACCGTTGGTGTCTTCATAAATGTTGACGCCAATGGTGTAGTCGCTGCCGTCGTTGGCGCTGACGCCGACATCCACGCACTCGACCGTCTGAGCCGAGCCCGCGGTAGCGCCGAGCGAAAGATCAAACGACTGAGCATACTGGTTGATCACCGTAAAGCCCGCAGCGCAGGCCACTGAAGTGCCGTTGGCGAACGAGCACGTCGGATTGTTGTGGTTCAGCTTGTTGTCGGCAACACAATCGTCACCGCACGTAACCGGACCGCAAGACTCGGTGACGTTCAGCACGTACGCACCAGCGGAACCGGAACCAAAACCACCGACGCGGAGGTTGATGACCTCGCCGGCGGTCACCGCAAGGGTGATCGACGACTGCAGGCCGCACGAATCGTCATTGCAGGCGAGCTCCGTGCCGGCGCAATCACTGAACGCGGACAGGACGGTGTCAAAACCGCTACCGCACAGGTCGAAGGTCACAGTGCAATCCGCGGGGGCGGTGTAGCAAAGCCACTCATCGGGGCCGGTGCTGGCGCCACAGGACGGGAACGGGCCACTGGCCGCGTTGTCCGACGTGTCGCCGGATGCGCCGGCGGCGTCAACGGTAATGCACGAGTCGCACGTATCGCCCGACGGAGGCGGAGGCGCGCACTCAGGCAGGCCGGCCGTCTCGCCGGCGCAGATGCCGTCCCACTCCACGTCGCAACAGAACGCGTCAAACGCGCATACCGCGTTGCAGCAATCGATGTCGTCGCAACCGGGCGAACCGGTTCCGGCGGGATCGGTGCAGCTACCCGCACCGGCCGTGCAAGCGGGATTTCCGCCGCCACCGGCACCGAAGCCAACATTGTACATCCACTGCGAGTTCGGGAACCCGATCGCCGCGGTGTCGAGGTGGTCCGCAATGCCGCACGCTGCAGCCAGAATGTACGAGGGGCCGTCCGCGGCCAATCCGCTGGAGCCGACGCGGAACTGTCCGCCGTCGCCACCCGCCGCCACGTCACGGTCTGGAGCATGGATCTCAAAGACCAGCGAAGAGCCGCTGGCGACCGAGATGCCCTGGCCGGAGAAGTCCGCCGTGGAGACAATCCCGATGTTATCGATGGGGATGTCCACCGTGGTGGTGCCCAGCAAGATCATGCTGGCCACGTCGGGCGGGCTGCCGGTCGTATCTTCGTAGATGTTGACGTCTACCGTGTAAGTGCCAACCGTCTGCTGGCTGGTGACGAAATCCACACACGTCAGGTCCAGCGGTCCCCCAGCGGGAATCACGAACAACTGAGCGTAGGAGTTCTCTACGGTGTGGCTGCCGGCCACGCCGCAGGCCACGGACGAAAGCTCATCAAAGGTGCCGGGGGCCGTCTGGTGCGTCAAGATGGTCGCAGCGGAGCAGCCCGCAGGGCCGGCCGTCTGGCCGGCACCGGCATGAACCGGACCGCTGTAGTCGCTGAGGCCGAGGTGGCCCGCAACCGGCTGATCCGGCGCCTGGTTGGTGTAGGCGTCATGGACGGCTTCACCGAGCGAACCGGTAGGAGCCGAAGCCTGCACCTCGCGAATCACTGCATGGTCACCCTGCAGGGTGATCATCAGGTTTACCAGACCGTCGTTGGGCGGCAGGACCATTCCCGCCGTCGCAGAACCAAAACCGTCCGCGGTTACCGCGAACTCAACTTTTGTAGCATCCACCGAAAAGATAGCGGGGGATGCGGCCACTGGCTTGGTTGCCAGGGGCTGACCCTTAAGCGTCACGACAGCATTCTGAAGGACTTTGCCATCAGAATTCTGCACGACGACTAGAACCTTGGTTGGTGCGGCCAATGCCGGCAGCGCCAACCAAGCTACGCCCAGGCAGGCAAGCCATGCCGGGCTAAAAAACGCTCTCTTACTCATTGTCCTTCCCTTTCCGAAAACAATGATACCAATAACCGATCAAACAACAGTACGTTCGACTTGAGACGCCAACGACCGGATTCCAACATTGAGGCAATAAGCAATGCCGGGCCAAGCCACAGAATCTTGCATCGAAACGCACAAAAAAGACAAAACAGTAGACTCAGACGTTTAACGATTCCGGGGCGCCGTCGAGCCTGGGCCCGCGACGCGCATCGACTGCCAAGCGCTCGTCCGGGTGTTCGTCAGATACCGCGGTCGGCTTGATGGCCAACTGCGCCCGGACGCTTGGTCGATGCCTAAACGGCCGCAACGGGGGGACCGCGCGGCTGCTGAATCCGAACGAATCGTTGAATCGAAATCGAATCAATCAGAGGGGTGGATTTCTGTACGTAGGATCCGGCCACGCAGACCACGCGTTTCGAACGAGCCCACGCATACACGCCGCCAAGGACGGAAAGCAAGCAAGCCGAAACGTAAGCCACGAGGAAGGCGACCAAGGCGTATCCGGCCACGTTGCCCACCACGCGGAACACAATGCCCCCGCCTTGCGTACCGGCGAGCAGGCCATGATGCAGCGCGAGGGGCTGTAAGGCTAGTTCGACGCCGACCCAACCCAGCCCGAGCAAGAGCGGGCTAAATCCGACGCGGCGGGTGATCCGCGATCCGAGCCCGGCGTAGATTCCAGGGATCGCCGCGAGCAGCAAGGCCGAAAGCAGAGATGGTGCCAACGGCGCGCCACTGCCGCCGACCGAGATCGCATAGAACGAAAGACCCCAAAAGGAACCGGCCAATGCGGCGCGAGCGGGAGAAAGCAGGCGAATGGCCAGCAGCAACGGCAGCAAGGTGAGCCACCCCAGCCACCAGAAACTCGGTGACGCGATCGCCAGCGACATAGCGTAGGCACCGACCGCCAATGATGCACCGATCGCGGAAGCCTTGGCCAGTCTGACCGCCAAATCGTTTTGCTTGCGTTGAATCGCGCTTGCCACGGATACGCCTCAATGGTGCGTGGGAGGGACGACTACGGCCCAACCCGCTTGATCGCCAACATCGAAGTAAGCCCTACGCAAACCTGACCACGCACAAAGGAACGTTCAACGAGATGAATAGTCTTTCCCGCTCCTGCTGACGCGATCAAAAATTGGCTTTCCACTCCGAAACGACCGAAAGCAGGAACCGTTACAATAACGGTACAACACCCGCCTCCCAGCACTATCCCGCATTATGGGCTGTCTTGGCCAGCCACGCAAGGGAAAAATAGGAATTCCTGAGGATTTGCATTCGTTCCGGCCGACCCACGCCCGACCATGCCGCCGTGCTTGTTGTGCAGCCGCACAATGATCCGGGGAATGGCGCCGTTTTTAGACGTCAATGGAACGATTATCGGACTCATCCTTCTCCTGCATCGAGTAGCCGTCCTCCTGCCGCTTGTGATTAACATCGAGCTTTTGCTGGTACAGCTTGTATACGTCGTGGGCGTCCAGTCCCACGCATTGGGCCATGCTGATCCAGAAAAACAGCAGATCGATCACCTCGACCCGCGCGTTTTGAAGGTCCGCGATCGCGAAGCGCTTGCCGGATTTGGCTTCCGCGCACCAGTGCTTCCAGTAGGTGCTGTCGCGGAGCTCCTCCAGCTCGTTGGAGGCGGCCGCGATATAATCGTTGAGCCAGACGCCGGCTGTGTGCTCATCGAAGTTATCCCGCAGGGACTGGGTATCGTAGCCGATTCGCTTGTTCAGGCGGGCTTGCTGCGCGAACATTTCTTCGAGCATAGCGGATTCCTTTCGCCTCATGATGGGGGTCGTTACGAATAAACGCTCCTGATCGTCAGACGCCCATCCTATCGGACGCCCGAAGCCCCGCCAAGACGCTCGCGGCGCTGCCAAAGCGGCGCAGGGGATCGCCAATCACGGCTTTGTGAGGTTCAGGGCGTGCGCCGTGGTCCGCCGGCACTTATTTGATGGGTGACCGGTGTGGAACAGCGGCCCTCCGCTGTGTGTGCGACCTCCCAGCCGAGGGCGGCCAGGCCACAAATGAGTCGGCGGACGCAGCCAGAAGCTTGTCAATCGAGCAGGTGGCGTTTCATCTTGTTCAGCGCTTCGGCTTCAATTTGCCGAACGCGCTCTCGGGTCAGGCGGATTTTGGCGCCGATCTCCTTGAGCGTAAGCGGCTCTCCTCCATCGAGACCATATCGGAGCGAAAGAACCTTGGCCTCCCGCTCTTCGAGGTCATCCAGCAAGCCGATCACGCGCGTCAGCTCGGATTCGTCCAGCAGGGCTTCATCGGGTCGGGGCGCGTTGGGATCGGCGAGCCCTTCGGTCAGCGCATGACCGGTGATGGCGTCGGCGTCCTGAGTGGGGGTCGAGACGGCCTTGACCGCGCTGCGGATATGCAACACCTTGCTCTCGCTGAGTTCCAGTTTTTCCGCCAATTCCTGCGTTGTGGGCACGCGGTTGTGCGACTCGATGAACTTGTCGCTGGCCTCTCGAAAACGCGAAATCATCTCCACCATGTAGGCCGGGATGTGAATCGGCTTGTCGCTGTTGATCAGGCTGCGTTTGATGGATTGCTTGATCCACCAGGAGGCGTAGGTGCTGAATCGCGTGTTTTGCGAGGGATCGAAGCCCTCCACCGCGCGGATTAAGCCGAGATTGCCCTCGTTGATGAGGTCATTGAGGGGGACGCCGCGCTTGGCGTACTTCTTGGCGATGTTGACCACGAGGCGCAGGTTGGACTTGACCATTCGCTCTCGCGCTTGAAAGGCCTCGTCCTCGATGCGCTCGCGATCGGAATAGCTGATTTCCTTGCGACCGAAGCGATCCGCTGCAGTCTGACCGTCGCGTACGATCGTCGCCAGCTCCTTTTCCTCGTCGGCGCTGAGCAGGGGCGCTTCGTTGATGCGCTTCAAGTAAACCTGAAGGTCTCGATCGACTGCGATAGCTGCATCCTCCGCCAAGCCGCCCGCGGGGCGGGTCTTGATGGACTCGTCCGCGCGGGGCGCATGGTCACCTATTGGCCTGCGGCATCGGCGGCGGCATCCCCACCCGCCTCGGTGTCGGCACCGGGGCGGGCTTCAGCGGATGACTCGGAATCCGTCTTGGCTTCGGGCTCGCCGGGTGCCTGCTCTGCCGCGGGCTCCGGCTCGGGCTCCGGTTTCGGCGGGGGCGCGGGCTTGACCGCGGGTTTGGTCTCCGGCAATTTGTGAATCTTGCCGACCGTTTCCTCGCCTGAACCGTGGAGTCCTCCGCGAAGCTTCCTATGGTGTTTTTCGCCGGCCGTCGATTCCGCCTCTTGCTCCGCCGACCACTCGGCCCGTTTTTTCGACAGCCCGATCTTACGCTCGACCGGGTCGACCCGCAGGATTTTCACGAGCACCTTGTCCCCGAGCTTGAGCTCCTCGTGCGGATCCTCGACCTTATGATCGGCTAATTCACTGACATGCAGTAGGCCTTCCAAATCCTCCTCCAACTCAACAAACACGCCGAAATTGGTGATCTTGGTCACGGTGCCTTCTACGATTTGTCCGGGAATATAGTTCTCTATGACCGCACGCTCCCAGGGATCCTCATGGAGCTGTTTGAGTCCCAGGGCGATGCGCTGCTTGCTTTCCTCGACTTTTAGGACCACACATTCGATTGAAGCGCCCTTCTTGAGCAGCTCGGAGGGGTGGTTGATCTTCTTGGTCCAGCTCATGTCCGAAACGTGCAG
>JBHHUB010000026.1:0-28644 GCA_046753625.1 Phycisphaerae bacterium | reverse complement strand
CGACGCCTGCGGCTATTGGGATCCCGTTGCGGCCGACCTTGCGTTTCGCGTACTTCAAGCCAAGGGCGTGCGCGTGGTGACTTTGGATGAACTGCTCGAGACCATGCCGGCACGCTGTTGCGAGGTGCTTGCCAAACGGCTGGACCGCACCAACGCCAAGGGGCGGCACCGCCACGATCCGACGCGCGACCATGGCGTGGAGCGGCCCGGGCGCCGAACGCCTGAGCCCAAACGGCGGGGTGGTTTGTCAAAATCGCCCAGCGACGCTAGAATCCGCCGCGATCACGGGCATTGAAGCACACCGGTTGGCGGGTAGGGCGGTAGGACGCTTCTCCGGCCAACGCGGCAGATAGCCCGCAATCAGCGTTTTTGGTTCAGCAAAGTCCCTGCGCGGCGTTCTCATGGCCAAGAAGAAAAGACTTCCCAAGCAGCTTGCCATCCTCGATGAGGATTTGTGCACCGGATGTGATGCGTGCGTAACGGTGTGCCCGGTGGATTGCATCGACAAAATCGCCGATCCCGGCCATCCCGGATACGCGATGGGCGTGTGCACGATCGATCTGCCCGTCTGCATCGGCTGCAAGCTCTGCGCGCAGGTCTGTCCGTGGGACGTCATTACGATGGTTCCCACCGATCAAGTTATTCAAGAGCCTGCGCTGGCGGCCATGTTGGAGTCGTAACACGCTGATGGATCAGCCTGCGTCGCCCGCCGGGTGCATATTCCCCGCCTCGCCATACCGGGAGTGGCTCATGGTGCGCATCACCATGGCACTGGCTATCGCAGCGCTCGCGTGCGGCGCCGCAGGTTGCCAACTCGGCCCGACGGCGCTGAGAATAGGGCACGCGGCGTACGGGGACGCGGTGCGCAAGATCAACGATGAGCAAATGCTGCTTAACCTCGTGCGGCTGAGGTATCGTGACACCCCGGTCTGGCTGGAAGTCACCAGCATTTCGACCCAGTTTGCATTCGACTCGTCGGGCGAGCTCAGCGGCACGCTCAAGGAAAACGTCGGGCAGGGGGGATCTAAGAATCCGAACCAGTTGGGCCTTTCCGGCCGGGTCGGCTATTCGGAGCGTCCCACGATTACCTACACGATTCTCGGCGGCGAGGACTTTCTCAAGCGGATGCTCAGTTCGATCGACGTGGCAAGCATCGCGCTGCTCACGGAATCGGGTTGGCGAAGCGATCGCGTGCTCCGGCTCGCGGTGGAGCGCATGAACGGTTTGAAGAACGCGCCGCTGGCTTCCGGCCCGACGCCGGCTCAATCCCCACGATTCAAGAAATTCCTCGCGGCCGTCCGGCTGATGCAAGAGCTCGCCGGCGATCAACGCGTTGAATTCGAATACGAAGACCGCGTCCAAACCATCGGCAGCCCACTGAAGCTGGAAAAAATAAGCGGCGGCGATGTCCTGGCCGCGGCCAAGCTGGGGACCGAGTTTCGCTCTGTCGCGCCCGCAAACATGGTGGCGCTGGCCAAGCACGAACGCACGTTGAGTATGCGTTTTACGCTGCGTGCCGCGGATTCCGGCGATGCCGAGAGGCTGCGCGACCTGCTGCATCTCGACCCCACACGGACCGCCTACGATCTGCGTGATATGCTGGCCGGTGACTACGACCCGACGCAACTCGGCGAGCGTCTCAGCGATATATCGCTCGACACGCGGTCGGTCTTGGGCGTCCTCTACTACCTGTGCAACGCGGTTCAGGTTCCGCCGGAAGACATAGCGGCGGGGCGCGTGACCGATACGGTGGACAAGCAAGGTCATCCATTCGATTGGGGTTCGCTTCTCGACGACATTTTCATCGTCCACCATAGCTCAAGCCGGCCGGTCGGCGCCGCTGTCGCTGTGCGCTACCGCGGTTCGTGGTTCTACATCGCCGACAACGACCAGAGTTCAAAATCAACCTTTGCCTTGCTCCACCAACTCGCGTCGCTACAGGCCGGGGACGTCAAGTCCGCCGCCCCCGTGCTGACGTTGCCGGTGGGCGGTTAGCGCAGCGGATGACCGTGTTGACCCGGCCGAGGGCGGCTGGGCTACAGCGTGTAGCACACTCGCCCCCGAGTGTGATGTGTGTGACACAGCCGGGGGCGGCTGGGCTACAGGCACGGCGCCCGGACCGGTCAGGCACCAGGACATGCGGGCGAATTCCTTGAGCTCCACAAAGCCATCGCCGGTCGTCTGAAGGCGGCCGAGGGCGCAGCGTGGACGTGCACGCACTGAAGACCGCGTACCCATCGTGGCTGGGACCGCATCGTGTTGACGAGCGGGCGCAGAGCGAGCTTGCTCGCCATGTCGGCGCCGGGATCACCATGAAGCACTACCAGGACTTCACCCTTTTCAACCTATGGGCTGAAATCACCAAGGTGCCCGGACCCCAGCCCACGGAAGTGGTTGCACTCCCGGTTGCATTAGCGGTTGGCTCACAGTGCCCCTATGGGCCTGATTTGGCCCAAGCTGGCCAAGTATGCCAAAACGATGACACAAGTAGAAGAGACTGCAAAACAAGGGTTAAACGCAAGGAAACACCATGGGCGATGCAGGATTTGAACCTGCGACCCCCTGCTTGTAAGGCAGGTGCTCTAGCCAACTGAGCTAATCGCCCGGCGAACGTAGCCTACCGGTGTCGGCGGATTCCGCAAGCCCCGAGGCGGCTGGGGCGCGATGTTGGGCGCATGGGTGCGTTGGAACTCCTGATCGCGCCCACCATGGGCAGCCCACAAGGAAGGCGGTTCGCCTTTGGCGCACCGGCGCGGGAAGTGCGCCCGGTTTCGCATTGCCGCACACTTGTTTAGAACGTGTAGTAGGCGTGGTAGTGGTCGCGGATGCCGACGTCGGAATTGAAAATCGAGGCCATCAGTGCCGCACGCATCCACATGCCGTTGCGGACTTGTTCCCAGTACTTGGCCTGCGGAATCTTGTCGAGCTGCGGATCGATCTCTTGGCGCCTGGGCAACGGGTGCATGATGACGAGATTGGGCTTGAACGCCGCGGCCATATCCAGCGTCAAGCTGTAGCGATCGAAGTTGACCGCCTTCGATTCGTCACCCTGGTCCCATTCATCTTGAAGCCTGGTCATGTAGACGCCGTCGCATTCGGCGATCACCGAGCGAATGTCATCCGCTTCGGCGAACTCGACGCCACTACGTTTGACGTATTCCAGAATATCCTTACCGATTTGCAGCTCCGGCGGCGCGACGAACATCAGCCGCACACCGGGATAGCGGCAGAGCAGGTAGGAAAGCGATCGCACCGTACGCCCGCGCTTCAGGTCGCCGACAAACGCGATCGTTTTTCCTGCGAACAGGTTGCCGGAATAGCGCGCCGCCCCGCGCGAGCCGCTCGCGCCCGCGAAGCAGCGGTAGAGCGTATAAATATCCAGCAGCGCCTGGGTCGGATGCTGGTCCTTGCCGCTCCCGGCGTTGATCACCGGAATGGGGCGGGGCATGGCGTTGAGCATGTTGGCCACATGCTCCGCAAAACCCTCGGCCGGATGACGCATGATGATCAAATCAAAGTATTGGCTGAGCACGCGGACCGTGTCGTCTTCCGACTCGCCCTTGACTTCGGACGACGTTGACCGATCCCGCACCTCGTTGTAGGGCATGCCCAAAACCTGACAGGACGCGGCGAAGGAGAGAAACGTCCGGGTCGACGGCTGGATGAAGTAGAGCATCGAGCGGCGATGGCTGAGCAACGCGCGGAGAAACTGCGTCCCCTGACGCGAGGTCGCAATGGCCCGGATCATATCCGCTAGTTGGCAAAGCTGGTCGATGGCGGGGCGGTCGAACTGCTGCGCGAGGACAACGTGAAAGGCCTTATCCTGCCGGTTGAGGGAGGCGACACGACGCCCCGTATCCCCTTGCGGCACAAAGTTTTCGGGGGCACTCGCCACGATCTGATCGCCCTCCTGCGACTCGACGGTTCGCGGTTTCTACCGGGATCGACCACAACACGGCCCTACTCCTTGTCCCGCGGCGAGGTAGTAAACAGAAACCCACCGGGTCTGTCAAACAGATCGCGCCAATTGGTATGGCGCTTCGTGTCCCGACGATGTGGCATGACCACGGCCGCCTGTATCGTTCCGGGTGAATCGGTCATGGCCGCTTCGATGTGAGAGCTGTACCAGACCACCGGGCGGTGCCGATGCCTGCGCGCTGCCGACGTGGTAACGACCTTCGATCCCGCGGCACCGGCCATTCCGGGCGGCGCATCCACCGAACCGGCCTCGCCCGTTCGGACGCGCTCGCTGGGGTTTGTCTGTGCCGCGTCTCCGAATACGTCATCATCGAAGGGCCACACCGGCTCGTTTGCGGTGATGGCGGTCGGCCTGGCGTTCTCGTCGGCTGCGCTGAACCACGACGCCACGCCGACACCGACCATCAGGACCGCGGCCGCAGCCAGAGGCCATCTCAGCGTGCTCAACGGCCAATGACGGTGGGAACAGGCGGACTCCTCGAGGTCGGGCGTCTCGTAGCGTCTGGTGAGCCGACCACCTTCACGGATCGCCTGTGTGACGCGGAGGTCGCCTTGGTGCTGGAGTGTTTCGGGCACGCCCAGCGTCGCGAGTCGCTGGAGTTGGGAGGTCGCGCGCTGGAGCTTGTCGGCGACCGCTCGACACGAGGGGCATTGCCGGAGGTGAACAACCAATCCGGATGGGATCGCCCCCTTCGCCAGCAAGCGCTCATCGTCGGCGAACGTGGCCATGACCCACGGCTGCTTGGGGCAATGCGGTTTCACAAGACCGAGACTCCCGCTTTTCTCGAAGTTCATACGTCAGCCTCCCGGGGCAGGACTGATGACAGCTTAACAATAGCGTGCCGGCGGTAGACCCGCGCGGTAGCCGGGTCGATGTTTAGGATCGCAGCCAGCTCCTTGTAGGAGAAGCCGCAGAAATCGCGTAGGTGAATCACGTTGCGCAGGTGCGCGGGCAGGTCTGCGATGGCCTCTCGCAAGATGTCGAGCTCGGCGTCGTCCGGATCGGATGGGCCGGGCTCGTCGACCAGGTTGCCTTGCTGGGCCGCGATTTTTCTGAGGTGGCCGCTTCGTCGGGCTCGCGTGCGTATGATCTCGATGCCGATATTGGACGCGGTGCGGTAGATGTAGGCTCGAACGCTGGATATCCCGTGTCGTCCCGGAAACGTCGCCAGCTTGCAGAAGCAGTCCTGGTAAGCGTCCAGCACGTCGGCTTCGTTGCTCAGAAGACGCCTCAAGAGCGCCAAAATGTGCGGACCCTCCGTTTCCATCACGCGCAGAATCCAACGGTGCCGCTTCGAGCTCTGGTCGCCCTCAGCCGGTTTGATCATCGTCTGTGCCGCCAGGGCCGCGTTTTCCACTGCCACGTTCACTGTTGGGTATGACGGAGACTGTGCCACTGTGTTAACCCATCCGATGACCACCATCACCAGCACCCTGATTTGCGCGTCTCACCGCGCCTCGCCCGCCCTCGGTGTGGCCTGGCCGCCATCGGTTGGGCGGGTGCCCAGACCCAGCGGAGGGCCGCTGTGCCACTCGGGATACCCCGGAGAATCAGCAGAGACGCAATGCTAGTCGCGTACGCCGGCATCGCGCTGCACGCCGGTTTCACCGTCGTTCGGACCGAATGCCTCCGCGTTCATCTGCTCGATCCGATCCGTCAGGTCGGCCACCTGCCGGCGTAGCTCGTCGAGGGCCCGATCTCGATCACGTCGATCCGGTGGCTCGCCTTCCTCCGGCGGATCAACCGGAGGCGTCGGCTCCGGGCGCGGCGGTGGGCTTGGCGGGCTCGCGACCATGGGGTTGAACGTCTGCATCATGCGGGTGGTCCACTCCGTCGGAGACATCAACTGGCCGGGGTAATTCTGGCGCCAAAAAGCCTCAAACTGCTTCTGCGACTGCGATAGGAGCGTCCACAGGGGGCCGAAGATGGAGTCCAACGAGGTCCGCAAGACGTGCCGGTTGGATCGAATCATCAGGTGGATGATCGAGGAGGGGAACACGTCCAGCTTGGGCTGCTCCTTCTCCAGAATCATCTGAAGTAAGACCACATTCGTGATGTCCTCGCCCGTCTTGGAATCGGTAATCTGCAGGTCCTGGCCTTCGAGTACCAGGGCATGCATTTGATCCAGGGTAACATGGCAACTCTGGGATGTGTCGTAGTACCGACGGTTCGGATACTTCTTGATGATGCGGACGTTTTCGGGTTCACCGACGTTCATGGCCTTGGCCTCCGAACCGTCTGGGACTGCCAACAGCGTAGTGCAAGTGCGCCCAATAGTCAATATTATAGATGTGGGATATCTGTAACATATTGTCATTGATTGATTTATGCTCTGTCCGGTATTTTTGTGCATTTGCACAAAAATACCTTGACGCAAGTGCGCCATGGCGTATATTTTAGGCACGCGCGGCTTTGCGGCCCAGCGTGACCGGGCGGAACCGTGAGTCCGCATCGGAGGATGGATTAGTCAGTATCGAAGAGGATGGCACGATGGCGACGGACATGAAGGATTGCATGGCACAGACGATGGACTCGGTAACCAAGGGAATTGAGGCTGGTCTGGATGCCGGTCGCAAGGCCCAGGCGGCTTGGTTTGACGCATTTTCGGCCTTCACGGCCAATCAACCGGCGTTCGATCGCTTCTTTGCGGGGCCAACCCCGTTTCCTGCCCCGTGGATGTCGTTTTGGGCTGACAATGCCAAGGCGACGGTAGATTGCTTCGACGCTGGATGGAAGACGACGGTCGGTGTGGTACGGACCGCGTGTGAGACGGCCCTCGACAACGGCAAGCAGGACTGTACGCAGGCCGCAAAGACTATTTGCGATGCCGCATTTGACGCCAGCAAAAGCAACTTCAACACGTTAAGCGATGCGAGTCGCTCCGGATTCGAGCGTTGGACGGCGTTCGTCAGCGGTTCGCAGGGAAACGGGTCTGCGACCAAGGGCGGCGCGAAGTCGTCGAAGTAGGCTTCAGCCGGCTCTCTGCTTCCGCGCGTCGATATGCGGAAGCTATTCTCGGGCCTGGGCGTTGGCGCGGTCGGCCCGAAAGATGTAAGCTCTGCGGACGTGATTCGGGGCATCGTCACTTTGTCGGCGAGACGATCGAAGGGTCGCGACGCAAAGCAGCGAGTGGAACCGACGCCGACTTGAGGATCTGGGCATGCTCAAGAACATCTACTTGGCGGGCGGCGTGCGGACGCCGTTTGGTTCGTTTCAAGGGGCGTTGGCGAAGCTGTCGGCCGGTCAGTTGGGTGGTGTCGCAATCAAAGGCAGCCTTGAGCGGTGTGGGGTCGATCCCACCGCTGTCGACGAGGTCTTGTTCGGCAATGTGATCGGCGCCGGGCTCGGACAGAACGTGGCGCGGCAGGCCGCGTTGGGGGCCGGGTTGCCGATTTCGTGCGGCGCAACAACCATCAACAAGGTTTGCGGCTCGAGCCTGAGGGCGGTGGTGCTGGCCGCGCAGGCGATTCAATGCGCTGATGCCGGGTTGATTGTCGCCGGTGGTTGCGAAAGCATGACCAACGCGCCCTATTTGCTTAGCAAGGCTCGGGGCGGTTACCGCATGGGCCACGGCGCTCTGATCGATTCGATGATTCACGACGGGCTTTGGGACGTCTACAACGACAAGCACATGGGGAGCTGCGGTGACCAATGTGCGCACAAGTACGGATTCACGCGTGAGGATCAGGACACGTATTCGGTGGAAAGCTACCAGCGAGCCCTGGCGAGTTGGGAGGAAGGCTTCTTCGAGGAAGGCATAGTTCCCGTTGAGCTGAAGTCGCGAGGTGGCACGTCCGTATTCCGACGGGATGAGGACGTAGCCAAGTTTGCGGGGGAAGAAAAGCTCCGGAGTCTTCGGCCGGCGTTCGGTCCCGAAAGCACGATCACGGCCGGCAATGCGTCGGGCATCTGTGATGGTGCGGCGGCGATGCTCGTGTTTGACGACGAGCGTAAGGACAAGCTCAACATCAACCCGGCTGCGCGGCTGATGGGGCATGCCAACGTCGCGATGGAGCCGGACTGGTTCACCATCGCCCCAATTGCCGCGATCAAGAAGCTGTGCGGACAACTGGAGCTGTCACCCGAGCAAGTGGATCTCTACGAGATTAACGAGGCGTTTGCCGTGGTCGCGATGGCGGCGATACGGGAGCTCAACCTGAAACGCGATCAGGTGAACGTCGCCGGCGGCGCCGTGGCGATCGGGCATCCGATTGGAGCCACGGGGGCACGTATCGTCAACACGTTGATCCGGGCCCTTCAACGGCGGGAAAAACGGATTGGAATCGCCTGCTTGTGTATCGGCGGCGGTGAGGCCACGGCGGTGGCGGTCGAACGATGCGTGCAGTCCGGCCGCGCGTAGCCCAGCCACCTTCGGCTGGGATGGTTTGACGGATGCAACTGGATCCGTGCACGCAGGAGCGACGGACGCAGTCGGCAGGATGGAGAAACACTCGGGGGCGGGTGTGCCACACCGGGATATGCGCTCGATAGGAGATCAACGACGGTGAACGGATTCGGCGACAGTGCTACAGACCCATTTACAAAGTTTTGGACGGACATGGCCCAGAAGATGGCGCCGGGCGCAACGGGCGCGGCGGGCACGATGGGCGGTGGGGCGTTTCCTGGTAGTCAAGCAGCGCATGACGCCACGATGAAAGCCATGCGCAAGACCTTCTTCGATGCGTGGGCTCAGCAATGCGAGGAGTTCATGCGGTCCGAGGCCTTCCTTCAAGCCATGAAGCAATCCATGGACTCGGCGCTGGCCTTTCGTGAGCAGCTCAACAAGTTCATGGGGCAAGCCATGAAGGACAGCCCGTTGCCTACGCGCGAAGACACGGATGCCATCTTGCAGAGCCTGCACGCGTTTCAAGAACGTGTGCTCGATCGGATCGACGCACTGGCCGACCGTGTGAGCCGGCTCGAAGCGGCGTCGGACGCCAACACCGGCCCGGCCAAGGGTAAGAGCCGCACCGGCAAAGGAGGAAACCGATGACCGGTACCGCAACGCCATGGGCTCCGTGGGTCATGACACCGGCCGACATGCAAAAGGCATGGACCGATTTTGCGCGCAAATGGGCCGCCATGCCCGGTGTGATCGAAGCGGCCAAGAACACGCGCGTCGGGGCGACGCCGACGGAAACGGCTTTCGCGATCGACAAGATCAGACTCCTGCATTACGTCACCGATTGTCCGCAAGCGTTCGATACGCCGCTGTTGGTGGTGTTCGCGCTGATCAATCGGCCCTACATCCTGGATCTGCGCGAGGGTAAGAGCGTGGTGCGGCATTTCATCGACGCGGGATTCGACACCTACAACCTCGATTGGGGCATTCCGACCCACGGCGACCGCCACCTGGGCATGCGCGACTACATCCTGCGCTACATGGACGGCATGGTCGATCATCTGCGCGAGAAGACGGGGCAGGATCAGGTGAACCTGCTCGGGTATTGTATGGGTGGATCGATGGGTGCCATGTATACGGCCCTGTTCCCTGAGAAGATCAAGAACCTCATCCTGCTGGCCGCGCCCGTCGACTGGACCAATCGTGATCACCTTCTGGCCAGGTTTACGGATCCCGATTACTTCGACGTGGATCGGTTGATCGACGTGCATGGCAACGCCCCGGCCGATATGCTCCAGTGGTCCTTTACGCTGCTCAAGCCGGTCTCGAATCTCGTCGAGAAGTATTTCAACTTCTACGAGCATATGGATGATCCCAAGTACCTCGAAAACTTCTTCGCGATGGAAACCTGGCTCAACGACAACATACCGGTCGCCGGCGCGATGTTTCGCGAGTTCGTGAAGTATTGCATGCAGGAAAACCGCCTGATCCAGGGGCGACTCGAGATTGGGGGTCGGCGTGTGGATCTTCAACGAATTCAATGCCCCGTGCTCAACCTGATGGCCGAACAGGATCATCTGGTTCCCTGCGGCTTGAGCGCGCCGCTGAACGACGTGGTGAGCTCTACGGATAAGAAAGCCGTCCGCTTTCCCGCCGGGCACATCGGAATGGCGGTGGGCAGTAAGGCCAACCGCGAGCTCTGGCCCGAGGCGGCCCGATGGCTGAGCGAACGTACCGATCCGTCGGCAAGGAAAAACGCATGAACCTCAAAGAGCGAACCTTAGTGATTACCGGTGGGGCCAGCGGGATCGGGCGCGCGACCTGCCGGCGACTTGCCGGTGAAGGCGTCGGCGCCATCGCGGTGGTCGATCAGTGCGAAGCGGTGGTCGAAGTGTGCGCGGAGGCGAATCGCGAGCTCGGCATAACCGTGCTTCATCCTTTTCGCGGCGATGTCAGCTCGCCCGACTTTCGCGAAGAGGTGTTTGAGGCGATGGAATCCAAGTTCGGTTGCGTGTCGCTGTGCGTTCCGGCCGCCGGCATCACGCGCGATCGACTCAGCGTCAAAGTCAACGAGAACAACGGGCAGTCGACGCTGGACCTGTATGGAGAGGATGATTTTCGCCGGGTTTTGGAGATCGATCTGATCGCGCCGATCTACTGGGCCATGCGGACGATTGGGTCCGTGGCGTTGGATCGGGCGCGGAACGGTCTGAAGCAATGGAGTCCGGAGGAATCGATGCAAGGCGCAATCGTCTTGATCGGCTCGATATCGTCCGCGGGCAATCGGGGTCAGATTTCATACGCCTCCGCCAAGGCGGGTTTGGAAGGGGCGCAGGCCACGCTGGCCACCGAGGCGATCTATTACGGTGTTCGATGTGCGATCATTCACCCGGGGTTTACCGATACGCCGATGGTCCAAGCCATGGGGGATCGAATCATCGACAACATGATTCTTCCCAATACGCAACTGCGGCGGTTGATCAGGCCGGACGAGATTGCCGGGGCGATTTGCTTCATGCTGAAAAACTCCGCCGTCAGCGGCGCGCTCTGGGCCGATGCGGGATGGCATCCATCGGCGTAGTACGCTTTGACACAGGGGCATCGTTGGCTTGATGGCGTATCCGGCGTAGGACAACGGCTCGCGGTGTAGCACGGCGGCCCTCCGTTGTGTCTGGGGTCCACCCAGCCGAGGGCGGCTGGGCTACGAATGGTGGGTCTGGTATGAAGTCCGCGTCGCGGTGGTCGTGAGAATAAGAGATATATGGTTGGCTCCCCGCCATAAGCCCGCCCGATTCCATTCGGGCGGGCTTTTCCACGAAACTTGAATGAATCCTAAGGCGCGTCCGAGAGCAGGACGCGATATCAGTCACACCGAAAACTTTTTTGCGAGAACCACTATGGAATTGGAAGGCAAGGTTAGCCTGGTATCGGGGTCGTCGCGGGGCATCGGCAAAGCCATCGCATTCATGCTTGCCGAGGCGGGCAGTGACATCGTTGTAAACTACATCTCCAACGCCGATGCGGCCGAGGCGGTGGTCGAGAAAATCAAAGGTATGGGGCGGCGCGCGGTTGCGTACCAGGCTGATGTTTCCAATAGGGATCAAACCCATGCCATGATCGAGCAAGCGTGGAAGGATTTCGGGACGATTCAAATTCTGGTCAACAACGCCGGGATCAACCGCGATCGATCCTTCCTCAAGCTCAGCGCGGAGCAGTGGCAGGACGTGCTTACGGTCAACCTGAACGGTCCGTTCAATCTGACCGGCCAACTGTTGCCCGGCATGATCGAATCGGGCTGGGGCCGCGTGATCAATATTTCGTCCATCGTGGCCCAAATGGGCAACTTCGGGCAATCCAACTACGCGGTCGCCAAGGGCGGCCTGATCGCCTTCACCAAGACGCTGGCCCGCGAAGTGGCCACAAAAGGCGTTACGGTGAACGCCGTGGCGCCGGGGTTCATCGAGACGGACATGACCGCCGGCGTGCCGGAGAAGGCGCTCGAACTGGTTCGGGCACTCACACCGATGGGGCGTCTCGGTACGCCTGAGGAGGTTGCGTTGGCCGTGCGGTTCTTGGCCGCTCCTCGGTCGTCCTTTGTGACCGGGCAGGTCATCAACGTCAATGGCGGCATGTACATGTAGCCCAGCCAGCCTTCGGCTGGAACGAATAAGCGGACGCGAATGAAGGGCTTCGCCGGGGGGGATGCCACACACACCCGGGGGCGGGTGTGCTAGGTGGCAGGCAAAAAAAATGAGAAGCCCTCTTACGCCGTGCGCACCAGCTCGGGGGGCTTCCCGCCGTATAATGCCTTCGGCCTACCACCGAAGGTGGGGCTAACGCCTCGCCTAGACTATGCGCGATCAAACGCCGATGTGCAAGAAAAAAATCCGAAGCACCTTCGGGCGTGGGCAGCCGCGCAGATTTGGAACAGCCTGTTGGACAGTGGTGATGCCGGCATCTTGCCGGTGAATCTGGCAGGACCGGCCCGGTTGGACATGCGATGCCGCCCGTTTTCGCGGAGTGAATCCGATACCACACCAGAGAATCGGTAGTTCAACAGGCTGCTAACATGGTCCGGCTCGGTGACACGCCCGTGGACTGTTCGGCATCGATGCGCGATCAGGGATTCGTGGTGTCGGGCGGGGCGGCGGCAAGCTTCTTGCGCACCCAGGACCGCATGCTCTTGGGGGCCTGGGCCAAGCGCCAGTCACCTAACTCCTTGACGATCATCAGGACGGCCTCACGTCGCGCGTCCGCTTTCGCATCAGATGTGCCGGCGCTTTGCCGGTGGGCCGTCTGCTCCAGCAGTGTCGGGTCGAGCGTCATTTCAGCGTAGGCGACGTACACGATCTCCGGAGCGGCATCGCTTCCCGCGTCGGCTTGCCCGCCGATCGGCGATGCCAGGGCGACACGCTCGAGCGCCCGTATGCGTATCTCCTTCATCGCCGCCCAACCCTTCTGAAACTCGCCGCGCGAGATCGGCTCCTGCCGGGCGGTCCAGATCATACGGAAGTTTTCGTAATCTCCCTCGCTGCAAAGCCGCATGGCCTTTTCAAGCAGTGCGTTGACGGGTGCTTCTTTCACCCGCAGCGACTTTGGGAAAACCAGGGCGGCGCGCGTCGACTCGGGCGTCTGCTCCGTTTCAACCGGCTCTGCCCTTTCTTCCGGCTGTCTTTCACAACCCGCAGCGAGCGCGATCCCGGCAAGAGTCAGGGCCAACGTCGCGGCAAAACGGCGCTGGGATGATCGGTACGCAAGTGCAAAATGCATGGGCGATGAGGACTCCGTGAAAAGCTATCAGCCGTCAGCCATCAGCTATCCGCTGACGACTGATAGCTTAGAAACCGTACTGGGTCCACCGGCGATCCACAAGTTCTCGGACCGCCTCGGTCATGCTCAACTCTTCAGGCCAATCGCGCACGATGCCTTCGTTGGGAATCTTGCAAGTTGCGTCAATGCCGATCTTGGCGCCGTGGCCGTAATAGGGCGTTGAATGATCCAGGATGTCGCAAGGACCGTCCGTGATCACGGTGTCCCGCCGCCAGTCGACGTTGGCGCCCATATGGAAGAAAACATCCTGCTCGTCGTGGACGTCAACGTGCTCGTCCACCACGACGATCATCTTGGAGAACATCATCTGCCCGGCACCCCAGATCGAGCTAATCACCTTCCGGGCTTGCATGGGGTATTCCTTGCGAATCTTGACGAAAACGCAGTTGTGAAACGCCCCGAACATCGGTAGGTGATAGTCGATCACGTCGGGAATCAGCATTTTAAGCGCCGGCAGGAAGATACGCTCCGTGGCCTTGCCGAGGTAATAGTCTTCCTGAGGCGGGGCGCCGACGATCGTGGCCGGGAAGATCGGATCCTGGCGGTGCGTGATCGCGGTGACCGTCAGGGCGGGGTAGCGATCCGCGAGGGAATAAAAGCCCGTGTGATCGCCGAACGGGCCTTCAACGAGCGTCTGCTGCGGGTCGATCCAGCCCTCGATCACGATTTCCGCGTTGACAGGCACCTCGATCGGAACGGTTTTGGCTTCGACCAGTTCGATTCCACCGTCGTTTAGAAACCCTGCAAAGAGCAATTCGCTCATATCGGGCGGTAGGGGGCAGGTGGCCGCGTAGGACAGCACGGGCTCGCCGCCGAAGACAATCGCCACGGGCATCTTTTCATCGTGGGCCTTGTATCCGCGAAAATGCCGCGCGCCGTCGTGATGCACATGCCAGTGCATGGCCGCCAGCTTTTGCTCGAAGACCTGCACGCGGTACATACCGACGTTGCGGTCGCCGGTGTCGCGATCCTTCGTATAGATGCCCGCGAAGGTGATGTAGCGGCCGGTGCCGCGCTTCTCGTCGGCCGGCTTGAGCCCGTAGCCCGGTTTCGCGTCGAAGGGCCAGCATTGAATGATGGGCAGGCTTAGCAGGTCGGCATCATCGGTATGCACGACTTCCTGGCAGAGCCCGCGCTTGACGACTTTTGGCCCGAAGGACGCGAGCTTGGCCAGTTGCGGGAGCTTTTTCATCTTCGCGACCAGCGACGTGGGCATTTGCGGCTTGATCAACTCTTGAACGCGGTCCGCAAGCTCCTCGAAATTGGACACCCCGAGCGACAAGTGCATTCGCTCGTAGCTGCCGAACAGGTTGATGGCCACGGGGATGTCCGAGCCGGCCACCTGCTCAAAGAGCAACGCATGGCCGCCGCGCCGGCCGTGGATGGGATCGGTTGGCGGCGGGGGGGCGCTGCCGGCCGCAGGGGCTTTGCACATCCGGTCCGCGATTTCGGCGATCTCGAGGATCGGGTCCACCTCAACGGGAACCCGCTTGAGTTGCTCCTCAGCTTCCAACGTGGCGACAAAACTTTGCAGATCGGGATAGGGCACGTCGCATGATCTCCTGGCGTTTCACGGCTCGCGGCGGGAGTGTACCGGAAGATCAGCAGGCGGGCGAGTGAAGGGCGTAGGGCGCCCGGTAGCGGGTGGGTGACCCAATCGGCGGGCGCTTTTCAGATATCCTGTTTCAGAGCACTTGGCGCAAGCCTGGTGACGTCCTGGCTTGGGTGGTTCCAGAGTCCACGGGCTAGCGCCCGCGGCTCTGAGTCGGCCCCCCCTTCGCGCCGGAAGCCGCTTATCGCTTGATCAACTTCTTGGCCTCAAGATACCTCAGTGCGGCTTGGATGCCTTCACGATGGGCGCCGAAGCGGTGCCCGGTGATTTCTCCGACCGCGCGTGCGGCGATACGCGCCTCGGGAATGCGCCGTTTCAACGTGTCGGCCGCGAGCCGCAAACCGGAATCGTCATTCATTTTGCCCAGGGCCTCCGCCGCACACAGCGCCAGTTTGAGATCGTCATCGCGCAGCACCTCTTGGAGTGGTCCAATCGCTTCGCGAATCGTGAGCATGCCGGCCGCAACGATGGCACGCTCGCGAATCGAGAAATGCTGATCTGTGATCAGTGCCGTCAAGGCGTCGCGCGTCATTCGCGTATTGAGTCGACAAAGCGTTTCGGCAGCCGTAAGCCGAACATCGGGGTCTCCGGACATGGCCAGCGTGACCGTCGTCCGCTGCGAGGCCGTGTCTCGGAGGCGAGCTGCCGAAATCGCGCGAAGCTTGGCGAGGGCTTCCTCGCGTTGGCTTGTCAGTGGGTCGGTCAAGTTTTGCGCGGCCTCGTCCTTTGTGGTCGCCGTGGCCGACATCGGCTCAGCGCCGTTTTCGGAGTGGTTGTTGTCGTCCTGATTCATGAGCGGGTGCACCTTTTTCGGTTCGTGGCTGTCGTCTTCGGAGATTTTGGAGCGGAATCGCATGCCGACCTTGTACACTGTCTGATCGTGTTGCCGGCACCACGCCACTTCGCCATGCACCCAGAGTTCAGGACCGTCCGTACTGATGCGCGCGTTGACCAACTCGCCGCGGTAGATCGGCGTCGCGGTCAGAATGCACAGGCCGGTCCGCGACAGGTCGTGGACCAAGGCCCGAAACACCGCCGCGCCGCCCTGCGCATCGAGTCGACCGACGTGCACGCATTTGATCAGCGAGCCGCCCTTGCAGAGATGCCGCGTCGGGCGCGAATCCAGACTGGCCGGCGGCGAGGACAATGGATGATGCTCGTGTCGGGCGGCCACTTCGTCCGCCTGCTCCTTGGGGGGCACGGATAACTGAATCGCGGGGTTGCACGATTCGAGGGAAAGTTGCTCGCACAACACGGACCAATGACGGAGGGTGTCGCGATCGAATTGTTTTCCGGCCTGACTTGCCATGATGCGGTTGGCGTCCGCCGGGGTGACCGATGCGCGGTAGCTTCTGCGTCCGATCATGGCATGGAAGGCGTCAACGATCGTTAGCACTTTTGCCTCGGGTAGCAATTCATCGCCCGGGATGCCCAACGGATACCCCTGTCCGTCGATGCGTTCGTGATGTTGCAGAATCGTCTGCCGGGCTCGCGCGGACACGTTGGGGTCATTGCCGATCAGCCGCACGCTCTCAATCGGATGCTGCTGCAGGAAATTGAGTTCGGCCCGCGTCAGCTTGCCTTTCTTGCTGAGGATGCTTGACGGCACAGACAGTTTGCCCAGGTCGTGCAACATGCCCGATACGCCCAATACGTGGAGTGTGTCCACGGCATCCGCGCCGAACACTTCCGCGCCAAGCGCGACCGCCAGCGACGAAACGATCATCATGTGGCTTGCCGTGCTCCGCTCGTGCGCGGCCATATCGAGCAAGTAGCTCGTGAGCTCGGGATCGACGAGTAGTGAGTCGACCAACGTGTCCACGACACCGGCCATTCGCTTGAAGTCGCGGGAACCGGTTGGGGCCTCGGTCAGCGCCCGGGCAACGCTTGATCCCGCGCTATGGGCTATGATCGCTCTGGCGGCCGGTTGCAAGGTTGGGTCGGTGAGAATCGTACCGAGCCTTTCTTCGAGCGCCACCTCGCACGCGTGGAGATCGTCCGACTGGATGTAGAGCGATCCGATCCCTTTGTTCTCGATTCGGTCCAGATCGTAGGTCGAGAATCCATCCTCATTCTTGTGGTAAAGAACGGGGGCGTTACCGGAAGATGGTGGAAGATAGACCTCTAGAGCTAGATTCTTGTCCAGCAAATGGGCGCGTAGTACGGAAGTTGGTATCTTCGCAAGGTGCTTAGGCGGTAACACGGTCCAACGCTCCGCGTACTTCTGATGTCCGTCGTGGCAGCCGTCCGACGGATGTTTGGCTATGCCTCAAGTATGAAATACAAAGCGCCGGGGCGATGCCACAATCAGCGTTACGGCGCGGTTACCGGGCCCGCGCGGGAGGGTCGAGCGCGAGGCGGGGCCTACAAGCCGGGTTTCCGGACCACCGCGCAATGGAGCGCGGGCGGGGGAAACCGGCCTTCTCCTGCAGCCTCCTGAAACATGGTGGTATCGCCAAGCGCAAGGGGGAGTCTATCCAATCTTCTCCGCCCGTTACGGCTGGTTGAACGGGCTCCACGGCATGGCGAGAAACTATGTTGGCACCCAAGATGGCCCCCCCCTGCAACACGTGCTTGCCTCGCCTGCGGGGTGTCGGTACCCTTGGCGCGTATCTTCAGGCGATTGGACCCCTTGCATTCCAAACGAAACGGGCAAAAGCGTGGCAGATCAGATGGATTCCGGCAAGCAGGATGTGGACCCGACCACGCCGATTGCAGACCGTTCGGCGCTGCCGGACGGTCCGCGCGGCGCTGGGTCTGGGGACGCGGCGGCATCGCCCGAGGCGAAGCCGGAGCCGCCCGCTGCTCCCGAAGCTGTCGCGGAACAGGCCCGTGCGTCGGAGGCTCCGACGGCCGCCGGGACAGCCAACGCCCGCGAGGCCGATGGGGCCGGTGATACCGATACGATTGTGGAGGGGCCGGAAGACGTGCGGCTCCGTGAGGCCACTACGATAGAGCCCGATTGGCAACGCGCAACCTCGGCCCGGCGGATCGCCATCGAGCTGAAACGGGTTGAGACCGAAGTTCGCACGATCCTCGATGCCCACGACACGCGGCGCAAGCGCAAGCTCATGGGAACGCGCCGGTGGAGGGAGCTGGAGGAGGACATGATTCGGTGGCACTACACCAACAAGATGGACCAAGCGGCCCTCAAGCGGCTCAGTGAATTGATCCCCAGGCGGCATTTTCTGTTCCAACGCCTGGAGTTTCTCGCGGGTACCCGCGTGGGCTGGAACACGTGATCTGCGCGGTAGAGACTACGCCGAAAACGGAATCGGTCGGTCCGGCGTCAAAAGGCCGATACGTGGTGGAATCCCCGCTTGATCTCATCGATCGGTGCTGGATATAATCCCGCCGGTTCCCAGGGCGCTGGGATCCATTCCGAGGAAAGCGGGCGGCCGATCCGCAGGCTCCGCCCAAGCATAAACCACCGTTCAGCGAAGGGAACGACCGCGGGAACCGGAGTCAGGAAAGGTCTGTGATCATGGTACGAGACACGTTGAATACTATGGGCATGACGGGCGCCGAGCACATCAAGCTCGTCGAGGACAACGCCGCCCACAACTACAGCCCCCTGCCGGTGGTCGTTGCCAAGGCCGACGGGGTTTGGGTCGAGGATGTCGACGGCAACCGCTACATGGACATGCTGTCCGCCTATTCCGCGGTGAGCTTCGGCCACGGCCATCCCGAGCTGATCGCCGTCGCCAAGGCCCAGTTGGAAAAAGTGACGCTGACCTCCCGGGCCTTTCACAACGACCAGCTCGGGCCGATGTGCGCCGAACTGGCGCAGCTATGCGGTATGGAGGCCGTGCTCCCGATGAACACGGGCGCCGAGGCCGTGGAAACCGCCATCAAGACCGCCCGCAAGTGGGGCTACACGAAAAAGGGGGTGCCGGACGGGCAGGCCAAGATCATCTGCTGCAGCGAAAACTTCCACGGTCGGACCACTACGGTCGTTTCGTTCAGCACCGATCCCCAGTGCCGCCAAGGCTTCGGCCCGTTCACGCCGGGCTTTGAGATCGTACCCTACGGAGACATCGAGGCGCTGCGCAAGGCCATGGATGAGCATACCGTCGGGTTTCTGGTCGAACCGATTCAAGGCGAAGCGGGGATCATCGTACCGCCTGAAGGCTATCTCAAAGCGGCCAGGGAGTTGTGTACCGAGCGCAACGTGCTCTTCATCGCGGATGAGATTCAATCGGGGTTGGGCCGGTGCGGCACGACGTTTTGCGTGGAACACGAGGGCATCAAGCCCGACATTTTTACGTTGGGCAAGGCGCTGGGCGGTGGGATCATGCCGGTGTCGGCGGTGGTATCCTCCAGGGAGATTCTCAGCGTCTTCACGCCCGGAGATCATGGCAGCACCTTCGGCGGCAATCCACTGGCGTGCGCGATCGCCCGGAAGGTGATCGAGATGCTGAAGACGAATCGCTATCAGCACAACGCCAAGGAAACGGGGGCGTACCTCTTCGACAAGCTGGCATCGCTGCGATCGGAGAAGATCAAGGAGATTCGCGGACGTGGGCTCTGGGTGGGGATAGAGATTCATCCCGCCGCCGGACCCGCTCGGAAGTACTGCAAGGCGCTGATGAGCGAGGGGATGCTCTGCAAGGATTCGCACGAGCAAGTGATGCGCCTCGCGCCGCCGCTGGTCATTACCCGGGAACATGTCGATTGGGCCTTCGAGCGTTTGCGAACAGTGCTGGCCTAATACAGATTGGCTCGATCTTTTCGAGAGAGGATCCTAACACGTGCACACAAAGCTAAACGGGCGAAGTTTCGTTTCAATCCTTGATTTCTCTGCCGAGGAGCTGACAACCGTACTCGACGCTGCGGCGGCCCTCAAGCAGGATCGGGGCGCTTTCGGGGCCGCGCCGCTCGAAAAGAAGACGCTAGGCATGATCTTTCAAAAGCCCTCGCTGCGCACGCGTGTCTCCTTCGAGGCGGGCATGACGCAACTCGGCGGGCACGCGATCTACCTCGCGCCTACCGACATCAGCCTGGGCCAGCGGGAAACCACAGAGGATATCGCGATCGTCCTGTCGCGTCATGTCGATGGCATTATGGCACGCGTAATCGGCCATGATATCGTCGTGGACCTAGCCTCTCACGCGACCGTGCCCGTAGTCAACGGCCTGAGTGATTTTGAGCATCCGTGCCAGATTCTTGCCGATTTCCAGACCATTGTTGAGCGCAAAGGCGGCCTGAATGGGCTGACGCTCTGCTACATCGGCGACGGGAATAACGTCGCCCATTCGCTGATGTTCGGGGCGGCCCGCTTGGGGATGAACATGACCGTCCTTACGCCCGCCGGGTACGAACCGAACCAAGCGGTGACCGCCCAGGCGACCGAAATCGCGGGCAACTCCGGGTGCCGGATTCAAATCGCCCATGACATGGACGCCGTGGGTGGAGCGGACGTGCTCTACACCGATGTGTGGGCGTCGATGGGTCAAGAGGCGGAGGCTGAGCATCGCAAGAGGGTGTTCGCCCCCTACACGATCAATGCCGAGACGATTGCGCGGGCCAACCCGGATGCGGCGATTCTTCACTGCCTGCCCGCGCATTACGGCGACGAGATAGACTACGCGACCTCGCGGTTGCCCAACTCCGCGATCTTCGATCAAGCCGAAAACCGACTGCACGCCCAAAAGGCGCTCTTGGTCCATCTGATGGCCGGCTGATCGCTGGCTCAGCGTGGGGGGGCTGGGTTGTTTGCCCTTACGGGATAGCCGATAACAGGAGGGTCGCGGTCGGCGTGTGTTGCGGCACGAGACCGGTGGCGCCCGATGGACCGCGCGAACCTGCGTTTTGAGCAATCGTTGGAGGCTGGGCCTCGCTATGGGACTTAGGATTGTCGTAGCACTTGGTGGCAATGCCATCACCCAACCCAATGAGGTGGGGCGCGTGGAGCAGCAGTTTGCCAACTCCCGTGCGACCGCGCGTGCGCTGGCCGATCTGATCGAACAGGGGCACACGCTGGTCATCACCCACGGCAACGGTCCCCAGATTGGGAATTTCCTCCTCCGCAACGAGGCCGCCGCCAACCGAATCTATCCGCTGCCTATGGAGGTGGCTGTCGCCCACGTTCAGGGCGGCATGGGCTTTATGATCGCCGAAACGCTCACCAATGAACTGATGCGCCGCAACATCAAGCGCCCGGTGACCGGGCTCATCACCATGATCGAGGTGGATAGCCGGGATCCATCGTTTGCCGACCCGACCAAGCCGATCGGGCGGACGCTCACCAAGGCTGAGGCGGATCGCTTCGCTGGTGAGGAGGGCTGGCGAATCCGTGAGGTTGCCGAGGGCAAGTTTCGACGCGTGGTTCCCTCACCCTTGCCGGTTCGGATCATCGAACAAGACATCATCAGTCGTTGTGTCGGGGCGGGGGATCTCGTGGTGGTCTGCGGTGGGGGGGGGATTCCCGTAGTGCGGCGAGATGACGGCTTGCTACAAGGCGTACCTGCGGTGATCGACAAGGATTTTGCCAGCGCCCTTCTGGCGGCCAAGATCGGTGCCGACGCCATGTTGATCCTCACCAACGTCGACCGGGTATGCATCGACTTTGGAAAACCAGGTCAACGCGAGATCGAGCGGATGTCCGTCGACGAGGCCCAGGCATATATGGATGTGGGGCAATTCCCCGCCGGCTCGATGAGGCCGAAAGTTCAAGCGGCCATCAACTTCCTGAATGCATCGGCGCACGACGATGCCCGCGTCGTTATCGGTCCGCTCGCCAAGGCCACCGAGGCTGTCAAAGGCGATGTCGGCACGACGATCAGCAAGCAGTAGGCGAGTCGCCGCGATCCCGCGCTGTGCCCCGAGTGGTTCCCCCAAACCGCGCCGCTGAGCCGAGGGCTTCAGCCCTCGCGGTGTCCCGAACTCGATCCCGCGCCCAAACTCAAGAAACCTCGGTCGGGGTGCATGACAGTTCAGGCCGTGGGATTGTGGGTCACACCGTGCAGTATGATTACGAGGCGTTTTGGATGGCTCGCCCCGCAGGCCGCTTTAGCGGTCTTTCCCGAAGGGCTACTAGCCCGGACGTTCTACGCCTGGGAAACGGTCCGCCTCTCTCCCACCGATCGCCAGCCCGTTTCAACGGGCTTTTGGCGTTGGGTAAGCCCGTTGAAACGGGCTGGCGCAGACCTAGAACCGATGATCTGTGACCGGCCCTGAAGGACCGGCCTAGTAGCCCGCTTCGCGGGAAACCCCCGTAAACGGGGCTCGGACGCTCCTTGGAAGCCGCCAAAACCTTCTTGCACCCCCTCGGGCGTAGCCCGGCGGCATCTGTCATGAAGCGGCTGGCGAGCGAAAGCCGCACCGCCGCGCGGGCTGAAGCCACGCGGCTCGGGACGGCATGTTCCAAGAAAAAAAACCGCCTTCCAGCGGCGTTGCGGCCGGTGGAAGGCGGATCGACGGTCAAGTTTGCCGCAAGGGCGGTCTACGCGCCGGTCTAGTCGGTCTGGACGCATCCTTCATAGGAGGGGCGTCCGTCGCCGTTGTGGATCAAGCCGGTCCTGAGGAGCTGGGCGGGCATCGTGTCTTTCTGCCACCCGTTGCCTCGCACGATAATGCAACGATACTGCTCGAAATCGCCCGGCGCGCCGGATCCATCCAATGGTGGATACGTTCGGAGATGTTCATTGCGGTAGTGCGTGGCGTAACCCTCGGAATCCTCCGACCCCTCGTTCCAAGTCTTCTGGCTTTCAGCGTGCCCATCGACGAAGGCGCGATTGAACGTCCAGTCCTTGGAATGCCACCCCTTGATGGTCTTGGTCGGCCCCGGATCGACGCCGAGTCCAATCCACGTGCAGTCGTCGATCTCGCGACGGCAAGACCAAGCCCAACGACCGATGTTTTCTTCATAGTACAGCGTGCGCGACGGGGTGAGCACTCGCGTGATGGGGCGGAGGTACGGCGAGTTGGTCTTCATCTCGGTGGGGCCTGCGGAAATCATGAAGATATTGGCCGCATAGCTGTTTCCGAAATGATCGTACGAAGAGCGATCGGTGTGGTCTAGCCAATCCTGGCAGTGGGCCCCACGAGGTGGACCATCATCACCGGGACACTTGAACAACGCGAGGTTGAGCTTGGTGTCCTGTAGAGCGCCCTCGCGGTTGTAACGAGGATTCAAGTTGTCGGTGAATCCGCCGGGATAGAGGATGGCATTCATCGGACGGCTGGCCGGGCCGAATCCCAGCTTCGTACCATACTTGGAACCGATGTAGTCAAAGTCGCCGCCGCTGGTGGGGCCGGCGCCGCGAAATCCCGGACGACCCACGCCACTCTTCCCTCCCCACTCATACGCCCCGATGAAGGTCGGGTCGTTTCCGTCCTGCGCAAACTGCAAGGGGTGAACGGGTATGCCCCAGCCGTTCTCGTCGTCGGCCTCGTAGACTCGACTGCTGGTCGCGATGTTCTTAATGTGCGCGATGCAGGCCGACTTCTTCGACTGTGCTCGCGCCGACTCCAGCGACGGCAGGAGAATCGAAATCAACAATGCAATAATCGCGATTACGACGAGTAGCTCGATCAGCGTAAACGCGCTGCGTCGACCCCTAGCACTTACTTGCGTTACCATGAAGGCACTCCTAAATCGCATCGATCAAGATGCTTACCAATTACTGTCTGCCTGCTTACGCCCAACATCGGCCCGCGGTAGCTGCTCATCTGCTTGGCAGAAGCCGGCCCAGCCTACCGGCATACCGCCAGCCCGGCGACGCCTTCCCCCTCGCTAGTCGGGAGCCCCGCAATGCCGAATGGGGCAACATACCGTCTGGGGCGATCCCTTCTTTTGCAGGGATAAGAGCTTATCGGCGAAAACAGAACACCGTTCTCAGTTTCGGGGGCACGCCGTACCTACGCGGCGGGGCGGCCGGTTCGCCGGCCGGCTCCGTGCGTCTGCGGCGTTATTAGCGCCTTTTTTAGCACAATCGTGCCCTATATGTCAAGACACCGGTCCGTGGAATTCGACGGAAGAAATCTCGCGAATTTCCCAAAATGCAGCAAAAAAACTTCCGCCGGCCCCGGATCGGGCGGGTTATGATATATAGGGGTCGGTTCGGGCCCCGAATCGGCGGTTGAACTATTCTGAGCGGGCCAATCTGCCATGACCTGTCACGTTACCGAACGCGAGCTCTGGAGCGGAATCGACCGCAAGGCGCCGGAGGTCATGGACCACCTGCGCTCGTGCCCGCGTTGTCGGGATCGGGCCAAGTTCTTTCAGTCGGGGATCGAGGCCGTCGCCACCTCCGCCGCCCCCGCTCCGCCGAAGCCACCGGACAAAATCGGACCGTACCGGATGCTCCGGTACCTGGGGGAGGGCGGGATGGGGATCGTCTACGAGGGGGAGCAGCCCCGGACCAAGCGCACGGTTGCCATCAAGGTGATTCGAGGCGGCCACAACGATGAGTACCGCGTGAAGTTGTTCCAGCGGGAGGCGCAGACGCTCGCGCGCCTGCGTCACCCCGCGATCGGTGCAATCTATGAGGCCCGTCGGACCGAAGACGGCATCGACTATTTCGCCATGGAGCTCGTCCACGGGGTTCCGCTGAACGTCTACGTACGCGTTCACGAGCTTACCATTGCGGCTCGGTTGGATCTGTTTTGCAAGGTCTGTGACGCGATCAACTACGCCCATCAGCGCGGCGTGATTCATCGTGACCTTAAACCCAGCAACATCCTTGTCGACGACGAAGGGAACCCCAAGGTGCTTGACTTCGGGCTGGCGAGAATCACCGATCCCGATGCCGGGCTCACCTTGACGGGAACCGACGTGGGCCAAGTTATCGGAACGTTGCCCTACACGAGTCCTGAGGAGGCGCGGGGTGATCTGGATCAGATCGGCGTCCGAAGCGACGTCTATTCGCTCGGTGTCGTTCTTTTCGAAATGCTGACGGGCCGTTTGCCCTTGATCGTCAGCCGCCATCAACTGCATGAGGCGGTGCGGATCATCAGCGAGGAACCGCCGCCGCGTCCGGGGCATCTCAACCGGGCGCTACGCGGCGACCTGGAGACCATCCTGCTCAAGGCGCTGGAAAAAGACCCGGCCAGGCGCTACCACGGTCCCGGTGCGATGGCGGAGGACATCGTGCGGCATCTGGCCGATCAGCCGATTCTCGCCCGTCCGGCAAGCAGTTGGTATCGATTCGGCAAGCTCGTCGTTCGGCACAAGCTATTCTTCGTAACGCTGGCAACCTTGCTGGGCGTGATGCTTGCGGCGGCATATTGGGTCGGCCAGGCGGAACGCGGTTTGCAGGACGCGGCGATCCGGAATGCGCGGCTGGAGGAGCAGCATCAGGCCATTTTGGAGCGCTTGCTGGCCGAATCACGTCATGCCCAGGGGCACTTGGACGCGGCGGAGCCGCATTATCGCAAGGCCCTGGTCTCCTTCCAACGCCTGCATCTTTCGGATGACGTGGTTGCCGTCAGCCTTTCCCTCGCGGATCTGCTGCGCGCGCGGCGCAAGCCCCGCGATCTGCGCGTGTGTGAGGATGTGCTCCTGGACGCTTTGGACATGATGGATCAAGAGCCGCAGCGGTGGGTCAAACAGTATCCGCGCGCGCTTTCGTTGCTGCGGGATATCTACGGCGCGGGTATGCTTGACGATCCGGAGCGGTTCCGGGAGGTTAGCGAGGAGATCGAGTCGCGACGCTTGCAGCAGCAGCACGCCGCCGAGGCTCCGTGAACATCGGCCGCGGACCCGGGCGGCGGCCTGGCTGTTGGGTTTGGTACATGGGCGGTAGCCGCATTGCCCGCGGTCGGCGAATTCCGTTTCGAAATGAGATGTTGGTGAGCGGACCGTCGGAAACATCCTTGAATCGAACGTTGGCGTTGACGCCGTCGCTGGTGCTTCGCCTCCGAGCCGGCGAGGTCGATGCCGCCGAGCTGCTGGACGAGCTCTACCGGGACGTGTTGTTCCGGTTCTGCTGGGGCTACCTTCGTCGTCGGGACGACTGCGAGGATGCGGTTCAGGACATTTGCTGCAAGGTGCTGGCCGCTCGTGAGATTCCCGAGGGTTTTCGACCGTGGTTGTACAAGGTCGCCCGCAATCATTGCTTGAATGTTATCCGGCGGAGGGGGCGTCATCCCGACGAGAACGCGGGTCCACCGCCGTCCGGATTGGCGGGCGATTTGACCGGGCAGTTGACGCGTTTGGTCCGCAATGAGGACAACGCGCGATTGGCGGACATGGTTGATGCCCTGCCTGACATCTACCAGGAAGTGCTGCGACTTCGATACGTCGAAGAGCTTTCTCGTGCCGAGATCGCGGAAATCCTCGATCTGCCCGAATCGCTTATGAAGTCCCGCTTGTTTGACGGCCTTCGCAAACTACGCCTGGAAGCCGGCGAACTCGACAGCGCGTGATCCATACCGACGCGCCGTTTTTCTCGCAGGACGCGCACCAATCGCCAGGCCCATCCAAGAAAAACAACTTTTTTTTGCGGCGTTGTGGGCTGCGTTTGGCGCACCGTCGAAAGGGGGCCACCGACCTGTCCCCTGTGGCTTCCTGCAGCGCGGCGAAGCGCAAAACCCTGTTTTTTGCGCTACCAGGCCGGTTTGAGCCCGTGAGTTTCCAACAACATGAGTTGGAAATCCCAGAGTCTCTGCGGTCTGGGATCAGGTTGTCCCCGTCGCCCAACGCCCGATAGTTTTTGCGATGACAGCCGCTGTAGTTCAAGCACCAGCATTTCAGTACCGATGAACGCCTCGTCGGGACGAAAGTGAATTTTGCTTTTTTTTGGAGAACCTGAGTATGGTAACGAAATTTTCGGCACGCAAGCACTCGGCAGGCGGTAGCAAGACGGGCTCCGCTGCGGTTCCGCGCGGCTACAAGAACGTGAAGCAGACCTTCGAGAATAAGATCAACTCGTTCAAGACGCTTTGCACGCAGACGTGTGGCACGGCCAAGTACCAGCGCCCCAGCACGACCGTGTTGAACAGTTTTGCGAAGTGGATCAACAAGGGGGCGGTCGTACAGACCGTTACCTGCGCGCAGCTCAGCAAGTGGGCCCAGGTGAACAACAAGACGTTCAACACCCGCAATCCCACGACGGCGGCCTGCAAGAGCATTTTGACCGCCAAGTTCGGCAAGGCTCCGATCAAGGCATGCGCCCGCACGAAGACCGGCGCGTTCATGGTCGCCACATCGCCGACCGTGAAGGGCAAGACCTTCAAGTTCCCGAAATGCTAGGGTTCGGCGACAAGTAACTTCGGTGGCACCGCGCGTCAGCGCGATCGCTGCCGGACAGGATTCAGGCGGAGCGATTCGAAATGAATGGCTCCGCCTTTTGTTTGCCCAGCGAGACTGGCCAACCCCGTCGCCACGAAGGCGACCTCACCGCGTCCGCGGGGTAGAGAATCCGACTCACAAGGGCGTCACCGGCTAACGGTGGGGTCTGAATGAAGTCACCGATCGTACCCCGCGGCGAGAACCCCAACCGCCTCTACCCGGCCGCCTGGAAGGCCGAGCGACTCGAAACTATCAACAAGCAGGAATCCTAGCCGCCCACCAAGGCGCAAAACACGGGCAAAACCATTCCCACTTGAAAGATTGTCCACGTGTAGACGACCGAGCGCTTACCATTGGGTTGCCAACAGGGCGTGCGCCCAACCAGGCAATGAATCGATCAATACACGCGAGGCGGATCCTGGTCGCGACCATTTCCGGAGAAAAACCGGTTGGTCGGTGGATCGAGGTTTTGCTGAGCGCTGGCTTCCGGCGCCGCACCCGAGCCCGCATGTCCAAACGATCCGACGCTCCCGCCACCTGATCCAACGAAGCAGGACTCGTTCACATCGCTCATGACGAAACAGCCACCCTCCCCCAGGCGATAGCCGAGACTGATCGGTGTTTTTCCTTCGGCATGAGAGTCGAAGAAGACCACGTTGGCCTTCTTGCCGTGGCGAGGATCGACGCCCGAACGGGGATCGTTGGGAGCATCGCCCGGGCCGCGGTCGGAGCGATCCGTCAGTCGCGGTGGATCAAGGGTATAGCCGTGGTTTCCTTTGGTGGCCAGCTCCGTTCCATTGTTGGAGTAACCCGCCCGCGCGTTGGCCGCAAAAGCGGCGGCGGTCCCCATGCTGTCTCCGGCGATGACCGTTCCACTCGGGCTTGTGATCTGACTTTGCAGCACGGGAAAATTCCGGTACCGCCCCGTTTCCGCCAGCTGCCGACCGTTGCCCAAGAACTGATAGTTGTAGCCGTATCCGTGGTTGCGTTCATCCACCCAGGTCGGTTCCGTCGGGCACGCATAAGCCTTGTGATCGTAATCTTGCCGCGAATCATTGGGATCCGGTGTATTGAATCCGTAAAGACCGATCTCCACCCCAATCGTGGCCATCCAGCGCGGCCGATTCTTCATCCCGTTGCCGACATCGTAGAGGTTCTCCTCTTCTGTGCCCCGCTCGAACTGGCGACTGGCGACCAGAGCACCATCGTTCTCGTCAGCGTAAATCTGCAAACCCCGGCTCAACTCGCGCAGATTGGACAGGCAGCCGGTTGACTGGGCGTGCAGGCGTCCCCGGCTGAGCGCGGGCACAACAATGGCAACCAGGAGGCCGATAATGCTGATCACGGCCAGCAGCTCGATGATGGTAAATGCAAAACGCGGGCGCTGCCCGCCGTGGGTCGTTTTCGTTCTTCGGGTCATTCGCCCCATGCTCCTCGCGTGCGAACCAAGTAGTCTCGGACAACCTATCTTATCGGGTACACACGGGCTTGGCCACTATCGTGCCGCAGGCTGAAACCACGGGACTCCGCAGAGGCGGAGCGTGCGGGCGGTCAGGCGGTCCCAGCGGGCGGAGTTTTGCTGCCATGCGGGGAGTGGGAATGCTGCCGCGCCTTGCTTCGCGCCGCGCAACGGCGGCACCGGGGGC
>JBHHUB010000025.1:0-29446 GCA_046753625.1 Phycisphaerae bacterium | reverse complement strand
AATGATGATCCCGGCGATAGCATCGCCGCGTACAAACTTACTCGCCCCATCCATGGCCCCGTAGAAATCCGCTTCCCGGGTGATTTCCGACCGGCGATCCTTGGCTTCTTGCTCGGTGATCACGCCGGCGTTGAGGTCCGCGTCGACGGCCATTTGCTTGCCCGGCATGCCGTCCAACGTAAACCGGGCGGCCACCTCGGCGATGCGCGTGGCGCCCTTGGTAATGACCACGAATTGGATGACCACGATGATTGCGAAGATGATGATCGCCACCACCAACGAGCCGCGCGCGACGAACGCCCCAAACGTGGAAATCACATGGCCGGCGTCCGCGTTGGTCAGGATCAATCGCGTTGTGGCCGTGTTGAGCACCAGGCGAAACAGCGTCAACCCCAGCAGCAGTGACGGGAAGGACGAAAAATCCAACGGCTTGTTGATGAACATCACCGTCATCATCACGATCCCGGCAAGTGTGATGTTGACCAGAAGCAGGAAATCCATCACGGACGTCGGAAGCGGAATTAGAATCACCAGAATCAGCCCGAGCGATATCACCGGCAGGAGCACGCCTTCAAGGCGCGTCACTTTGCCCCCCAGCCCCAGATGTTTCAGATCGATCTTCGCCATGGCTCAGTTGGTCCGCTACACCAGTGCCGGTTGGCTCGGGCGGGTCCGCGTCAAGGTGGACTGCCCGGTCAACTCGTAGACATAGGCGAGAATCTCCGCGATCGCGCGATAGAAACGCTCCGGCACGAAATCCCCGACCTCGACGGCATCATAGAGCCCGCGTGCCAGCGCCTTGCGTTCGACAATGGGTACGCCCGCGCTCGCCGCGATCTGCCTGATCCGCAACGCGATTTCATCAGCGCCCTTGGCCACGACTTTGGGCGCAGCCATGGTTGGTGCGTCGTAGCGAATCGCCACCGCAAAATGGGTTGGATTGGTAACCACGACATCGGCCTTGGGAACGTCCTTGTTCAATCGCTGCATCGCCAGTTGCAATTGCACCTGACGGCGACGCCGCTTGATTTGCGGATCGCCTTCCATGCTTCGCATTTCGTCCTTGACTTCCTCTTTGGTCATGCGCAGGTCTCGCTCGTGTTTGTAGCGTTGCCACGCGTAATCGGCCAGCGCCAACACAAGCAGCGCAACGGCCAGACGCATCGCCAGCGTGAACACCAGGTCCGCACCGAGCAAAAACATCTGCGCATGATCGAACGTCGAAGAAAAGAGAATCGCCGCGGCGCTACCCGCCAGCGTCACGTACGCCACCAATCCGACGAACAGCAGCTTTCCGAAGTTCATGGCCGCCAACATCCAGGAACTCACGCCGAACAGCCGCTTGATCCCATTGAGTGGATTGAGCTTGGAGACGCTCGGCATCAGAGGTTGCCACGTGACCAGCCAACCTACTTGTGCATACAGCGCCACCAGCAAGGCGACGAACATCAACACCAGGATCGGAGCCAGGTGCTTGAGGGATTCGGAAATGGCCGTGGCCGCCAGCGGAAACAACGCCTCCACCGATCCGGGATGTTGTCCCCCCAGTGCAGCCCGAACCATCGACAACATGCCGCGCCACAGCGCCGGGCCAAAGAGAAAAAGCCCGACGAACCCGGCCAGCAGCAGCACCGCCGCGGAAATATCCTGGCTGCGCGCGACCTGCCCCTTGCCGCGCGCCTCCATGCGCTTCCGCGGCGTTGCCGGTTCGGTACGTTCATCATGGTCTGCCGGCATGGGTTATCGCTTCCACACTGCGCTCATGGCAAGGCCAGGGTCGAGCGCACCAGCGCCAGACCATCCCAAATCGAATCGACAAACAGATCCCGGCAGGCGGCCAGAGCCAGCCCGGCCGTGCCCAACGCCACCAGCAATCGAACGGTGAAACCTATCGTCAAGATGTTGAATTGCGGCATGGTGCGCGACAGAAAGCCGAGCGCCGTGCCCAACAAAAACAGCGCAATCAGAACCGGCCCGGCAACACGGATCCCCAACACAAAGGCGGACGAAAGAATCTCCACAAGCAGCATCAGCACCGATTGCTCGTACTGAAACGACATCAACGGTATCGCGTCGAACGAATCGAGCAGCGCCGCGACCATCTGGCGATGGCCCCCCACCACCAGGAAGATGATCGTCAAGACAATCAAGTACGTCTGCCCGGTCACCGTCGAGCGTCGGTTCAGGGTGGGATCAAATATCTCGCCCAGCGCGAGGCCGCCCTGTTGCCCCACGATCATGCCGGCGATATCGGCGGTGAGCAAGACCAGGCTCAACGCCAGCCCGATCGTGGCCCCGATCATGACTTCGGCCACCGAACCCAGGACGACGTCCGCGAGCGTCAGCCCGCGCGGCAGCGTGTGTACCATCACGGGAAAGATCATCGCGGCCAGCGTCATGGCAAGCGCGGCGCGCACCCGAATCGGAATCGTGTTGCTGCTGAGCAATGGAGCCGTCATCACAAGCCCACCCAGCCGGAAGAGGATGAGCGCGTAAAGCGGCAGCGCGACCAGAATGTTGACCAGTTCGAAGGGCATACGCACACGCGGACTCAATACGGCAAGGTACCAAGCATATCCTGAGTAAAGGTCATCATTCGCTGGGATATCCACGGGATGAAGATGGTCGCCGCCACCACCATCGCCGCGATTTTCGGCACAAACGTCAGCGTTTGCTCCTGAAGCTGGGTCACCGCCTGAAACAGCGCGATAACCAAGCCGACGACCAGACCGATCACCAGAATCGGCGCCGAGGTCGATAGCGCCATCCAAAACGCATTGCGGCCCAGTTCGAGCGCCTGGTCCAACTCCATCACCGACTCCTTTCCAGCGGTATTCCGGCCGCCCACCCGGCTTGACCCTGTTGCGATGGGGCTGGCCAGCGGCCCATCGAATACCGCTCTAAACAAAACTGTACAGCAACGTACTGACCACCAGATGCCAACCATCGGCCAACACGAACAAGAGAATCTTAAACGGCAACGATATCAACACGGGAGGCAGCATCATCATGCCCATCGAGAGCAGGATCGTCGCGATAACCATATCAATAACCAGAAACGGCAGGTAAATCCGAAACCCCATGATGAAGGCCGTCTTCAACTCGGAAAGCATAAACGCCGGAATCATCACGGTCATCGGAATCTGATCGATGGCGATGTTCTCCTCCGGCGCGATTTCGCGATCCTCGGCGTATTCCATGAACAGGTAGACGTCTTCGTAGTTGTCCGCCTGTTCTATCTGACGATACATGAAGTCCTTGAGGTGCGCCGAGGTAACGGCCATAGCCTCCGCTTGCCCCATCCGGCTGTCGAAGTAGGGCGTTACGGCCTCTTTGTTGATTCGGTGCCATACGGGGGACATAACCAGCATGGTGATGAACAGTGACAGCCCGAGCAACACCTGACCGGGCGGCAACTGTGGTGTGCCCACTGCTTGGCGCAGCAGCGCCAGCACGATGATGACACGGGGAAACGCAGTCATCATGACCATCACGGATGGAACCAACGTCAAAACGGTGAGCAGTACCAGAATCTTCAGGCTCGAACTAACGGCCTGGGGGTCCTGGGCGGTGGGAACCAGCTTGGAGAGATCGGGAATGCCTGCGGGGTTGTCGAAGCCGATACGAGATTGAGCCGACGCCGCCGAAGGCGGAAAAAGACACACCGCCCCCACCAGCAGGTGAATCAGCCTCAATCGACTCCTCGTCGGCACCATGCGCCACTCCAATGCGCTTTGCCCTACCCCGCATCCATGCGGGACGACCGGTCCGATCCCCTCGGCCCCCGATCAAGCATTTGGGTTGTTCAAAACGAACCGCGTGCCGCGGTTCGGCGCGTCCCGGTCGCGGGAGGAGGTTCTGACTTCGCGTGCAGCTTCCGCAGTCGATCGAGCAAGTCCGTCAACGCCGATCCGTTGTCCGAGCCGACGACACGGATGGGATCGGGCTGCGCCCCCGACTCGTCCTCCACATCGGTGCCAAACTCCTTGGACTCCTCGGCAAGCCATTCCTCGAAGCCGGGACGAACCGATTCACCCGAGGTGCCGGTCACGCGAGCCAGATGCGCCACTTCCTCGCGATCCGAGATTTCACTTAAAACGCTCATCCGATCGGGGGAAACCCCGACCATAACGAACCGTCTGCCCAGTCGAACCAGGGCGACGCTCTGCTTCGGCGAAACCGACGCCCGAGCAACCACTTGCATAGCCTGACTCTCTGCCATGCGGACCGCTGGAATCCATTTCCGCGCGCACAGGCAAACGCCCCCCAATATGGCCAGCACGATCCCTAACGATCCGAGCCCCGTCCGATACCAGGGCGTCGCCGGCCGGTCGGATCCCGGCGCGGTCCGACCGGTTTCGTGGCCAACCCGTCCGGCCCGCCGACGGAGCATGCGCCGCGGCTCCCCGCGACCGCCCTCGGCCGGCGGATGCTTCACCACGGCCTGGCTCCGGCGATCGACTTGAGTCTGCGGATCTCGCGGAGGGCCGGCCGCCGCGCGATCCCCATCGGTCGTCGCCGCAGCGGCAACAGGCCGCGCATTGGCCTCGCGCGGTTCCTCCGCGTCAACCGGCAGCGTGAACGCGCTCGCCACGATCAGCCCGATCACAGGCTGCCATCGCCACTGATTCCCGTGGGAAGAACGCGTCGCCAAAAAATAGAGCAAGGAGGCTATCATGTCGTGATCCGGTGCGGGTCGTTGGAGAGCACTTCACAAATCCGTATGCAAAAGTTATCGTTCAGCACCAGAACTTCGCCGCGGGCGATCAAACGATCGTTGATAATGACGTCCACGGGGTCGCCCGCCAGTTTGTCCAACTCCACCACGCTGCCCTCATTGAGCTTGAGCACATCCTCAACGAGCATACGGGTCTTGCCGAGCTGGATGCGCACGCGCAGTTTCACGTCGCTGAGCATCGTCAGCCGACTCGAACCGGGCTCGGAGTTGGAGCCATCGCCGAGGTCCGGCAAATCAAGCGACTCGGGCTCAATCGCCGGCGCGCCCGATCCACCGCTTGCAGCTTTGGCAGCGTTTTCCTCATCGATGGCGGCCTGCATCGCGGCAGCGGCCTCATCGAAGGGCCGCCCCAACGAATCGACGCGAGCGTCTTCAGCCGGCGCGGCCGGCTCATCGGCCGGCTGGGGCGCGGCATCGTCTCCGGCGAGAAGCCGATCGATTTCCGCCTGCCCCATATCGGCCATAGCTGCCGATTCTGGCGCGGTATCGGCCGCAGCGTCCGTATCCCCACCGTTGAGCAAAGCATCGATATCGGATTGGTCCATGGCCCCACCATCGGCCGCGCCCTCCGGCGTCGACGCGGCGTTGCCGCTGGCTGCCGATGCAGATGCATCCGGTGTGTCCGTGGATGTCGAAGCGCCGGAATCGTTGCCATTGAGCAGGGCGTCGATGTCTTCCTGGCTGAAGCCGGTGAATCCGGCATCGTCGGATTGTTGGTCAGAGGTTTCCGCCACGGGTTCCATCCCATCACTTGCGCATTCCTTGCGCGTGGGTCAGCAGTTTCTGCCGGCTGTCCGGATATTATCGGAGTAAACCGGTACGGCTCGACACTCAAACGCCCGAACCGGATTGCAGCAATTCGGGAATCACGATCTCCTGGATCAGGCCCGGGTCACCGAAGATTCGATCAAACTCCATTTTCAACCTTCGTTTGATCGTTTTCAGTTCAGGTTCATTCAGGTGCCGCATTTCAGCACTGCGAATCACGAAATTGAGCCGATCAAAAATGCGAGAGTTGTTCGACTTAACCAGTTCTTTCGCCTCCTCCTCCCGCTCGCTGAGCACCAGCCCTGTTACACGCATTTGAAAGTTGATGATCTTGCCGCTCATCTTGTTGCTGGTCCGGCACTGTGCCAGCTCGATCTCGACATACTCCGGCTTGCCGTCAATATCGCCCGATCCATCACCTTCGCCCATCTCAGCACCGGCGGCCTGGTCGGGGTCGGGCCCCATCGCCTGAGCCACGAAAAAAACGCCCACGCCTTCCGCGGCCATAAGCGAAACGATGATCGCAAGCTGCATCATTTTGCCGCTCTTGGGCGCCTTGACTTCTTCCGGATTCTTTGCGTCATCCGCCATCGGGGGACTCCTTCACATCATTTTCCAGGGTTGAACCTGCAAAATCTTCGATCAAGTCCTCCGTGACCAGAATCTCCACCCGGCGATTCAACGCCCGCCGATCCTCCGTGTAGGCCTGGCGCACCAGGGGTTCGGTATTGCCGACGGCCACCAGCATCAGCCGGATCGGCCGAACACCGTTGCGAATCAATTCCTCTGCCACCGCCTTCGCCCGCGCATAGGAAAGATCGCGGGCATTCTCGTACATCAAATCCTCCGGGAGCGGTTCCAGGGTCGCGTGGCCGCGCACCAGGATTTTCGTGTTGTAACCGCGGATGCGGTCGGCCGTTCGAGCCAGCAGTGTGCGGGATTCCGGCAGAAGCGTCGCGCTGAATCGATCGAACGAAATCCGCCCTCCCACAACGACCTCAATACCGTCCCGGACATTGGTAACCCGGATTTTCTTCCCATGTATCCCCTCCTCGTCGGAATCACCCTTCTTGTTCGTATGGATGGGCACCTCCAACTCAAGCAGCTTCTGGATGAGTACGTTGTTGGGCACATTCTGCGTCGGCACGGCGCCGGGCGATCCCTCATACCCCCCGAACGCCGCGCGCAGCGACTCCATCACTTGCTGAAACTTCTGGTCCTTCTTCAGTTCACTCATCGAGACAATAATGACAAAAAAGCAGAGCAGCAGCGTCATGGCATCACCATAGGTAACCATCCATTCCGGTGCGCCTTCGGGTGCCTCTTGCTTTTTCGCCATAGATTACCTCGTTAAGCCGCCTGTTCCTCGGAGCTGGTCCGCAACCGGGCCGGCAAGAACGTCTTGAGCTTCTGCTCGACGATGCGCGGATTGTCCCCGGATTGAATCGCCATCACGCCCTTGATGACGATCAGCTTCATCATCAGTTCCTCGCGGCTGCGCAGGCCGAGCTTATCGGCCATGGGCAAGGCAAACAGATTCGCCACCACGGCGCCGTACATCGTCGTCAGCAGGGCCACCGCCATCGCCGGCCCGATCGCTCCGGGGTCCGCCATGTTCTGCAACATGATGACCAAGCCCACCAGCGTTCCGATCATACCGAACGCGGGCGCGTACTTGCCGATGTTGTCAAAAAGGGCCTTGCCTTCGCTGTGTCGCGCCTCGATGGTCTCCAAATCGTTCATCATAATCTGCTCGATCAGCTCCGGATCCGTACCGTCGACCGCCATCTGGATACCCGAAACGACGAAGGGGTCGTCGATGTCGGCCGTCACGTTCTCCAACGAGAGGATGCCGTCGCGTCGCGCTATTTCCGCATACTTGACCATGTCTCCGATCAGCAAGTCGGGATCCTTCGACTTCGTGAAGAAGCAGTTCTTGACGACCTTGGCCATCCCCAGGATGTTCTTGAGCGGAAAACTGACCATGGCCGCCGCCACGGCACCGCCCATAACGATCGCCACCGAGCCGCCATCCATGAACGCGCCCAGGTCCGATTTTCCCAGAATCGCCCACAGAAGGAGGCCCGTCCCGCCGGCCATACCAATAATCGTTGCGATGTCCATCGATTCCCCAGATTCCTACCTAAATGCGCGGACCATCCATTACATCGGATATCGACGCCCGCGACGGCGCTCGTTAGTCATCTCCCACCATTCCAAAAGGCCGATAACACTCAGCCTCGGCCACGCTAAACCACTTGAAATCCCCGCACCTGCCGGGCGTAGTCGATCGCCCGTCGGACCACTTCATCCACTGCTTCTCGCACCAGCACGGTGTCCCCGTTGATTAAGGTAACGATCGTGTCGGGGGTCGCCTCGATCATCTTGATGAGATCGGCATTGAGCACGATGACACGTTTGTCGAGGCGCGTGAGCGTAATCATCCGTCGGTTCCTTCCTGTCAGGGCGGCCGGCGGGTCCATCGGCCGAGCCGGCATCAACGCGCCAGCAACAACAATTCCTGCAACAAATCATCCGACGCCCGTACGACTCGGCTCGCCGCCGAAATGCCGGTGGACGCGGAAATCAGATTGATAAACTCCCGCGCGATCTCGACGTTGCTCTGTTCCAAGAAACCGGATCGAATCGAACCGGCGCTGCCCGTACCCGGCGCGCCGACCGTAATGGCTCCCGAGTTGGGTCCGATCGAGTAGAGATTCTCACTGAGCGCGACCAGCCCTTCGTTGTTGACAAACGTCGCGAGCGCCACCTGGCCCAACGTCTTTTGATCCGCATTGGAGAATTGCCCGGTGACCACGCCCTCGGCATCAATCGAAAAGCCCGTCATGATGCCCGCGGGCTTGCCGTCCTGATCGGCCATGGAGAATTCCGTCAGCCCATCCGGGCTCGCGACGGCTGTGAGCCTCTGAAAATCCAGCGCCAAGGCCAGAGGCGTCGCCGCCCCCGTGCCCCCACGATCGATCGCCAGATCCGTGCCGGCGGCCGAAATGAACTTGCCGGTCGCGTCAAATGCAAGCGTTCCGGTTCCCAGTACGGGTGACAAATCGATGTCCCCGTTGGATTCCGCAAAGAATCGCCACACGGTTCCGGCATCTGACTTGGATTCCAACGCAAGCCGAAGGCGCACATCGACGGCATTGCCGAGCGAATCGAATACGGAAAAACTGGTGCTCGTTCCCGCCAACCCACCGCCCACCGCATCCTGCGTTGTAGTAAACGAAAACGGTGATGTAACGGCGCTGGTGTTGTTGACGATCGATCCGCCGTCTAGCTCAATGGCATTGATCTCGCCCAGGTTGGAAGTAACGACCAGTGCACCCGCCGGTGCATCCGTGCCGTCGCCAACACGAACGCCGGCCGTCCCGTCAAACGCGGGATCGGTCTGGATGCCCAACACGGTCTCCAGGTGGCTCGCCAGATCACCCAGCGTGGTCCCGGTCGTCCCCACCACAAACGAGCCGGGCGCTACCGCGATCCCCCCCTTCTTTCCGCCGACGGATAAATCGTCTCCGGTCACAAACAACGGAACACCGAAACCGTCGACCAGGTCCGTGAGGGCCGTGCTTGCCGTTGCCGGCGTACCGGCGGCGGTCACCAGCGGGTCGGAGGCCACCACGGCGGGCACCGACGCGACTTCCGTGGCACTATCAAGCTGCCCTTCCATCTGCACGTTTGAGGTGGGTATCGGCTCACTGGCACTGCCGAGCTCGATGACCAGATCCCCCAGCGAGCCGGTGTCGATGGCACCGGCGGCATCCGCGGCGAACACCTGAAGCGGCTGGCCGCCCGTCGACACCAACGTCCCGTTTGCATCCAAATGAAACGCGCCGTCTCGGGTATACGCCTGCTCGCCGCCCGGCTGCTGAACGATAAAGAATCCGCGGCCGTCAATGCCAAGATCACCCGCTACACCCGTGCTATCCAGCCCGCCTTGAGCGAAATTACGCTGCAAGGAAGAGACACCGACTCCGGTGCCGACTTGAAACGGCAAGGTGCCGCCGCTCGTGGCGCTGGGCCCTTCTCCCTCACGAACCGTCTGGTAGAGCAGGTTTTCAAACATCACTCGTTGCGACTTGAAGGATGTCGTGTTGAGATTCGCGAGGTTGTTACCGACGGTATCCACCCCGACCGTGTTCGCTTGAATCCCGGTGAATCCGACAAACATGGCGTTGGTTAATGACATACGCTTATGGTTCCTTGAGGCTGCCGCGCCCCGTTGCGTTCTGATGACCGGGTCACCGGCCGGTTCGTCCGATGGGAACTCCCCACCGGCTACGTCCCATCTTCGCCGAATTCTAGAAAATCGCCGCCAGCGTATCGGCAACCGCGCTCGCATCGGACGCCATCGTGCTGACGACATCTTCGATGCGCAAGCGCTGACCGGTATCAAGCTCCAACGCGACACCACCCTGATCGGTCAGCGAGACGCCGGTCACGCGTCCCTCCACGGCCTGTCCCTGCGGCAAGACGCTGCGATCCAGCCCGACAACCGATGAACCGATGTAGCTCTGTGCGGCGCGATCCGCGGGTTCGACGCTGGCGACCTGATCGATCGCAAGTTCGGTGCCGTCGGCCAACTGCAGTTTCGGTAAGCCGTCCGCCTCGAACCGAACGCCCACGACAATGCCCTCCCGAACCAGGCCGTCCTGGCCGGGAAAGGATCGGACGTAGCTTCCGATCATGGCCGAAGCTGACACGAAGCGCTGCTGACCCACCACGCTTCGAAGCGACTCCGTCAGACCTGTCGAGAGCTCGATGTCGCGGATGGACGAGATTTGATTGAGCAACTCCTGATTATCCATCGGCTCGAGCGGATCCTGGTTCGTCAACTGGGTGATGAGCAGCTTGAAGAAATCTTGACTCCCCAGGTCGGCCACGCCGTTGGCCTTGTTGGCGCTGGGCACGGTCGGCAAGGCTGTCGTCGCGGAAATCGTTTGCACGGTCTACCTCCCAAAGGGTACACACGCCGCCCGGCGACTCCGCCGCCGGCCAACGCCGATCACGCTGATCTCAACTCGGCGTGACTAAATCCTCACATCAATCCGCCGCTCCGCGACGGTACTACGCACGGTACGCGCTGACTCTTCGTTCTTCGGCCCGGCGCCTTGGGCGGCGTTGCGATCGACGTCGCGAGGTTGCTTCAGTCGCCGCGATGGCGGCACTGCCCCGGAATCGCGCTCATGGCGCTGACCGCTGCCCTCCGATTCCGCCGCCACAGCCCGGTCGGGCCAATCGCTGGACACCGTGAATCGTTCGATCTCGATGCCTTGCTCGCGCAGCGCCCGCCGCAGTTTGGCGACGCGATCCTGCAACAGCTCGCGTGCATGAGACCTCTCCGCACGCACACGAACCTCGATCGTATCGCCCACCATCGCCACATCGACCATCACCCGGCCCAATTCCGGCGGATCAAGCATCATCTTGGCCCGCGACCGGTGTGCCCCGGCCTGCATCCGAATCGAGCGAACCAAGCGATCGAACGGCGTCGGCTCCAGTTCCTTGCCCGATCGGGCTTGGAGCGTCGAATCCGCCTTTTCGGAACGCGATCCGACGACCGCGCGCCCGCCCTTGGGGGCATCCTGCCGCCCCGCCCGCTGAAACCCGGTCTGAGCGCTGCCGGTCGGGGCTCTGGCACTTTCAACGCCTCCAACCCGGCTTGCACCCAGCGAGCGAGCGATTTCGTGCGCAACATCCGTCGAACCGGAACCGGATGGTGCCGCCGGTGCCATGGAGGTTGCACCATGAACCTGGGCCACCTCCGGTGCGGCCGCGTTTGCGCTCGCCCCGCGGAACCCGTTTCGACCGCCAAACTCCGTCTGCGATTGCGCACCTGCCGGGCGGCCCGGCTCAATCCGGGCATGCGCGCGATTCGACACCGGTGCGGCCGCGTTGCCGCGTCCGTCCGAACTTCCCGGCGTGAGACGGCGCGCCGCCAGCCTCAAAGCATCGGATGTATTCGGCTCCGACGCCGTGGTCTGCCCGGCCGGCTTTGAATCCGATCCGCGTGTGTCCATGTGATCCAATCGTCGCGCGGCCACCCCCGTACGATCGACTTCGTAGCGGGTTTGCGCATCCACCCGCCGCGTGGCCTGACCTTCGCGCAAAGCCGCTTGGCGTTGTTCATGCCCGCTAGCGTTGCCCGATTCGAACACGCCGAAGGAGGACGCCGCCCCGCCTCGTGCCCGATTGGGTCCGGCCGGGCTCGCGAACGATTCCAGCAGCGCACCGAACGGCACGACATCCAACGTAACCTCATCGGGTGCCTGCGGGCGTCGCGGGCTTGCGACCGCCTGCCCCGTTTGGACATGGCGCCCGGTGACTCCGGTTTCATGGTTGGGCGAACCAAAGCTAATCACGACCGACTCCCATCATTGCTCGCTGGCCAGTTGCTTGGATTTCGCCGGCGCCAGATCACGCAGGGTCTGAAGAATCAACTGCATCCTCCGCATTTCGTCCGGTGTCTTGGCCGCCTCGATGATCTTCTTCGCCTTTCTCGTGTCGATCGCTAGCAACATGCCGGCCGCATCCTCCTGATCGGGCATGCTCAACAAGTGCTTAATCGCCACCTTGGACGCCAGGGCTTCGAAAATGGCCACCTGTTTGCTGAACCCAACGGTCTCGCGCTCTTCCTTGGCTTGCTCCCGCCGTGCAGCTTCCAGCGCTTGCTCTCGCTCGAAGGCTTCCCGTTCCTTGGTGATTCTCAGCAAGATACTGTTGTTCAAGGCTAGGCGCTGATCCAATTCGGCCTTGATCCGCTCCGCCTCGCGCCGCATGATCTCGGCGGTCAACCCCACCGGCTGCGGGTTGGGGGCCGCTTGCGCCGCAGCCGGCTCGGCCGCCGGTTGATCTGAAGCCTCGGTTCCGTCCTCACCCGGAGGCGTTTCGGCATTGTGCACGTATTCAACCATGGCGCGCAGCCGCGGCCCGGTGATCGTCTTCGACGCGATCAGATAGCCGACGAACCCAAGCATCGCAGCCAGGTTGAGCACGGCAAACATTGCTACCGCATCGTATGTCCGGCGCATCATAGAAGGCGTCGTCATGATGGCATCACCACTTCCGCCCGACCGGGTGCGCGGCGAATGTACGCCGTCGTCGCGATTTCATTAAGGGCGGTTTGTTCTTCCCGTTGAAGTTCCTTGCGGTGGCGATCCTGAGCACGCTCGCGCAGTTTTTCGATCACTTTGAGCCGCGCGGTGGCCTGGGCCAGTTCCTGCCGCGCCACCCGCACCGCGTCCTGGCGATCGGCCAGCGCCTGTGTCTGTTCAAGCAGATTTCGTTGAAGCACGCCACGGTAATACTGATGCCCGCGTACCACGGTCATATCGAGGCAACCTCCCCCACGTGCGCTGCGCGAGCCCTCGACGGTCTCACGCAATTCCTGAGAAAGCTGGGCGATGCACCGTTCGACATCGACAACCCGCCCGAGAGCCTCAGCCAGCCTGCGCCGCCTGGTGTCGCGCTGCTGCCGGCGAATCCGCTCGACGCCCTCCAGCCTGAACCGAAACTTCTTCGCCATAGCTTCCTCATACGGTCACGGCCGCGCGCGAGTTGTGCGCCGTCGTGAGCGATTCACGCGCCTGTCCGATCTCATCCGCCAACTTGGTCAATGCCTCGACGGTCTCCGTCAGGTCGGCGTGCTCATCCGACGATTGCCGCAGGAACGCATCGATCTTCGGCTTCATCGCCACGGCCAGATCAAACTCGACGTTCGCCCCCTTGGCGTACGCCCCGACGTTGACCAGATCCTCGATATCATTCCAAACAGCCAATACGCGCCGCACGGCCAACGCCGCGTCCCGATGCGCCTGGGTCACCACGTCGGGCATGACTCGGCTGATGCTTTCCAGCACCGAAACGGCCGGATAGTGCCCACGATTGGCCAGATCACGAGACAGCCAAACGTGGCCGTCCAGTATGCCCCGAACGGCGTCGGATATCGGCTCGCTGATGTCATCCCCCTCGACGAGCACCGTGTACAAACCGGTTATGCTCCCGCCGGCGGTCTTGCCGCTTCGCTCGAGCAGCTTCGGCAAGAGGCCGAACACGCTCGGCGGATAGCCTTTCGTCGTCGGCGGTTCACCGGCGGCAAGCCCGATTTCGCGCTGGGCCATCGCCACCCGCGTCGTGGAATCCAACAGCAGCAACACATCGGCGCCCTGATCTCGAAAATACTCCGCTACCGCGGTCGCCACGAAGCTCGCCCGAACACGCAGGACCGGAGACTCGTTGGACGTGCTGACGACCAGCACCGACCGCGCCAGGCCCGCTTCACCCAAATCCTTACGAATGAAATCCCCGACTTCGCGACCGCGTTCTCCTATCAGCGCCACGACCGTGACATCTGCGTTCGTATTGCGCGTCATCATGCCCATCAGGACGCTCTTGCCGACACCGGTCCCTGCGAAGATGCCCAACCGTTGCCCGCTCCCAACCGTATGCATCGCATCGATGGATCGAACGCCGGTGGACAAAATGCTTTCGATGGGCTCACGCTCCAATGCTTTGGGCGCCGGGCGCACAACCGCCCGGTACGCCTGCGGCGTAAATGTTCGCTTCTCGCCGATCGGCCGACCCAGACCATCGAGAACACAGCCCAACATCGCTTCGCCTACCGCGACGTGCTGCAACCCCGGCGCGCTACACACGGCATCGCCCACGGCGATCCCCAACGGTTCTTCGAGCGCCATGAGCACCTGGCGATCCCCTTGCAACGCGATGATCTGTGCGGGAACGGCGTCACCATGGCGGCGTGCGATCGTGAAGAACGAGCCGATCGGCATGGGCAAACCACATGCCACAATGCTCAAACCGCTGATTTCCACCACGCGGCCGGTCATGCGCGTAAAATGGGCCGCATCGAGCAGCGCTTCCTGGTTGGAGAACAATTCAGTCACTTTGACGCTCGCTCCCCAGCAGCAAGGATACTACCTCGTCTATCTGCGTTTCCAAAGTGGCGTCGATGCTGGTGACATCGTTGGCCACGCGGCATCCACCCGGCGCGATCCCATCGTCACCGACCAATTCGACCGACGACGACGAGCGGACCTTCTGGATCAACCCGTTGGCAAACGAAACCATCGCCTCATAATCATGCGGATGGACGTGAATCGTCAGATCGGTCTTGGTACCGACCAATTCGACCGCTCGTTCCAGATTGCTCTGTGCGGCTTGGCGATCCAGCCGGCCGATCGCGAAGGTCAGCTTGGTGGCGATGCGGATCGCCAATTCGAGCACGTCGTGCACGGCGTCAAGCCGAATCCCTTGCTTGATGGCTTCGAACTGCGACAGCGCCGCCTCCATCGCCGAAACCAGCTGATCGTGCTCCTTCTGGAATCGCTCGATGGCGTCGTGGTAGGCGCGTTCTCGCCCGCCTTCTTCTCCGGCCAGGGCGCCTTGGCCGTATCCCGTTTCAAACCCTTGCGCTTTGGCCTCGCGCAGCACCTGGTCCGACTGGTTTCGCGAGGCGGCGATGATGCGCGTGGCCTCGCGTTTGGCCGCGCTGACCGCCGCCGTCGCTTCGGCGAGATGGTCCGTCAAATCCAGCGTGGAAAGATGCGTACGCATGTTGGCGGACTGCCCCGCTTTAATCACGGTGGACATCAGCACGCCTCCGCCAAAGGGGTCTGAACCTCTGAAACGCCCACGCCGGTCAACGCGCAACGGCCACGTTCCCTGCCGCTAGATAACCGCATCTTTTTCTCCTCCTCGACCGGAAATAATGATTTCTCCGGCATCTTCCAGTCGGCGCACCGTGTCGACGATGCGCTGCTGAGCCGCCTCGACGTCGGCCACCCGCACGGGTCCCATGTACTCCATGTCCTCCTGAATGAGCTGAGCCGCCCGCTCCGACATGTTGCGGAAGATTTTGTCTTTGAGTTCGGGGCTGGCCGTTTTCAAGGCCAGTGCAAGCTCTTCGCTGTCGACCTCCTTGAGCACGGCCTGGATCCCCTTGTCGTCGACCAGGAGAATGTCTTCGAAGACGAACATGAGCCGACGGATTTGCTCGACCAGATCCGGATCCTGCGCTTCCAGCGCCTCCATGATTCCCTTCTCGGTGCTGCGGTCGGAGAGATTGAGCATCTCGGCCACGGCCTCGACCCCGCCGGCTTTCTGGAAGGTCTGGCTCATCAGCCCCGAAAGGCGCAGCTCGAGCCCCTCCTCAACCTCCTTGACCACTTCCGGATTCGTATTGTCCATGTTGGCGATTCGCGTAACGACCTCCAACTGCTTCTGTGACGAAAGGCCGGCCAGGATTTCACTCCCCTTCCCGGGCTCAACGTGCGAAAGAATCAACGCGATGGTTTGCGGGTGCTCGTCTTGAATGAAGGTCAGCAGGTTCTCGGAATCGGTCTTGGCCAAAAAGGAAAAAGGCCTCTGAAAAATCGTCTTCTCCAAGCTGCGCATGATGCGATGGACGGATTCGGGCGGGAGTGCTTTTTCAAGAATGGCTCGCGCGAACGAAATCCCGCCCTGGCGGGCGTATTGTTGGGCGAGCGCCAGGTTGTAGAACTCCTCGGTGATCAATCGCCGGACGGAATCATCCACCGTTTCCATGCGGGCGATCTCGCGTGCCAGTTCCTCCACGGAATCAGCATCAAGCTGTTTCATAATCTTTGCGGAAACATCCCGTTCCAGCGCCACCATGAGCACGGCCGCTTTGGAAATGCCGCTCAGCTCGCCGACACCTTCTGCCGCTTCTGATGAATTGTCCGCTTTTGCCGCCATGAAACCTCAGCGTTTTCTCATCACCATTGCCACACCAAGCTAGCCACCCTCATTGATCCATCGCGCCACGAGATCGGCTGCGGACTCCGGATCCTCGTCCACCATCTTGGCCACCTCGCGACCCAACTCTTCCGCCCGGAGCACATCGTCGTTGACTTCCCGGCCCACCAAGAACCCGGACGTCGCCGTCGCCTCGCCGACCGGTCCGGAGGCACCGAACACGAGCTCTTCCTCCGACTCCTCATCGTCGGCCATCGATGGCGGTTTTCCCGTGAGATCGTCTGAGGATCTGCGCACCAGGCGGGTCATCATCATCAGACTGAACAACGCCAAGATCGCGAGCCCCGCTTGCGGCCCGTACAGCTCCAACATCGCCAGCGGGTCCATCGCGTCGGCGCCGACGCCGGTCATCGCGAACGCCCCCGGCGCGGTCGCAAACCCGCCCCCTTCCGATGTCCAATCCATGTCCGGGTAGACGTCCACCTGAACGTCCTTGGGCGCTTTGGCCATGATGATCCGCTCGACGCTGTCGCGCACTAACTGGACCTGCTCGTTGCGCAACGCCTTGAACTGAGGATCGTCATCCTGAGGCGGGTCCGTCACTTCCGGATGCTGGGCACGAAACACGCCGATGAGGAAACTCCGCGGAATGCCCACCGCTGCGGTGACGTGCTTGGTCGAATAGGGGAAACTCTCGATGGTTTCCGTTTCGCTTAGATTCGCCGGAAAATTTTCCGTGTCGGACTGCTCGGTGATGGACTTGCCGCCTCCCGACGAAGCGGTGACCGCCTGCCCGAGGTTGGCCTGAGCCCCCGGCTCCGTCGGAGCCGACCCGCTCGACTGTTCGCTCGACTGGGTTTTTTCGCTCTTGACCCCGGGTTTGCCGTAGACCTGAGTCTGCTTGACGGACTTGCTGTTCTCGAGTTCAACGGTTACGGCCGCTTGCACGCCCGGTATGTGCGAAAGCTTGTTGCGGATCTTCTCTTCGAAGTGCGTTTCACGCTGCTTGGCCAGGGCCAGCGTGTCCACGCTACCGGGATCATCCGGATGCGGAACGCTATACGATCGCATGGTTCGTGAATCGATGATCGCAACGTTGTAGGGCTTCAACCCCGCGACGGCGTTGGCGACAAGGCTGGCAAACCCCTGCACCATAGCCGGTGTCATCTCCTTGCCACCCGCAAGTGTAACCGTAACGGAGGCTTTGGGCACATGACTCCGCCCCCCCGGTCGGCGTTTCTCACTGGGGTTGATCATCACCGCCGCCTTCTTGACCGCCGGGGACGTCGCGATGATCTTGGCGAGTTCGTTGCCCTTGGCGAAGTTCTGTTTGAATCGCCGCGATGAAGGATCCTCGAACGGATTCGGGTCACTCACGACCATCGACATGTCGTACAGGCTTCCCTCCGGCAGCGCATCGGCGGCACTTGTCACGCGAAGCAGGTTGTGCCGATCACGGGCCCGTACGAAGATGTGGGTGCCGCGGATTTCGTACGGCAGCCCCGTCCCTTGAATCGCCGTCTCCACGCCGTTGAGCTCATCAAAGGAGAATTCATAAGTGACCAGCGGCACCAGATCCGGCTGGCCGGACCATTGCAAGAGCCACAGCATCGACACGACGATCAGCGCGGCGGACATCGCCAGCGCAAGCTGCTGCGAAACCGACAGTGAGCCGACTTGAGTCGAAATGGACGCCAGTAGTTTTCGCAATCGCTGCATCGCTGTGATCTCAACATCATCCGGCACCGATCATGGCCGGGATCCGCATCTTGCCCCTCTACCACCCCGACGGTCGGGTTCACGCATGCGCCGCCGGCGCCGAACGGCGGAGGTAACGTGACGCCGCTACACGCGCATCTGCTGTATTTCCTGGTACGCGTCGGTAAGCTTGTTGCGAATCTCCATCAGCAGATCAAACGCGATACCCGCTTTGTCCGCGGCCGCGAGCACCTCCGCCACGTTGTTCGTCTCGCCCGTGAGCAACCGCTGCACCCCCTGGTCCGCCTCGGTTTGCAACCGGCTGACCTCGTTGAGGCTGTCTATTAGGATCGCTTTGAAGTCTTTACCCTCGACCGCGTCCGTCTGCTCGCCCGGTCGGATGGGCTGAATCGGGCGAACCGGCTGAACACCGCGCGCCGGATCGGGGAATTGAATCGGTTGGCTCATCGTATTGCGATTCCTTTGCTATTGGTCTATCACGCCAGCAGCCGCAAGGTGCTGCGCGCCATCGCCTTGGCGGTCTCGATCACCGTCACGTTAGCCTCATAGGCCCGTTGGGCCACCATCGCATTGACCATTTCCGTCTGGTAGTCCACGTTGGACACGCGTACGTACCCCGCCTGCTCGCCGTGCTTGATGGCGTCCACATGAGTCGGATCCCAGCGCAGCCCGAACGGCGTCAGGGTATCTTCGACGATAGCCGCCACGTGTACGCCTTTGGCATCACGCCCACGAGCCGGGTTGCCCGGAGCAAAAAGCGGGACGCGCCGCCGGTACGGAACCGGATTGCCGGATTCATCCCGGGTAACCTCCTTCATCGCAATGTTGCCCGCGATAACATCCAGGTTCGTCCGCTGCGCTACCAGGGCCGAGGTGCTTACGTCAAATACGCCGTACATCGGGCCGTCCTTTCGTCACCTTAGAAAGAAGCCATCAGGTGGAGCTTCTCAAGCACCAATCCGCAGAACGAACAGGGCGGACAACCTTGCACGCTCAATGCACCGCGTGACCTTGACCCACATCCCGGCTGACCGCTGATGGCCGACCGGCACACGTCAGGACCAAACCACGCGTGAGCTTGCCCAACACCCGTCTACGCCGTGCCGCGTATCGCCTTCCGCAACCGGTCGAAGTTGCCCGACAACAGCTCGGACGCCAGCTCGTGCGTCATGGCCGTCTCCGCCAGATCGGCCATCTCACGCTCGAGGGAAATATTCGTCCCATCGTGAAAAAGCGCGTTATCCACGGGTTTCAAACTCGGCGTCACGTCCAGATGCCCGGATGGCATCGTCTTCGCTTGCGGCCCTTCGACCACCCAAGCGTCACCCGGGCCGCGGCGTTCGTCCAACGCCTTGCGCAAGCTCGCCTGAAACGCATACGGATCGAGCTGCTTGGCGCGGTAGCCCGGTGTCGTGGCGTTGGCGATGTTCTCCGAGATCACCGCCAGGCGCGCCTCGTTGAACGTCAACGTACTGATCAGCGCGGGCGTAGCCCCGCCGTTGAACAGATCAAAAAGCGCCATGGTTTTGTGCTCCCTGCGACACACCAAGCCCTACGCTGCACACACCTCGGACCTCATCGCCACTCCGCCCCGTGCAAGAAGCGTGCCAACGAATCTTCAGCGGTCTTCCAGCATCAACGCCTGCGAATCCGCATTCATCGCCGGCGCAATTCTTGCCGATCGGCAAAAACTGCCGGCCACCTCGCGCCCTGATGGACAGCCCGTGCCGGTCCGAATCCAATCCGGGCTCGACCTGACCCGCGGATTTCAGCCAGCCTGCCCGGCCTCCCACAACAGGCCGACCTCCTTGGTCCGCCAACCCTACGCCCGGCCGCCTCGCCGCTAACCGCCGACCGACACCGTGGCGCGGGCATCCTCCGCCGCGCTTTGCTCGCGCCACTGCTTGAGTTTCATACTCAACGTGCGCACGCCCATCCCGAGCGCTTTGGCGGATTTGGCGCGGTGCCCGTTATGCCGCGCAAGTGTACGCTCGATCAGATGCCGCTCCATGTCCTCCAGCATCCGGCCGTCGCGCAACGGACCAAATCCATCAACGCGCGACGAGGCGCTGAGCCACGGCTCAATCAGGGCGGCGGTCATGGTGTCACCGGCACACAGCGTCGATGCGCGTTCACAAAGATTCTCCAACTCTCGGACGTTGCCCGGCCACTGGTATCCCTTGAGCAATGCCATCGCCGGAGCCGACACGCGTAGCGCACCGGCCTCGGCTCGCCGGCGGGATCGCGTAAGAAAATGGCGCACCAGTTCGTCGATATCATCGATGCGTTCCCGCAGGGGCGGCACCAGCACCGGCAGCACGTTCAATCGGTAGTACAAGTCTTCCCGAAACCGCCTCTTGGCCACCCAGGATTGCAGATTACGGTTGGTCGTCGCGATGATGCGGACATCCGCTCGTCGCGTCGCACTGCTCCCGACGCGTTCAAACTCACCCTCCTGCAAAACCCGCAGCAGCTTGGCTTGCAGGGGCAGCGCCATCTCGGACACTTCGTCCAGCAGCAAGGTGCCGCCGTCCGCCAGTTCGAATCGCCCCTTCCGGGTCCGGTCCGCCCCGGTGAAGGCCCCTCGCTCGTGGCCGAACAACTCGCTTTCCAAAAGGCTCGATGAAAGCGCCGCGCAATTCAGACACAGAAACGGTCGTTGAGACCGCGGGGAATGGCGGTGAATGTACGAGGCCACCAGTTCCTTGCCCGTTCCCGACTCACCGCTGATTAAGACGGTCGCATGACTCGCCGATACCCGGCTCAACTGATCGCGCAGCTCCACCATTCGCTGGCTGGATCCGACCAGGCTCCGGCAGGCACGCATGTCGTCGACGGTGGTCCGCAGCGCTTCGTTTTCAAACCGCAGCCGTGCCGTCTCCAAGGCACGATCGACTACCACGGCAACGGCGCCCGCGTCGAAGGGCTTTTGAATGTAATCCACGGCGCCGAGTTTCATGGCTTCCACGGCCGTAGAGACGGTCGCATGGGCGGTCATCATCACGATGGGCTTGTCACACCCGGCGGCCCGCACCTCACGGATGAAGCTCAAGCCGTCCATCCGCGGCATTTTCAGATCAACCAATGCCAGATCGAATCGGTTTTGCTTCACTTCGGAAAGAGCTTCGAGCGGATCCTCATAAGGGCAGACGTCGTGGTCCTCTCGCGACAGGGTCGCCGACAAGGAATCCCTCAGCATTTCTTGATCGTCTATGACAGCAATCCGTGCCATCCTCATACACCTCCCTGATCAGTTTGCGTCGACACGCGGCACCACGGCAAGCAGAGCCGAAACAGCGCCCCGCCGCCATCGCGGTTGGAAACCTGAATCACGCCACCGTGCGATTCCGCAATGCGATGTACGATGGCGAGCCCCAACCCCGTCCCGGTATCCTTGGTTGTAAAAAATGGATTGAACACGCGTTGTTGCAGTTCCGTGGGGATTCCGGGGCCGTCGTCTTCGACGGAAATCCCAAACCACTCGGCCTCCGGCGTCCTCGTCGCCCCCCGTACCCAAACATGCCCGCCCGGCCCGACGGCGTCCAGCGCGTTGAGCACCAGGTTCACCAGCGCACGCTCGATCTGAACGGCATCACAATCGACGCGAGCCCGCCTCAGCTCCGGCTCCACCTCGATCGTCGCCTCCAGCAAAGCACAGCGGGGGGCGGCCTGCAACAGCACCGCCTCGAGTAAGCCTCCCATGTCGCATACCTGACACTTGGGCTCCGACCCGGCGGCGAACGCTAGAATATCACCGACAATCCGCTCAAGCTTGCACACGCCGACCGTAATACGCTGCGCAAGATCGAGCGGCTTGGTCTGACCGACCAAGTCCTGTTCCAGCAAGGATGCGTAGAGTTTGATGCCCCCGAGTGGATTGCGAATCTCGTGGGCCACGCCCGCAGCCATTTCACCCAACGCGGCCAACCGTTCCCGACGGCGCAGCTCCCGATTCTTCTCCTCGAGTTGCCCCCGAAGCCGGCAAACCTCCGCGCGTAGAAGCTCGTGCGACTGCTTGAGCCGATCGGTGACCTCGTTGTAGGCCTGCATGATCCCCACGAGTTCCGCCGGCTCCCGCTTGGCAAGATGCGCCGCGATCATGGTGCCCCCTCGACATGATCCAGCCGCAACGAGGGAGCCGATGCCGCGCGGTATGCGGAAATCGCCTCGGCACTCGAATGCGTGGATTTCATGGAATGGCCGATGGCCTGTTTCCGCGCCAAGAGCAGGCGTGCGTCCTCCTCATCACGATCCATAACCTTGCGCATCTTCGTGCGAATATCTTCCAGGATCGACTCCGCCTCACGCCGCTGCAACTCACTGAGCCGCAAGCGTTGGCGCTTCCAGTCACGCCAAACCGGTTCGAGCCGGTGCGCCAGATCGGTCAGATCGTTGGTGATGCGTTGCCGGTCGGCCAGCAGCCCGAGCAACATCGTCGGCTGATCGCCCGTGATCAAATCGCGTTGGCCCGAGGCCATGGACTCCAGTTTCGCGTACAGCGCACGCTGCGCGCGCAGCCAATCGACGACTTCATCGGACGCGGGCAGCGCGTCCGTCGGCTTCGTTTGATTCGTCTTCATAAGGTCCATCCGTTAACGCCGACGCTGGTTCGATGCGTGTGCCTTGGGGCACGCCGCTCCTGTGTCTTGGCGCCCGTCCGGTGGAAGGCGCCGGTCCCCAAACGACTGAGTCCATCCACCAGGACCGGCTCGAGGCCGCTCTAGAACAATTCCGCCCCCTCCAGCCACGCAAAGTAACGTTTCCAATCGCTGCGGTTCTCCGGAGATACCGATCGCTCGAACGCTTCGTCGTCGATGGCGTCGACGAGAATGCGTGCCCGAGCCAGCGCGGCCCGAGCCTCGTCCGGTTGGCCCAGAAAAACGTAGCAGTTGATAATCTGCACGTACGCCGCCAGCGCCGTTGTCGTGCGTTTGAACACGCTGGCCACGTCTTCATACAGCTTCAGCGCCTCTTGATATTTCGCCGTCTCGAAAAAACAATCCGCCTCATTGACGTAGGCATGGCGTAGATTGACGCGCTCCAGCTCCGTTAGGCTTGCCTTATCGCGCAGCGCAAATTCATCGATCAGCGCGCGGTACAACGCCCGCGCTCGATCGAACCTGGCCACCGCTTCGCTGTGAATATGCTCGATTTCCGCCGCGGAGCCAGTCTCGGACACTTCCTTCTTCAAAGCCAACGCGCTCTGGCGGTACGAGTCGGCCAGCAAGGCTCGAGCAGACCAGATGCGCTCGTCATCGGGATAACGCTCAACCACTTCTTCCAACCGGGTGATCGCTTCCTCGTAAGCCCCCCGACGATTGAGAACCTCGCCATACAAGAACAAGGCGTCGGCAAACTCCGGCGCGCCGGGCGTGAAGAACTCGGAATCCTCAAGAATGACATCCAGCGTTTGCTCCACCAGCGCTTCCTTCTCCGTACCCAGCGCCATGTAGCATCGCGCCAGGGGAATCAACGCCCGCATGCCGTCGATCGTGCGGTGGTGCAACGCATAGCATTCGCGGAACCCGGCGATCGCGCCTTCAAGGTCTCCCGTGGCTTGCAGGACCTGGCCTGTTCGTAGCATGGCGCGCGGCACAAGGGGATGATCCGGATGGTCCGCAGTGAACATGGCGTACAGGTCCGCGGCTCGTTTGAGCGCCCCGCCGTCCCGGAGCAGCTCGGCCGCGCGCCACAGCGCCGCGGCGGATCGCCGGTCCTTCAGGGTGGGTAGCCGACCGATCTGCAGCGCTGAATCCGACGCCGCAACAAACATCGACTTCGCCTCGCGCAGCAGCAATTGACGTTCATCGGGTGAAGGCTCCGCTTCCGACTGCTCCTTCAGAGCCATCGCCAACAGCTCCTGGATTTGCCCGAGCTGCTCCAGATACGCCAGAAGTTGCTCGTCGTTCGCTCGGTCGACCAGCTTCGTCGCCAACTGGGCGTACGAGAGCGCGGCCTTAAGATGTCCCGAGTTCTTCTGCTCCTCCGCGAGCAACCCCAATGTCACGCGCACTACATCTTCATTGACCAGGTACCGATCGCCGGCCAGCGGAAGCTGGCTCGCTGCGGACTCGAACGCGCGGATCGCCTCGTCGTGCCGACCGATCATGGACATCGCTTCTCCCAGACCGACCATGCTCGCTACGCCGTAGGCACTGTCGCCGTGGCGTTCGATCACGTCGCGGAAGAAGGAGGCAGCTTCGTAGGGCCGCTTGGGGCCATCGTCTTTCAGGACGACCCGGCCGAGCAACCACCCCGTTTCGGCGTACACGATATCGTGGGGCTCGACCCGGTTGCGGATGGCCCGCAGCGTCGCCTCCGCTTCATCAAAGAGGCCTTGCTTGTAGAGCAACAATGCCTCGAGGTAGTTGAATCCATCGCGCAGATCGGATTCGGCAAAATACGGCGCTTCGCGAACCAGCAACGTGGAGGCTTCGATCAAGCGTTGGGACTCATCAAGGAGTTGAAGTTTCTGACCTACTGCCCACAGCCGAAGATCGAGCCGGTGGTCTTCCAGACCAGCTAGGAATTCGTCCAGGAACGCCAACTGCTTCTCCGGTCCGCGGCCGAGTTGATCGCGCAGATCGAACACGTGTTTCCGCAACTCCGCGGCTTCCCCGATACCCATCGCCAACGCCTGTTCGAATTGATCCAACGCCTCGGCGGGCTTGCGGATCCACTCGAACGCGTCACCGAAACGAACCCGATCCTGAGCCGTCAGCGGCAATCCGTGCGCTTCGGCGTTCCTGAAATCGTCCAAGACCTGCTGGCCTGCGTCGGCGTTCCGATGACGCTCCTTCACGGCGAGATCATGGCGCGCACGAGCAAAGCGCAGATGGATGGCGGCGAATTCGGCATCGGTCGGCGGCTCGCCCACCGAAAGGACTTGCTCCCCAATATCCAGCACACGGGCGTACCCACCGGAGGCCTGCAACGCATCCATGTACTTCAGCGATTCATCGAGCGGCACATCGGACGGCTTGGGGCGCACGCGCAGAAAGGCTCCAGCCAGCAAACCCAGCGACACCACGAACAAGGGGATTTGCCACTTGCCGGATATACGTTCTTGCAGTTGCTTCCACTGCGACATACTGCCCATCCTGAGCGAACGACACCGAAACCCGTGTCCTCCGGACGCGGTACCAGACAGTGTCGGCAGAATCTGCCTGTCGGCTCCAACCGCAACCGGCCGTTGCGGAGGTTATTCACAGCCTGCGCCGAGCGCAGATCGCGGATGCAGCGCATGGCTACTCTTAGTGTTGAAAATAGGTTACGCAGCATCCCCAGCAGACGGCCTCCCACCAACCGGTGTCTCGATTCTTTCCAGATTCTCCTGCCCGCCCCAGGATGGCGCCGGCGGACTCGAACACGGCCCCCGGATAACCCGAAGCCGCCCTCCACCGGCCGGGGAACGGAAGGATGCCGCGTGATACCCCTATCAACCTGTTGAGGAATGGTCGTGCCCGCATCGTGCCGGTGATTCTGCCAGCGCCGGCCCGCTTGGACATGCGATGCCGCCCGTCTTGGCCACTCGCAAGCCGGCGCCACACCCGAGAACCGCTTTTACAACAGGCACCTGGTGACCCGGCCCCGTGCGCCCCGTGACCTACCGGGCCTATGCGCCCCCTCGCCCACCAATGCGACGCCCCGTATCCGATTCGTGTGCCTCGGGCCGGGAGTTTGCCTTCCGCATCCTTCAGATGCCGCCTAACGGCGGTCACCCTTGCAGTTCGGCCAGGAGTTCCTGCCATCAACGCCCCCACCGGGACGTTCACCCGGCAAGTCGCAACCCCGGATCGCTTTCGCTAACCGGTTAGCAGCGTCACGTCATGACGCTGCGCGTCATGCCTGACGCGCGCACAAGAAAGCCGGCGGCAGGTGCACCTGCCGCCGGCCTCGTGTCGTTGCCTGAGTAACCTCTTGCTTAGAAGTTGACGGCGACGTCGAGATTCGAGGCGACCATCTTGGCCTTCGTCAGCGTGATGAACGGATTGTTGCTGATCTTGGTGACGACCAAGGGCTCGGTGCCGATGATGTTCACCAAGGGCGAACGACCGGCCGCAACACCATCTTCAGGAACGCGAAGCAGGTGGCCGCTCCAATTGCAAATGTAGCATCCCGGATCATTGATCTGATCAAAGGGGACCGTAGCTCCACAATTCGTCGCAAAATCCTTGGTCGTGCAGGTACTGGAGGTTGCACTCATTCGTCTTAACTCCTCACTACAGAATCAGAAAACATCACGAAGGCATAGGGTGGGATCCGCCGGCGTACATCCCCGTCGGGGCCTATCGAAGCCCCCTCCTTCGCTGCCCATCTATCGGAGCCGGTGCATCGGGCCTGAAACAATATGAGCGGAATCCCGGATATTCTTGGAGGCTTTTTTTGCCTGGTGCCCCGGACATTTCGCCATGCCCCGTCGGATTCAACGGCGTAGCGTGGACGGCTGCACTTCCACCACCAGATCACCGACAGGCCCGAACCGCGCCTCGGCACTCCCACGATTACAGGCAATTTCCAGCATGCCTGCGCTGCCGATCAGCGCCACGGGTTCATGAACGCCCACATCGGAGAAGGTTCGCGCCATCGGAACCGAATGTTTTCCGTTAAGAAGTAGCGACGCCGCCCGATGGCGTCCCGACGAATCCACGACTTGATCCTCAGCAATGTTGGTAATCACGTTCCCGAACCGGTCGGCGTAAAGCGCACGCCCCACGACCTTGCCACCCACCGTCTCGGCCCGTGTGGCCATCGAAAGCAGCTCCAGCCGGTCGGTCGTACAACCCAAATCCTCAGCGTGTACGCCGTTAGCCAGATGGGCCGCGACAGGCGCCATGATGTCGCGTCCATGGAAAGTCGCCGACACGACCGGCAGGAAGTAGCGCTTGTTCTGCGCGACGATCATCGACTCAACCGGAAAATCACGATGGACCAACGTGACCAACCCGTTATCCGGGGCCACGATGGTACGACGGGCGTATCGCCCCACGATGATGCGTCGGTTCGTGCCCACCCCCGGATCGACAATCGCCAGATGAATCGAGCCTTCCGGGAAGTACTCCCATATCTGGCGCAGGACGAACGCACCGTGCACGATGTTTTGCGGACCGATTTCATGAGAGATGTCGACCAGGCGCGCTTGAGGGGCGATGCTGTGAACCACGCCCTTGACCGCCCCCACGTAGTAGTCCTTCAGACCAAAATCCGAGGTGAATGTAATGAGCGGATGAGCTTTTCCTGCATCACGCGCCATGGTTGAGGAAGTCCTTTCTGGGCACTTCGGACGTGGGAATCCGCAAAAGGCGTAGCGGTTTCAACGCCTTGGCGATCGGAAACCGCCAAATGCTACCGCCGATTCCGCCCGGAACTCCCGCTCCGAGAGAAACGATCCTATCTAACGATCCTGCGGACGGGTACGATACCGACTCGAGCCGCCCCCGGAGCCGCTGGCGGACACGATAGCGCGGTCCTCTACGCCGAGCCCATGACCTGCGATTCGCATTCATCGCCTTGCTGGACGGAACTACGTGCCAAGATGGTCCGCCTGCAGCTCGCCGACCGCGGCATCGCCGACGACCGCGTTCTGGACGCCATGGGTGCCGTCCCACGCGAGCAATTCGTGCCGGAACATCTCCGTGCCAAAGCCTACGACGATGCCGCCCTACCCGCCCATTGCCATCAAACGATCAGCCAGCCATTTATCGTCGCGTACATGACCGAGCGGCTCGACCTCACCCCGGCAGGCAAGGTTCTCGAGATCGGAACCGGCACGGGGTACCAAACCGCCGTGCTGGCGCGCCTCTGCGGCCAAGTATACTCCGTCGAGCGTATTCCGTCTTTGGCCGACACGGCGCGCGCGCGGCTTGCTCAACTCGGTGTCACCAACGCCACAATCGTCGTCGGCGACGGTACGCTCGGCCTGGCCGTGCTCGCCCCCTACGACCGCATCATCGTCACGGCCGCTGCCGCGCGATTGCCCGGCCCGCTGGTCCGGCAACTGGCAGCCGGAGGCAAACTCATCGCCCCGGTGGGCCCACCCGCCTTGCAACGATTGACACTTCTGGAACGTAAGCCGCAAGGCCTTTCCGAGACTGCCCTCCTGGAATGCCGATTCGTGAAGCTGATAGGCCGGGCAGGCTGGAAACCGTGAAGTGGACCCAACCGAACCAGAACCTCCTGCGGCGGGTGGCTCGGAGGCTTGGGTCCCCCTGCGTCGCACCGACGAACCGCGCCCGCCGAGCGCGCAGGCAACCCCACCGGCCACCGGCTACACCCACTATCCCCACTACCACCGAGGCCGCAATTCCACTACGATAATACTCCGTGCGGCCGGAGCCGTAGGGGCATTACCGAGAGACAGAACCGACGCACTGCAGGAGTTGGCCATGGCGATTGTGACGGGTAGATTTGGGTTCTTGGCGATTCTAGTACTGGGAATGGCGCAGCCGACCCCCGCGGCGGAATCGGAGGCAGAGGCCACATTCCCCCCCTTCGGAGAAGAAAGCAAGTACCTGGCCAACATCACTCAGCTTACCAGCGAATCGATGGGGCTTGCCAACGCAGGCGAGGCCTATTTCTCGCCCGACGCGCGTATGATTATTTTCCAGGCCACGCCGGTGGGCAAAGACGACTACCAGATCTATACGTTGGAGCTGGCCACGCGCAAGCTGAAAATGGTCAGCACGGGAAAAGGCGCCTGCACCTGCGCTTTCTTCCACCCCAACGGCAAGAGAATCATCTTCGCCTCGACCCACCTCGACCCCAATCTCGGCCAAGCCCGGGCGGTCGAGGATGGTGATGATTACCGGTGGCAATTCGATGCGGCCATGGACATCTTCGAGGCCAACGTCGACGGTTCCAACCTGCGCCGACTCACTTCTGCGCCGGGCTACGACGCGGAGGCCACCTATTCACCCGATGGGAAGAGCATCGTCTTCACATCCAACCGGGACGGCGACCTCGAACTGTACCTTATGGACGCCGACAGCGGGAACCCACGCAGGATGACCTACGGAAAAGGCTACGACGGCGGGGCGTTCTTCTCTCCGGATATGAAGACCTTGCTTTATCGGGGCGATCGACGATTCGACGGAAAGATGAACCTTCAAATCCGCATGATCGACAGCAACGGCAACAACGATCGCGCGCTGACCGACAACCCGATTTTCAACTGGTGCCCCTTCTGGTACCCAACAGGCAAGGCCTTCATCTTCACGCAGGCCGACCACCGCGGGCGTCCCAATTACGATCTGATCATGGCCACGGCCAACGCGAAGAACTTTACCAGAATCACCTTTGACACCAGATTCGACGGCTTGGCCGTCTTCAGCCCCGACGGGAAGAAGCTCCTCTGGACCTCAAAACGCGGCGGCGGCGATTCGCAGATTTTCATAGCCGACTTCTCCCTGCCGGATATCTTCCGGTAGCGCGATCCACGATGTGCGTACTGGTGCCGCGTCACACCTTAATCTA
>JBHHUB010000024.1:0-30684 GCA_046753625.1 Phycisphaerae bacterium | reverse complement strand
GTTTATCCCACAAGGAGGTCGTAAAATAGGGGAAAGCCTGAATAATCCGGGCTAGAGTCACTCAACCGAGGGAGGGAGTTGCGGCAACTGAACTCTGGCTCACTCTTGCCGCGCTTTTATTACTTGGAAAGAGAGGCCACCTCGCTACTGCGCGCGAAGCCTGAATGATTCGTTTCGGGCAATGACCCGCCAACGCCCACCCTGGCGAACAACGTTGGCTGTGAATCCGGGCGCCGCCGGGCCGGAACCGGTGAACGCTTCGCGACGCGGCGAGCACACCGACGCCAAGAGCGAAGCGGATTCGACTGCCCGAAAGCATGTACCAATGCATGTACCAACTACACGCAAACGCTGCATATCGCAGACACTTCCTGACAAATCGTTAGGTGACGACCGAACGGCACCGGCCGCTGTAAGTGCTTGCTGCGACACAAGTAGTGTTGCAGTGTCAAGCGGTGGCACAATGCGCCGGGCAAGACTCGAACTTGCGACCGCCGGGTTAGAAACCCGATGCTCTATCCGCTGAGCTACCGGCGCCGACCGGGGTACGGTACGCCAACCGCCGGGCGCGTCAACATCGCATGCGGTTTGGCGAATCCTGGATCGGTATCGCCTGCGGCGTAACGGCGCCGTGATGGCGCACTTGGCGCGACCGGGATACCCGCCGTTGCGGGATGGGATGGTCGCCGGCGCGAGTCTGCGGACCTTCCGCGGCACATGTCACCGGGCTTGTGCCCGGTGCTCTGAAGGATGCCCGCCGCCGATTCTGTGACGCCGCTGTGGTTGTTGCGTGCCGAAGGCCCACATGGGCGTTTTCGGGTGCTATAATAACCGGTGACCTCGCTCGCGAGACTCGGAAATCGGTCGGTCGTTCCGCCGGCGTCGGGCTCGCTTCAGCCGGGGGATACAGGCCATGTTGACGCTCTATTTCGCAATGAAGCTCTTCGCGATCGTTGGAACGTCCATCGTGGTGGGCATTGTGATGACCCCGTTGTCCACGTTGCTGGCCTTGCTGGGCTGGGTGACGGCCATGGTCGGTGGGGTCTTGCTTTTGACCGACCCCGGTCCGGGCATCCTCACGTTGGCGACCGGGGTTGGTATGATCGTGCTCGGTATCTGGATGCAGCGCCGAGAGGTTCGCATCGCCGCCAAAGAGGCCGAGGAGACTTCTCGCCGAATCAGCCGGATGATGCACGTGGATCTTCCCACCGTGGACGAGGATGACGCATCCACGTGGGAACCGCCACCGCCGCCGGTTTAGTGCGGTTTCGATGCTCGTGCAGCGTTGCCCAATCCCCGTCGATTCAGCAACTATCCCGAGCCGCGGACCCGGAGCAGATTACGATCCGTTGTATCGCCCCGCGGCACGGAACCTCGGGTACATGACACTATCGGCGGACTGAACGCCGTTCCTTCCTGCAGCCTGAAAGGCTGCGCTGTAGTAGCCGTGGGTCCGTCCGGGGCGGACCCACGGTCACGGCACAACCCATTCCATTCGACCCTGGAAGGGTCGGCTAAACGCCGCGTCGCGCATACACCGCACGGATAAGACGACCCGTTCAGGGTCGGACGCCTGGGGGGCGGCGCGATCAGAGGGCGGCGCTGCGCTTGCCCCCGGCTACTTCAGAGCAGGCCTTCAGCCAGCAATCACATCCTCCGAAGACCGCAATCACAGCCGCCGTTTTTTTACGCACCCCGGAACCCTGGAGAGCCTCTGGGCGCCGCGCGGGCTTCAAGCCCGCGTTCAAGGGGCGTGCGGTGTGGAGAGAAAGCCGAACCGGGCCGAGATGACGGCGGTGGCCGCGATGGCCGCCGTTTCGGTTCGCAACACGCGGTGGCCGAGATGGCGCAGCTCGAAGCCCGCCGATCGCAACGCACGTCGGTCGGCGTCGGAAAAGCCACGCTCCGGACCTATTGCCATCGTCACGGGGGGCTGGGCCGTGTCCCAGTGGGCGATGGAGCCTACGGCTTCGTAGACGTCCAGTGCCACGCGGGACGTGTCTTCGCGGGCCGTCTTAAGGCAATCGCTAATCGTGTCAAAATGCGTAACCCCGGGGATGTGGGTAGTGAAGGCCTGCTCGGCGCCATGGATCAGATGACGCCGCCATTCGTCGCCGTGCCACAGGCGGCTTTGGCGATAGGAGGGCTCGCCCTTCTCGCTTTTGAAAAACGCCATGCTTGCAACGCCCAGGGCCGTACACTCACGCAGCAGCCGCCGGGCGGTTTGCGGTCGGGGTAGGGCGAGCAACAGATGAATGGGAAACGGCGGTGTGGGAATGGAGCCCCATTCGATGGCGAGCGTGATCCCGTTGGCGTCGTTGGAGCGAATCGTGGCCTTGCCGCGCGCGCCGTTGATGACGCCAACGTCGATCGTATCGCCGATGCCCATGCGCAATACGCTGCGGACATGGATTGTGCGCGGATCGTCGGGGTCGAGCGTCCGGTCGGTCGCGTTGTCGGCGAAGAGAATCAGGTTCATGTCGACCGTCGCCCATGTGGCCCAGCCACCCCCGGGCTGGGGAGTTGCGGTGGGTGGCCCATGTCCTATTCGGACATGGGGAGCCGATGATTTCGCGGCCGCCAGAATTCGAAGGCCATCCGGTAAAGGACGCGGGTAGTTCGAGGGCTGGCGCCCGCGGCTCTGGATCGTCGGCAAGCGCGGGGGTCAGCCGGTCACCATCATCGGCTCCCCCACCTCCAAGAGGAGGTGGGCCACCCGCCACACGGGACACCCCATCAAGTCGGCGTTGACACGGCCCTACCCCGGCTCGGTCATGGATGCCGGGTTGAGCGCTTTGTTCAACTCGTCGTCGCTGAGGACGTTTTGCGCTTGTGCCACCTGGCGAACCGTCTTGCCCGTCGCGAAGGCCTCCTTGGCGATCGCGGCGGATTTGTCGTACCCGATGAACGGGACGAGGCTGGTGCACATCGCCAGCGAGCCTTCGATCAGTTCGGCGCATCGCGCCTCGTTGGCTTCGATGCCCGCCACACAACGGTCCGCAAACACACGCGCTCCCCTGGCGAGCAGACGCACCGATTCCAGCACGTTGTAGGCCATCATCGGCATCGTGACGTTCAGTTCGTAGTGTCCGTCCCGGCATCCGATGGTAACGGCCGCATCGTTGCCGATTACCTGCGCGGCGATCTGGATGATCATTTCGCTCATCACCGGGTTGACCTTGCCGGGCATGATGCTGCTGCCGGGCTGCACGGCTGGTAGCTTGAGCTCGCCGATGCCGCACCGGGGTCCGCTGCCAAGCATCCGAATATCACTGGCAATCTTGGTCAATCCGACCGCGATCGTTTTCAATTGGCCGCTGGCTTCGCACACGGCGTCCTTGGCCGCCTGTGCTTCGAAGTGGTCTTCGGCGGGGACGAACTCGATCCCGGTGGTCTCGGAAAGGGCCGCGCACATGCGGCGGTCAAACTCGGGATGGGTGTTGATGCCCGTGCCGACGGCCGTGCCGCCGATGGGCAGCTCGCGAAGCGCTTTAACGGCCTTGTTGGCCCGCAGCACGGACAGTTCGGCCTGCCGGGCGAAGCCTGCGAACTCCTGCCCCAATCGCACGGGCGTGGCGTCTTGAAGATGGGTCCTCCCGATCTTGACAATCTTATCGAAGGCCTCGGCTTTCCGGACGAGCTGCTTGTGCAGGTGTTCCAGGGCGGGAATCAGATCGGCACGGATCGACTCCGCGAGCGATACGTGGATAGCCGTGGGGATCACGTCGTTGGAGGACTGCCCCATGTTCACGTGATCGTTTGGGTGAACGGGGTCGCGCGATCCGATCACGCCGCCGGCCAGCTCGATCGCCCGGTTGGCGATCACTTCGTTGGCGTTCATGTTGGTGCTGGTACCCGATCCGGTTTGGAAGATGTCGAGCACGAAGTTGTCGTCGAGCTTGCCTTCGACGACTTCTTGGGCGGCCTTGGTGATGAGTTCGGATCGGTGGCCGTCGAGCTTTTCGAGCCGGCGGTTGACCTTCGCCGCCGATTGCTTGATCAGGCCCAGCGCGCGGATGAAGGGTCGCGGGAATCGATATCCGCTGATGGGGAAATTCTCGACGGCCCTTTGGGTCTGCGCGCCCCAGTAAGCCCCGGCGGGCACGTTCATTTCGCCCATGCTGTCCTTTTCGATCCGCAGTTCGCCCGACATCGTGTTTGACTCCTCTGGGAAATCCTTTGCTTCGGCCCTTGGTCCGTTCGCCATCGGGGCTCATGCTACCGCGCCGCTGAATTCCGTGGTAGGGCGGGTTGAATAAGACGCGGATCGGGTCCGTGGGATGGGTTGGTGAGCGCGTCTATGTTGTTTTGGCGTTGGTTCGCTACAATCCCCAACCAAGTGGACATGGTCATTGCGGAAAACTTGGTTAAGACATTTCCGACCCCCAACGGTACGGAGAAGCGGGCCGTTGACGGTCTGAGCTTTCATGTGGGGCAGGGGCAGATCTACGGGCTGCTCGGCCCGAATGGGGCCGGCAAGACGACGACGTTGCGTTTGCTCAGCGGGTTGATGTCGGCCACGAGCGGGCGGGCCATCCTGGCGGGGCACGAGGTTGCGCGTGAGCCGGATCAGGTAAAGCGGGTCTTGGGCTTTCTGACCGCCAACACGGGGCTGTATCAACGGCTTAATTCTCAAGAACTGCTGGTCTACTTCGCCCGTCTGCACGGGATGCCGCCGGAGCGCGCGACGCGGCGCGCGGATGAACTCATCGAATGGCTGGGCATCGGCCCGTTTGCCGACTTGAGATGCGGGGCGCTGTCCACGGGGCAGAAGCAGCGCGTCAACATCGCCCGCGCGTTGGTGGCCGATCCACCGATTCTCATCATGGATGAGCCCACCTTGGGGTTGGATGTCCTGAGCAATCGGGCCATCCTCGCCTACATCCGGCGGGAGCGGGACCAGGGCAAGACCATCATTCTTTCCACGCACTACCTGGACGAAGCGGAAACGATGTGCGATCGCATCGGGCTGCTTCACGAGGGGAAGCTGGTGGCCGAGGGTGATCTGGAGTCGCTCCAAGCTCAAAGCGGCGTGAAGCGATTGAGCAGTATTTTTCTCAAGCTGATCCACGCCGACGAGCCGATCGAGGGGCTGATCTCATGAGCGCCCACGCGCGAATCCGCACCATCTATGTGAAAGAGCTTACCGACATTCTGCGCGATCGTCGGACGCTGATCGCGATGATCGTCGTGCCGATCGTGCTTTATCCGCTGCTCATGCTCGGGTCGATTCAAGCGGTGAGCTTTCAGGTGGAAGCCCTCGACCAGGAAGAACTCATCGTCGGCATCGTCGGGGCGGAGCAGGAAGCCTACCTGGCGCTCTTGATTGACGAAGATCGTCGGAACCTCGAAGCGCGTGCCGCGAGCCTGCCCGAAGGTTCCGAAGAGCTGGAGGATTTGCCCAAGCCCCTGGCCAACACGAAAGTAGGATCCTACAGAAGCTGGGAGAAACTGACCCGGGCCATTCAGGACCGCGAGGTCCACGTAGGTGTCTTCTTCCACGCCAACCCGACCCGCAACCATGTCAGCGCGGTCCACTTCGTCGATATTTGTGCGGACATGGAGGAAGTCCGAAGCCGCAACGCCTTTTACCGGATCAAGGAGATGCTCAAACGCGTCGAGGAAGCGCGCGTTCGAGTTCGGCTCCAGCGAGAAAACCTTCCGGAGAGCTTTGTCCACGCGTTTCGTATCGAGACCGTGAATCTGGCGTCGCCCCCCTCCATGCTTGGCCAGATTCTGCCTTTGATCCTGATTCTGATGACGATTACGGGGGCGATCTATCCGGCCATCGATGTGACGGCCGGGGAGCGGGAGCGCGGCACGCTCGAATCGTTGATGGTCTGCCCCGTTCCCGTGATCGACCTGATTGTGGGCAAGTTTTTGGTGGTAACGACGGTGTCCGTCATGGGCGCCGCTCTGAATCTCGCCAGCGTCAGCGCGACGGTCTATTTCGGCGGGTTCGACAAGGTGCTCTCGACATTCGGCGGCGGCATACCGCTTTCGACCATGGCGATGATCCTGATCTGTCTGATCCCGTTCGCGGTCTTGATGTCCGCGATCATGATCGCGGTGTGCAGCTATGCGCGGACGTTCAAAGAGGCGCAGAACTACGTCACGCCCGTGATCCTGGCCGTGCTCATTCCCGGCGGCATTGCGGCTTTGCCTGCGACCAAGGCCGAAGGGATCATGCTGGTCATGCCGGTGGGCAACATGGTCTTACTGGCCCGCGATTTTCTGCTGGGCGCCGAGGTGCCCTGGAGTCAAATCGCGATGGTCTTGCTTTCGACCACGCTGTACGCGGGGGCGGCCGTGGCGGTGGCGGCGACCGTGTTCGGCACCGAATCAGTCGTGTTCTCGGACTCGGGGTCGTTGAAGAATTCGTTCAATCGGCGTCTGATCAAGCCGGCGCGGCGACCGGGGGTGTCGATGTCGCTGATGACGGTGGCGCTGCTGTTTCCGACCTGGTTCTTCATTCAGGCGAGCTTGAGTCCGACCGAGGCGGAGATCGACGCGCGCGGCGTGCTCTACGCGAGCGGGACGCTGATGCCGATTCTGTTCGTCCTGCTGCCGGTAGGTCTTCTGGTCTATTGGAGAATAGGGCTCAGCTCCACGCTCGGGTTTCGGCTTCCCGCCATACGTTTTGAAGTGGCTGCGCTGCTGATCGGCCTGGCTGCGTGGGTTCCCGCACACGAACTGAGCACGTGGCAGGTTGCCTTGGTGGGGATGCCCAAGGCGCTGGCGACCAATACGGAAATGTTGGCCGAAGCACTGCGCATCATCCCGCTGAGCCACGCGTTCTTGTTTGTCGCCGTCGTACCGGCCGTTTGTGAGGAGCTCCTATTTCGAGGGTTTTTGCTATCGGGGCTTCGCACGGCGGGCCACAAGTGGGTCGCCATCGCCACCTGCGGCGTGATCTTCGGCGTGTTTCATTTCTTCCTGTTCAAGTTTCCGGTTACCGCGATGTTGGGGATGGTGCTGGCGTACCTCTGCTGGCAGTCCCGATCCATCTTGCCGTCTATGATGGCGCATCTGATCCACAATGCCATCGGGATGCTCAACGTCAGATTCCCGGAGTCGTTTACGGTTCTGGTCGGACCGCAGGAAGCGGAGTCGGCCCATCTTCCCGGGCGGACGGTCGTGATCGGTGCGGCGGTGTTCGCAGCGGGTTTGTGGATGGCTTCCGGGTATGTTCCGTTTAAGGATCATCCGGAGCACCGGGTGGTGGCTTCGTCGTAGTTGGGGCTTGCCTTGTCGGTGACGGGTGCCGTATGGGAGGCAATACGTAGGATGAGGAACGGGTCCGACAACCGCTGCGCAAGAGGTGTGTCGCCGGAGCGTGGAAGATCCGCGCTCAATCAAACACGACGGTCTTGTTGCGGCTGACCAGAATCTTGTCTTCCACGTGGTGCCGGACGGCCGTGGCAAGGACCATCCGTTCCAAGTCCCGCCCCTTGCGAATCAAATCCTCCAGTGAATCGCGATGCCCCACGGGCAGCGTCGATTGCGCGATGATCGGTCCGGCGTCGAGTTCATCGGTGACGTAGTGGCTGGTGGCCCCGATCAGTTTGACCCCGCGTTCGAACGCCTGCCGGTAGGGTCGCGGACCGGCGAACGCGGGCAAGAAGCTGTGGTGGATGTTGATGGTGCGCTGGGGATACGCGGCCACGAACTCGGGCGAAAGGATTTGCATGTATCGGGCCAGCACGATGAAATCCACGTCGGCCTCTTCCAGCAGCGCGGTGAGTCGGGCTTCCTGTCGCGCCTTGGTCTTCGGCGCAGCGGGAAGATGGTGAAAGGCCAGGCCGTGTGAGATCGCGCGTTGCCGCAGCGATTCATGGTTTCCGGCAACGAAGGGAATCTCGACGCGCAGTTCGCCGGTCTGCCAACGCCCTAACAGATCCGAAAGGCAGTGGCTCTCCTTGCTGACGAGAATCGCCATGCGTTTGACGTCGTTGCCCCAGTACATCCACCAGCGCATCTTGCATTCCCGAGCCGTCGGTTCCCACGCCCGGGCGAAGCTCGACCGATCCAGCCGGAATCCTTCCGGGTCGATCTCGACGCGCATGAAAAACTCGCCGTGCTGGGGGTCGGAATGTTGATCCGCTTCGACGATGTTTCCGCCATGCTCCGCGATGAACCTCGCCACAATCGCGATGATGCCCTGGCGGTCCGGACAGGTTATCAGCAGTCTTGCCGTGGGGATCGGCATGTTCGGCTCCTCTTCCTAGGGGTCCACTCGCTTTGGCGGTCCGATCCGTCACAACGGCGCAATGCCCAATACCAGGCGATCGGTTTCCATGCGAATCGTTTCAAGGCGAAAAGCTCGCTTGCCGTTGGGCCAGACAAACCGGTTGCGAATCAAGACGCCTTCGAATAGATCGTCCACCGAGGCCAGTTCTTTGAGGATTCGCTCCGCCCGATCCCCGCTTTTCAGCGAAACGCTTCGCGCCAGGGCCGCAAAAGAGGGGTCGAAGACGCGCCCTAGCAAGCTGCGCGGCAGAGGAAGCGACCCGCCGTAGACCCCCGTCGCGGCGATCCGAACAAAGCGTCCGTCGTCGATTATCTTGGCGGTCAACGCCAGCGCCGCGATCACGCGCCAGCCGTCCATCTCACACAGCAGTCCAATGTGGATGGCGTCCGGCTCGAAACCGACCGCCGGCAGCCTCAAGGCTTGGGGCCAATTCAAGAACTCGTCGGGAAACAACTCCGGCAATGCGGCCAGAAACTCGTTGACCTCCCGGCTCACCAGCACCAACTCGAAGGGCTGACCGTGGACCATTTGATCCGAAACTTCATCCGCCCACTGAGTCGCGCGGGACGTCACAAGACGCAGGTCATCGCCCTCGAGCGCCGCCGGGCGGTACCAGGAAGGTTTGTGCTCGAAAACGATCCAAAGCACGGTAAGGGTGACGAGCAAGGCAAGAAACGGTGCCAGGATGAGTTTGGCATAGTCTTTGAGGGAGCGTATGCGCGGCGGTCGGCCCATGCCGGAACGATATCGAAGCCACCGGCGGCGTCAAGGAAGTCATCCGGACACACCCGGGACCACCAATCTCCTGACTGGCAAGCCGCGCACCGTGCGCGATGCCATCGGCGGCGGAAAGTCATCAGAGCACCGGGCGCCGGCCCGGTGACATGCTACCGCGGAACGTCCGCGGGCTCGCGCCCACGGCTCTGAGTCGGCGTACCCATCCCACCGGAAGCGTCTGAACCACCGGTGCGGTGGCAAGGCCCAAGCCGCCGGTCTATGATGTGCTCAAACGGTGCGGCAGGGGCGATTGGCGCGGCCGCGGGTGGCTCAACGGATTCCAGACAGGAATGTTCATCATGGCGCTGAAGATTTGCGGGCGGGTATTGGTAGGGATTGTTGGATTGCTGGCGGCAAGTTGTGCTCCGTCGCTTTCGGAGGTTGCCAGGGAGACTCCTTCGCTTTCGGAAGTGGCCCAGGAGACTGCGTTTCGCGACGTGACCGCGTCGGCGTTCTCGCCGGCGCCCAAAGCGGTCGGCTGGCCGGCGTTGGCGTTGTTTGATTATGACAACGACGGTGACATCGATCTGTTTGTCACTAGCATCACGGGGACTCCGAATCTTCTTTATGACAACGATGGACGAGGCGGCTTCACCGAGGTAGCTGATCTCGCGGGCGTGCGTTTTACGGGGGATTGGGGCGTCTGCACGGGCGTCGGCGATTTCGACAACGATGGCTGGTTGGACTTGATCATCGGCCGGCAACTGCCCGATGCCCCGGATGATCCGCGCGCGACCGTGCGTTACCTGAAGAACCTCGGTCCTGATAAGTTCGGGCAAGTGCGGTTTGCCGACGCCACGGAGGAGACGGGGCTTTCGTCGGTGAATTTCGGATCCAGCATCGGCGTGGCGGACATCGACAACGACGGGCTGCTCGACCTGTACATCGCGCGCTACAACTTTGGCGACCTGATCTTCGAGGAGAACCAGACGTTCTTGCCCGATACGCCCAACGTGCTACTGCGCAACACCGGCATCGTGGCCGGCGGCGTGCCGCTGTTTGAAGACATTACGGAGTCGGCGGGCGTGGCCGGCACGCTGGTTGGGGGCCTCGCGCCGTCGACGGCGAACATCCTCCATCACATGCCGACGTGGTCGGTGTATTTCACGGACGTCAATCGCGACGGCTTTCAGGATCTGTTTGCTCTGCAGGAAATCCCCGGAGGCGTGGACCTGTTCCTGGGCAACGGCGATCTCACCTTCACGCGGTCCCAGGAGGCCTTGCTCAACAAACACGGCGGCTGGATGGGCATTGCGGCGGCGGATTACGATCGAGACGGCGACCTGGACTATTTTCTGGGCAATGTCGGAGCCGACGCCCGAGGGGCCGGCGTTGAGACCAACCACCTCACCAGCGCCTGGCGCCGAGAGAATGGCACTCCGTTTCACCGCCTGCTTGAAAACGACGGGAACGGCGTGTTCGTCGACGCGGCGGGTGACGCGTCAGTGACACCCGGAACCTTGCCGCCGACGAATCAGCACCAGGGGCGCGGACTGCAGGCGTACGAATTCAGTTTCGGCTGCGCGTGGTTGGATCTGCAAAACGACGGATGGCCCGATCTCGCGTGGACGGGGGATCTGATTCTCACTGACGGACTTGAGGGCCGGTTCCGGCAGGATTTTCACGGCGTGGGACGCTTGTTGCGCAATGACGGCGGCCAATCGTTTACGGATCGCACCGGCGCCCGGGGATTCTTCAACTGGACCGGCGATCAGCCCGTCGCCTTCGGTCACAGCCGGGCCGGCCGGGCCCTGGCCGCCGTCGACTTCACCGGAGATGGCTTTGACGATATCTGCCGGACGAATCAAAACGAGGATGATACCCTTCAATGCCTGATCAACCCTGCCGTGGAAGACGCCCACTGGGTAACCGTTCGGCTCAAAGGGACCGATAGCAATGCCTTTGGGATCGGAGCGCGCGTCGAAGCCACGGCGGGCGGAGTGGACTACGTCGGCGAGGTCGTGACGACGACCAGCGCGTTTACCGCCGTCCAGCCCCAAGTCCACTTCGGGCTCGGCGAAACCACGATCATCGACCGCCTGACGGTTCACTGGCCGTCGGGCTCAACGACCGAGCGGCAAGCCGTAGCGGTGGACCGCGTCCTCACGATTGCGGAGTGAAATCGGGGGACGGCCATCCCCTTTACGGACGCGGGTCAGGCGACGGATCCAGTGCGTGGTTATTCCCCAGCGCCCCTTGAACGGCTTGGAGCTTACGTTCCAGGTCGTGCATCAAGGCATCCACGTTTGCCATGGACGGGTCTTTGCTGCTTTGCTCCAGGTGCTCGGCGGCGCGGCGGGTGGGTTCGGCGCAGATGTTGGACGCGGTTCCCTTCAGACCATGCGCGGCGGCCTCGATCCGCGCCGGATCTCGTTGAGCGATGGCCGCTCGAAGCTCAACAAGCAATTGGGGGATTGAATCGACGAACACCTGGATCACAGCGTCCAGGAGTTCCTCATCGCCTTCCATGTTGCGTAACGCCTTGTCGCGGTGGATCGGTACTTCCTCAACCGGGTTCGGCGCTTCGATCGCGGTGGTCGCGGGGGGTTCCGATGTGCCGGACGCATGGAGTTGGGTTTTGCGCCACCATTTTTGAAAAATCGTGCGCAACTTTTCCATGCTCACGGGCTTGTTGATGTAATCGCTCATACCCGTATCCAGGCAACGCGCTCTGTCGCCTTTCATGGCATGAGCGGTCATGGCGATGATGGGAAGCTGTTTGAATCGCGCTTGCGCCCGAATTCTCCGAGTGGCTTCCAACCCGTCCATTTCGGGCATCTGCACGTCCATGAAAACGAGGTCGAATTCCTGGCTGTCGAGCCGATCCAGCGCGATCCGCCCGTTTTCCGCCTCGCTGACCTGGCAACCGAACTTCTTGAGGATTCCCGTAGCGACGCGCCGATTGACCAGGTTGTCCTCGACGAGGAGGATCCGGCAATCAGACGGGCATTCGGCGGCCGCGGGGTCGGAATCGGATCGGGATTCAGGCTCGCGGCCGGGCGTTTCGTCCGCGATTTCACCGTCGAAGAAGCTCGCGACGGTTTCGAAGAGCAACCTCTGTTTGACCGGCTTGGTGAGGCGGACGGTGCGCCCGGATGCCGGTTCCCGCTGTGCCTGTTTCCAGGAGGCCGCGGAGCTGAGAAAAACGATGGGGACGCCGCCGCCATGCGCCGTGTGTCGAACTTTTCGCTCGACCTCGAACCCATCCATGTTCGGCATGCACACGTCGAGCAGGATCAGATCAATCGGGTGGTCGGTGCCGGCCTCGCGCTCAAGGATCATCAGGGCCTCGGCCCCATCCGACGCAAGCCTGGGTTGGCAACCCCAGCGCTGCAACTTCTGATCCAGAATGCGCCGATTCGTGGCGTTATCGTCGACGACCAGGATGCGTCTTCCTTCGATACACGAAAGAAGCGCCGCACGCCGCGCCTGCTCGGACGAATCGACGCCGCGCTGCCGTCCGACCGTCCCTAAGGGAACGCGCAGGGTGAAGGTGCTGCCGACGCCGGGTTCGCTGACCAGCCCAATCTCGGCGTTCAAGAGATCGCAAAGCTGCTTGGTAATGGCAAGACCCAGCCCGGTCCCGCCGTATTTCCGCGTGGTGGCCCCGTCGGCTTGGGTAAAGCTTTCGAAGATGGCCGCCTGTCTGTCCAGCGGAATGCCGATTCCGGTGTCGCGCACCGTGAAACGCACCTGGACCTCACGCTCGCTACGTTGATCAACACACGCTTCGACGACCACCTCGCCTTGATCGGTGAACTTGACGGCGTTGCTGGTCAGGTTGATCAGGATTTGGCGCAGGCGAACGGGGTCGCCGCAAAGCACGCGCGGGACATCGGCATCCACGTCGGTGATGAATTCGAGGTGTTTCTCTTCGGCCCGATGGGCGAGCAGGTCGCCCAGCCCCTCCAGGATGTCTCGGGGATCGAATTCAATATGCTCGAGCTCCAGCTTGCCCGCTTCGATCTTCGAAAAGTCGAGGATATCATTGAGCAATGCGAGCAAGCAATTTGCGGATCGAAGAACGGTCTCAAGATACTCGCGCTGCTCCCCGCTGAGTTCCGTATCCAAGGCAAGTTCCGTCATGCCGATGATGCCATTCATCGGGGTTCGGATTTCATGGCTCATGTTGGCGAGAAATTCGCCTTTGGCCTGATTGGCCGCGTCCGCCTGGACGCTGGCCGCTTGAAGCGCGGTGTTGGTTTCACGCAGCGCCGTGGCGCTGTTCTTCATGGCCTGCTCGGCCTGATGACGCTCGATGACACGACCGAGTTGGGTGCCGACGGCCGACATGATCTTCAGCAGATCCTCATCGGGCGATAGGGCATCGAGGGCGAAGAACTCAAGCACGGCGGCCACGCGGTTTTTGGCCAGAATGGGAAACGCCATGGCGGCTTTCACACCCAGGTCTTTAGCGCCTTGGGTGCGCGGGAAGTTGTCGTCCTTTGTGACATCCACGATCCATGCGGCTTTTTTTTGAGCCAGCACACGTCCCGGAAGACCGATCCCCGATGGGAATTCCGTCGCTTGGGTAATCATCTGAAACGCCGAGAATTGCCGCGGATCCTTGAGAAACCACAGGTTGGTAGGAACCAACACGTCGGGGTCGTCCTCGGAAAGCATGTAGACATGGCCGACGGGCCACTGCGTGTATTGGCAAATCTCCTCCAACGCGGCGTGCAGTGCCTCATGCACGTCCGCCGCTTCATTCGCGGCGACCGCGATGCTTTCCAGCAACGCAATCGTTCGGTTTTTCTCAATGAGTTCGGTCGTTCGCGCCTCAAGAGTCGCGGTTCGCTGCCGAACGCGCTCCTCGAGATGCGCGTTGGCCGATCGCAACGCGGCGTCTCGATCTTGAATCTGAGTCAGCATCTGATTGAACGCATCGGTGAGCATCCCCAGCTCGTCGTTGCCGTGTTTCGTAGCGCGGAGTGAGAAGTCCTTTTGTCGGGCGACGGCCCGCGCGGACGCCGCGAGGCTCAAAATCGGTTCGGTAATCGTGCCTTGCAGTTTGGCGGCGAAGACATAAGCGGCGGCCAGCGATATGGCCATCGCAATCACCACGGTGATCATCTGTTGCACCAGGCTTATGTAGAGGCCGTGCAGATCGTACTGGATGTAGATGCGCCCTACCGGCTCGCCGTCCAGGGTGATGCGTCTTGTCAGATGAAGCCGATTCCCCTCGAACCGGTAGCCATCACGATCGCGGTACGCGATGTCTTGATGTTGGCTGTTCTTGCGGGCATATCGGGCGAACTCACGTCCCTCAGCGTCGTACACGGAGGCAAACACGACCGCGCGGTCCGCGCGCAGTCGCGACAGGGTTTCCGTCGCGGACGCGGGATCATTGAAGACGATCGCCCCGGCGACGTCCATCCCGATGATATTCGCCTGGATGTTCACGGCCCGCGGGATGGACCGCCTCGCTCCGTTCCAGTGGTTGATGATGGTCGCCGCGCACGTGAGGAACAAGGCCAACCCGGTTGTCGAGATGGCGAAGAAGAGCAGTTTCTGCTTGAAGGAAATATCACGAAGCGATTTGCGCATAGTTAAAGCGTCACTTGTTCCGAGAATTCAAGGCTATCTCGTCCTATCGCCCCATGACCGGTCCATGCGAACGGGTTCCCTGGCGATCGCATGCAACCCTACTGGATCAGTAGTACGACCAAGTGGGGCGCGGGCTTTAACTCGGCCGACGGTTATCAGCGGCCGGACCGTATGGCCCCACGGGGTACCGCCTTGGGTGCAGGGTGCTGCGGATGATTCTCGGATCATCGATTGGCCGAGCCGCCTGCGCGGGCTTCACGCAACACGTGGCCATCATGGGCGGGGTGGCCTGCACGTCCGATACGGAGTTGATTCACGGCCCATTGCCGGTAGCATTTCATCCTGCGGTCGCGCACGGCCACTGGATATTCGGACCTTTTTTGAGGACACACGGATGATGCCTGATCCCATGAAACCCATCCTGACTGCCCCAGTGGTGGCGTTGCTGGCTTTGACGTCTTGCGCGCTTCCCGGATCGACTTCCGGCAGCGCAGGAGGGCGCTACGGTCGGACCGGTGCCGCGGTGCGCTCCGCCGAGCAGTATGCTACCGTTCGCCTTACCGCGGATTTGAGTGCGCTGTCGCCGAACCAGCGGCTGATGCTTCCGCTGCTGGTCGACGCCGCCCGGCGGATGGATGAGGCGTATTGGCTGCAAGCCTACGGCGATCGCCGCGCGTTGCTCGCGACTATTTCCGACGCACGTATCCGCCGCCTGACCGAGATCAACTACGGTCCATGGGATCGCCTGGCGGACAACCACCCCTTCGTGGCCGGCATCGGCGCCAAGCCCAAGGGTGCCAACTTCTATCCGCACGACATGACGAAAGAAGAATTTGAGCGGGCCGTTGCGGCGGATGCAGGGCAGGGGCGGCGGCTCAAGAGCCTCTACACGATGGTGCGGCGCGACGCCGACGGTGGGCGACTCAAGGCGATCGACTACCATGTATTCTTCAGGGCGCAGCTTGAGCCTGCGGCGGCCAAGCTGCGCGAGGCGGCGTCTCTCGCCGAGGATGCGGGATTGCGCCGATACCTCGAGGGCCGGGCGCGTGCGCTGCTGACCGATGAGTATCAACCAAGCGATCTGGCGTGGTTGGATATGAAGGACAACGTCATCGACATGGTGATCGGGCCGATCGAAACCTACGAGGACGCGCTGTTCGGATACAAGGCCAGCTTTGAAGCGTACGTGCTGATCAAAGACAAGCAATGGAGTCGGCGGTTGTCCCGGTACGCGGCCATGCTTCCCGAATTGCAGCGATCGCTTCCCGTGGATGCCCGGTACAAGCAGGAGACGCCGGGCACGGACTCCGATCTCAACGCGTACGACGTGGTGTACTACGCGGGCGATTGCAACGCGGGCGCCAAGACAATCGCGATCAATCTACCCAACGACGAAGAGGTGCAGCTCAAGAAGGGAACCCGTCGCCTTCAGCTCAAAAACGCCATGCGGGCCAAGTATGACAAGATTCTCGTGCCCATCGCCGATCAGCTCATCGCCGCGGACCAGCGCAGGCACATCACCTTCGATGCGTTCTTTGCCAATACGATGTTTCACGAAGTGGCCCACGGCTTGGGCATCAAGAACACGCTCACGGGCAAAGGCACCGTGCGCGCTGCGCTTCGGGAACAGGCGTCGGCGTTGGAGGAAGGCAAGGCCGACATCCTTGGTCTCTACATGGTTACGAAGCTGATCGAGCGGGGCGAGCTCGGTGAGGCGGACTTGATGGACAACTACGTGACCTTCCTGGCGGGGATTTTCCGCTCCGTGCGATTCGGCGCCGCCAGCGCGCACGGCCGGGCCAACATGCTGCGGTTCAACTTCTTCAAGCAAATGGGGGCGTTTGCGCGCGATTCAAGTACGGGCCGGTACCGTGTGGATGCCGGCAAGATGCAAGAGGCGATGCGTGCGCTGACCACGCGGATTCTCACGCTGCAGGGGGACGGAGATTACGACGCCGTCAAGACCATGATGGACGATCTGGGCAAGATCGGCCCGGTGTTGCAGGAAAGCCTGAACCGCCTGGGCGAAGCCGGCATTCCCGTGGACATTGTGTTCGAGCAGGGCATGGACGTGCTCACGGAAGGATAGCCGCCCGCCGAACGTCGCGCCGGTGCCATCTATGTGTCGCCACCTGCCGGCGCCCGCTCCGAGCCGCGGGCTTTAGCCCGCGCGGCCGTGCGGGTTCGCTCGACAACCGCCACACGAAAGACGCGATCTCTATGGTGCCAATCAATTGTCATGTTCCGCGCCGGTTGCCGAAGAGGTGGATTTGCAGCCGGGGGCAGAATCGAAATCCGCGGCGCTTGCAGGCTTCAACCATCCACGTCGCTCGCTCATTGAGTGCCGATTCAGTGACACCTTCAGGCATCAGGAAAACGCGGTGACGGTCGAAGGTTTCAATCTGTGCCAGCAGAGCATTAATCTCGTTGAGGTCGGCTTCGCGCTGAACGACAAACTTGAGCTGGTAGTCGGGGGCGTGCAGGTAATGCCGGATGGCGTCCAGGTTGATCCGTCTGGATTCATGCCGCTGCGCCCACGCGCCGCCGTCCGGCGCAGGGGGCGTTGAGTTGGCCAGCTTCGGGCTGATGCTCGCAAGATCGCAAGGGATGGGCTTGAGCACCGTGGCGGCGGTCTCCAACGTGACGTGGTGGCCTTCGTCACGCAACGCCGTGCAGAGGTTTGCGATTTCCGGGGCGATGGTCGGCTCGCCGCCGGTCACCACGACGTGCCGCGCGCCGAAGACGGCCACGTCGTCGACGATGTGCGCCACCGATCGTTCCGTGCCCTCGGGATTCCAGGACGTGTAGGGGGTGTCACACCAGATGCACCGTAGGTTGCAGCCTGAAGTGCGGACGAAGACGCTCGGCGTGCCGGTCAACATCCCCTCGCCCTGGATACTGTAGAACACCTCGCTGATGAGCATGGGCGGCTCCGCCGGACCGTCAAAATCACGTTGGCAAACAAGGCGCACTATAAGAGCCCGCCGATCGCAAGTCACGTCCGGTAAGAAGTTGAAGCAAGAGCACTTTCATTTATTGTGTAGCGGCGCCAGATGCCGTTCGATTCGTCGATATGCCCTGAGCCGCGGGCTTCAGCCCGCGCGCCCGCTCGGCGCTCGCGCGACAACCGCCACACGAAAGATACAACCGTTTGAGCCCTCCTTAAACGCCACGGATGCTTTCCGAAACTTTCGCTTGGCCGCCAGTGGGCAACGTCCGAAAACACGGCTAGAATCAGCACAGGTGTTTGTGGTTGGCATGGCGCTTTTTTGCCGATCGAATTAGCGCGGCACGCATGCGATGCGGCAGCTTGGGTTGGGTCTTTCGCGAGAGAAATAGAAACATGATTCAGTCTACCATGGGCATTATCGTCGGGGGCGGTCCGGCGCCGGGGATCAACGGCGTCATCGGGGCGGCCGCGATCGAAGCCATCAACAGCGGCCTGAAGGTGATCGGCTTCTACGACGGATTCTCACATCTGGCCGGAGAGGATTTCGACTCCGGGGGGGATTGCGTCGAACTGACGATCGAACACATGGGGCGCATTCATTTCGACGGCGGCTCGGTGTTGCGCACCGCGCGTACGAGTCTGCTGAACAAGGAAAAGCTCGAACACTCCATGGTTGTCGAGGCCGACGGGCGGAAAGTGGACCGCGTTCTGCGCCGGCTTCGCCATCACGGTGTGACGCACCTCTTGACCATCGGCGGCGATGACACAGCCTTAAGCGCCCGGCTGGTCGCCGAGCGTTCCGAGGGACGCATCCGCGTGGTGCACTGCCCCAAGACCATCGACAACGATCTGCCTTTGCCCGGTGACATTCCGACGTTTGGCTACAACACCGCCCGCCATCTCGGCTCCGAAATCGTCGCGAATCTTATGGAGGATTCGCGGACCACGCAGCGGTGGTATGTCGTGGTGACCATGGGGCGCAACGCCGGGTTCTTGGCGCTCGGCGTGGGCAAGTCGGCGGGGGCGACGCTGACGGTTATCCCCGAGGAGTTTTCCTCGTCGACGACCCTGAGGGAAATCGCGGATATCGTCGAAGGCTCCATGCTGAAACGTCGCGCCATGGGTCGGCCGTATGGTGTGGCCGTGCTCGCCGAGGGCATTGCCGACAAGCTTGGCGATGTGGAAGAGCTTTCGTGTTTGCTGAATCGCGAAGTGCCGGTCGACGCGGCCGGCCATCCTCGCCTTTCAGAGATACCGCTTGCGGATCTGCTCAAGAGTGAGCTGCGCAAGCGTTTTGCGAATCGCGGCGACACCATTACGATTGTATCCCAGACTTTGGGGTATGAGTTACGCTGCGCTCGACCTACGACCTCTGACTTAAGCTACACCCGCGATCTCGGCCACGGTGGCGTGCGGCTATTGCTCGATACGGATCGGGACTTGCCCCCCGGGGTAATGGTTACCTTGCAAAATGGCAATCTGGTTCCCGTTTCGTTCGAGGACATGGTCGATCCCGAAACCAATCGAACGCGCATTCGCCAGGTGGATCTATCGAGCTACTCGTACACCGTGGCTCGGGCCTATATGATCCGGCTGGAGAAGGATGATTTCGAATCTACGGCTTCGTTGAAGGCCCTCGCGGCGGAAGCCAAGATGACGCCCCAGGATTTTTGCCAGCGCTACGGTTCGGTCGTGGGCGCGGAATGCGAAGCGCGGCGTGAGGTTCACCCACTGGTCGAAGGCGTCGCCGTGTCGTAGGTGCTCACCTGTCGGTACAGCGAATCAGAGCCGCAGGCGCTAGCCTGCGGACCTTGAGTCTCCGGCCAGCGCACCGGCAGCACCCTGCGATGAATCAGGTTCGCGGGCCTGAACCCCGCGCGTTCTGCGGGGGCGTGTGGCTTGGATGACGCGCGCTGCCGTGCAAGCTGAGGTACCCGACTCGGCGTCGGCGGCGTCCAACACGTCGCGACTCCCGACCACGAAAGCACCGAATCATGGACGATCACCATGCATCCAAGGCGTTCCTACCCCAACACCACCATCATCCACGCGCGTGGCGGGAGAATCTGTACGTCTATCCGGTCATCTCCCGGCGAAGCGGCGGGCTGAGCATCGGCATCAACCTCAATCCTGATAAGGCCTGCAACTTCGATTGCATCTACTGTCAGGTGGATCGAACGCAACCGTCACGGGTCCGCGATGTCGATCTCGAAATCCTGCACCGCGAACTATCGGAGATGATTCGACTTGGACAATCCAAGGAACTCTTCGCCGACCCGCTGTTTCGAAACGTACCTAGCGCGATGCAGGCGGTCCAAGACCTTGCTTTTTCCGGTGACGGCGAGCCGACTACGTGCAAGCTGTTTCCCGCCGCTGTGGAATTGGCGGCCGACCTGAAACGCGCCGCAGCCATGAATCAGACCAAAATGGTGCTCATTACCGATGCCTGCTACCTGACGAAGCCGGACGTCGCCGGCGCCCTGCGGGTGCTCGATGAAAACCAGGGCGAAATCTGGGCTAAGCTCGACGCGGGCACCGAGGCGTACCTCCGGCGGGTCAACTTGCCCAATGTGACGCTTGGCCACGTGGTTAAGGACATCATCGAAACCGCCCGCGTCAGGCCCCTCGTGATCCAATCCCTGTTTATGTGTATCGATGGTGCTCCGCCGAGCGGCGATGAAGTGGCGGCGTACGTGTCGCGTTTAAGGGAAGTCCTGGATCAGGGCGGGCGCATCGATCACGTGCAAGTCTACACCGTCGCGCGCAAACCGGCCGAAGCGAACGTGACGCCGCTGACTGACGGACAGGTTGATGCCATCGCCGATCGCGTCACGCGGGAAACAGGTTTGCGCGCCGAACGGTACTATGGTTAAGCAGCGCGGTAGGATCCCATGCTGGAGTTAAGATAGGAATACTCACTTCCGCGTCGTTGCGACGGTCGTTGGGTTACCGCACGCATCCTGTTCTACCGCTCAGACGGTAGCATATCGTCGGAACGTGAAGCGACCACCAGCGATAACCGAACGCGCGGCTGCGCAATAAAGCGCAACAACACTGCGCGAAAATCCGCATTTCTCAGCGAACCTCCAGGAAGCCATGCGCGGTTACAAGGCACCGTCGCCCTTTGCGGAAACTTGCCGTGGGCCGTGTGAGCGGCGTGATGGCCGCGCACTGAGGTCGCTTTATGACTGCCGGCGGGCGCAACCAGAACCTATAGCGAAATTCCGGTTGACATATCCCCTTGCCCGGCACACAACTCCTCCAGTCGGTGGAGAATGCGTGTGAAGTCACCCGTTCGGAAAGGCGAGTCCGGGTGGTTTTCACCGCTTAAACGGCTCGCTTGATCGTCGGAGTGTGCCCCTCATCCCAAGTAATGTGAACCGCCACCTGCGTTTGGCAAGGGAATTGCTGGTGGCTTTACCCTGTATTCTGGTCAACTGTTCGTGGAGGCCGACTATGTGTATGCCTGATCAAGAAAGACTGAAGAAAAGTGGGTTGGTTGCCCTGTTTTGTTCCGTGGGAGCTATGCTGCTCCTCCCTGGATGTCCGATGCTCGTTACGCCGGACCCCAGTCCGCCGAGTTTGGTGCCCTGTGACGGTGATAGATGTGCGGAGGGCATGACCTGTGTCGAGGGTCTCTGTGTGGCCGACGAGCCGGAGGCGTTCAAGAATGCCGATGCGACCCGCGGCGGGAGTATGTACGACAAGTGGTGGGTGGTAGTCGAGTTGGATGAACCCACCGGCGATCACCCGCTCTGGGCGACACGTCCCGACACGGACTCAAACACGCGTACGGGGAAAGACACGTGGCGCTGCAAGGAATGCCATGGCTGGGACTACAAGGGCGTCGACGGTGCGTATGGCGGAGGCAGCCACAAGACCGGTTTTGACGGGATTGCCGGTACGACCCTGTCGGCGCAGGGAGTTTTTGACAGTATCAAGACAGCCCACGGTTTTGGCGACGCGGGCTTGTCTGACGCGGACATCTGGGATTTAGCTAAGTTCGTGCTCGAAGGTGTGATCGACACGGATTCGATGATCGACGCCGACAATGCGTTCATCGGTAACGCGGATGCCGGGCAGACGCTCTATGATGATGGTACTCGCGGCAACCTCGCGTGTACGATGTGCCACGGTGCCGACGGCACCGACCTCAACTTCAAGGAGCCCCCTGATGAAGAGTTCCTCGGCGACTTGGCCCGCGGCAACCCGTGGGAGTTCCAGCACAAGGTGCGTTTTGGCCAACCGGGATCAAGTATGCCCGTCGGAGAGGACGTTGATACTACGAACGATGAGGTAGCAGCGATCGGCGCGTACACCCAAACGCTAGCACCTTAGCGGTCCGTCACGCTTGCTCTTGTGAGTTGGCGAAGTCTATCTAGACACGGCGGCAGACCGCTGAGTCGGAAGGGGCAGCCTGCAAGACCGACAGTGACCTGACACTAACCGTAGCCGGAGGCTCCGCGTACCGGTGCCATTCAACGATTCGTTAGGGATGGGGTCGTTGATGGACCCGCGCGTTACGGACATCAATGACCTCAGGGATCTCTTCGCCGCGCTGGTGGATCCGGTGGCATTCCCCGACGCCGACCCGGCGACTCTGCCGTAGGCGTGTGGCTGACGCTCGATCGCGCGTCGGCACGATCCGGCGCGATCGGTGATCGCGGAATCTCAGCACGAACGAAGAAGGCCGGTGCGCTCTCGGGCTCACCGGCTTTCTTTTGTTTCGCTTGGGGTAGCGGGTCAGCGGCCATTCCCGCGGAATGGGCGCCGCCTTGGACGTAGAGGCACGAGCCTGTGGACGGTGTGCGGCAAGAGGTTAACGGGCTTGCGCCCGGTGTTGTGATGGGTACCCACCGCCGATGCTGCCGCGTAACGTGGGCGTTACCATGCTCAAAGGTTGCGGGTACCGGATGGATTGGTACAGTCAGCGGTGTTCGAGGGCTGTTTTGGAGACGGTTGCACCACGTCGCCGGTTGACCCGGCCATTGTGGTACGCCGGGCAGGCGCCGTTGGGTGGGTGCCTATGGCATCATGGCCGCACCGGGATCGCGATCGTCTCGTGGAATACATGTGGAGCACCTTCAATGCGTTCTTTTGGGAATCGGTGGGCGTTCGGCCGTTGTGGCCTGCTGGGTCTGCTGTTGTTCGGTTTTGCGGGCTTCGGATGTGGCACGGACTTCAACAATGTGCTGTTTCAATCACTCTCCTCTGCCGGCCGATCCGCTTTCGATCTCACCTTGACGGACTTGGCGAATTCCGTTGCGAACGTGGCCAATAGCTTGAACACGCCGGCAAGCGATGCCGACCAAGGCGAGGGTGGCGCTTCCGGAGACGGCGATAACGATAGCGACGGGGACGGCGACAGTGGGGGGGCTACGGATGGTGGCGCGCCTCCCGACGGCGACGCGACCAATGGCCGCGCTGTTTTCGACGCCAACGGTTGCAGTACCTGCCACTGTGACGACGCTGGCGGGGGCTGCGCGTTGGGGGCGCCTTCCCTGCAGGGCGTGGAGGCCCAAGAAGTTACCGACAAGCTTACGGGCGTCGTTGGCCACACCGGGGGAACGCGGGAGCTTACCGACGCCGAACTGGCCGATCTTGCCACCTACCTGGCCGAGCTCGCGGGGGGCGGCAGCACACCGGAGGGTACGCCGGATCAGGGGGCTACGGGCGATCCCGATGCCGGCCAAGTGCTGTTCGACGCCAACGGTTGCAGTACCTGTCACTGTGACGACGCCGGTGGAGGCTGCGCGCAGGGGGCGCCTTCGCTGCAGGGCGTGGAGGCCCAAGAAGTTACCGACAAGCTTACGGGCGTCGTTATGCATTCGGGGGGCACGCGAGATCTGAACGAAACGGAACTGGGCGATCTGGCGGCCTACCTTGCGGATCTAGCCGGTGGTGGTGCGTCGAATGTCGATCCCGACGTGGGCAGTGGACGGGTGCTCTACGAAAGCAACGGTTGCGGTTCTTGCCATTGCCCGGATGGGGCCGGCGGTTGCGCGGCCGATGCGCCTGCGATTACCGGGGCGACCACCACCGTGTTGGATGAATTCTTACGCGGCGTGACCACGCATACCGGTGGCAAGCAAGACCTGTCGGATGGGGGTATTGAGTCGTTGGCGGCGTTCCTGGCGGGCGGCTAGTGCTGCATCGCGCTGATTTGATGGCGTATCCCATGTGGCACGGCGGCCCTCCGCTGTGTCCGGGCAACCGCGTTACCGGGGGCGGCTGGGCTACAGTTGTGTTCGGGGCAGGACCCAGCCAAGGGCGGCTGGGCTACAGCGCCCGAGGCACAAACGACTGAGCCAACCCCTTAGGGCGCGATTGCCTCGGTCCTAATCTTCCTCGCCTTTCGATTTCCGGTAGCTTTCGCGCAGGAGCGGCAGCTCGCCGAAGTGGGGATCATGGCAGGCCGTGCATTGCTCGGCGTCATCTCCACTGTGCGCGTCCTCGCTGAGGTCCTCCGGCTCATCGTGGCAGTCGACACAAACCTCAAAAACCGGCATAACCAGGAGGAATTTCTGCTCACTGCGGTGGGGCAGGTGGCACACCAGGCACTGACGCTCCGCGACCGGCGGATGGCCTACACGATCGGAGTAAAAGTCCTTGTGGCAGGACTGGCACTGGTCCAGAAAATCGTCGCGGACCTTCATGCGGGCTTGGACGTCGTGGCACTCGGTGCATTGTCGCTTCATATACGGCGGATGATTGGACACAAACCTGGGCTCGGGCAGCACCAGTTCCGGCGTTTCGGGTTTCCGGGCGGGGGCAGCGGTGACGGCTGGGGTCGCCTTGCCGTTGTCGGGCACTTCGAAAAAGAAGTGCTTCAACCGATCGCGGGTGGCGGACGAGCAGCCTACTCCAATCACGGCCACGATGGCGGAGGCATAAAGAACGTTGCGCATAACTCGATCCCGGCGATGCCTAGTGCTTTGACACACCTAAACTTTCGGGTTCGTTACGAATCAGAGCCGCGGGCGCCAGCCCTCGGACTGGTCCCACCGCTAGCGCGGTGGGCTCTGATTCGCGCGCGATTCCGGTGGCTCGGGCAGCGACAACCCATAGATTAGAGTGTGACGCAGCACTAGTTGTATCGGCCCATGTCCACGATACGCGCCAGCACCGAAAGATCAATATCCACACGCCGGTCAACTTTTTCTCATCCGCAGCAAGAACCGGGGGCAATCCGGGTTCTTGGAGAATGATGGTTAAGTAACTCGCGGCGCAACGCCGATTTTATTATTGCAACGTGGCGCCGAATCGCGTATACCGTCCGCACGGGCTGTTGGCGCGGCGTCGAATGCTCAAGCCACCCTCTGTTGTGGGTTGGGGCGAGCGCGAGTGGAAGATTCGTGCAAAGAAAGCGTGGGATCAGCGCGGGATGCGAGGGTTGGGGGTGTTGTTCTGCGCTGATGGCCGCCTGCCTTTTGGGGACGCCCCTGGCTAGGGCGAAAGACCCCTCCGACGCCGATCGCGGCGATCCACCCAAGGCGCGATGGTTGTCCCTGGATCATTTGGACGCGTTCCTCGAGCTCGAAAGTGACTACCGGTACGACCGGGTGGACACGGCCGCGCGGCGTTTGGGTGCTCGTCGCGGCTCGCAAACGAATCGGGAATGGGGGTTCGAGGAGCGCGTCGGGTTCAATCTGGCAGGCACCGTTCTCGATCCGGGGTTCATCACCTTCGCCGGCGATTTGAGCTTCGCGCTCGCACAGGATCACTTCGAGGAATTCGGCACCGGGTTGCGATCGCGTCGCGACACCGACCGCGGCGTGCTGTTGCAGTACGATATGCGTGTGAATTTCTTCCAGGGCAAGCTGATTTCCGGCAGCGTGTACGGCCTGCGTCAGGATGATCGGATCAACCGCCGATTCCAGCCCACGCTCGACGAGCGGCGCAGCGGGTTCGGCACGAGTTGGGTGTTTGCCCACGACAGAATCCCCATGGAGCTCAGCTACGATTTTCTGGAGACGGACCGGACGGGGAACCGGGACAAGCGCGACAACGAGGAATTCCAGGAGTCCACGTTTCACTACGCCGTCCGGTACATCGTTGACGAGCACCATCGGCTCAAGTTTTCCTACGAACATGCGGAAACGGAGCAGGATTTCCAGGGTCGCCGTCGGCAGTTTGAAACCATTCGCGATTTGATGACGATCGGCCACGAGGTGGAATTCGGCGGCGCATACCAACACGCGTTCCGCACGCTGATTCACTGGCAGGAGGAAAGCGGCGACTTTGCGCGGGATTTCTTCGAGATCGGACCGCAACTCACGTTGAAGCACAGCGACACGTTGCAAACGTTGTACCGGTTTCAGTTCAACCGCGAGCGGTTCGCGGGCTTGGACGTCGAGACGCAGCGTGCCGATTTTCAGCTCGTGCATCAGGTCTATTCCAACTTGACGACGACCGTCGATGCGTTCGCGCTGTACGAGGATGTCGAAAACGACATCAACACGACGCAATACGGCGCGTCCGTCGATTGGCAGTACAACCGGAAGAACCCGTACGGGCAATTCTATGCGAACCTGGCCTTGGCGTACGATACGGAGGACATCCGCGGCGACAACGGCGTGCGGATCGTCCTGGACGAGGCGCACACCTTTCGCGATCCACTTCCGGTGTACTTGCGCAATCGCAACGTGGTTCCGTTTGGGATTCTCGTAACCGACGCGAGCAACCGCCGCATCTACCAACTTGGCGTTGATTACTTGGTCTTTCGTCAGGGCAACGTCACCAGAATATCGAGAATCCTCACCGGGCGCATCGCCGATGGGGATACGATCTTCGTCGATTACCAGTTCAAGACGCCGACCGACGGGTCGCTCGACACCGTTCGGGTGGACTTCAGCATCGAGCAACGGTTTGATGGTGGGTTGTCACCCTACTACCGTTTTTCCTACCGCAATCAGGAGGACGACATATCGGTGGGCTTCGCACGTCTCGCCGACCGCACCAACCACCACCAACTCGGCATCAGCTACGAAAAGCAACGCTTCACCCTGGGCGCCGAGTTCGAGGTGTTCGACGATACCATCGATCCGTTTCGGGCGTTTCATCTGAATGGTTTGCTGCACATCATCATGCAGCCGGATCGCACGTTGGATTTTTCCGCCCGGCTGTCCCGATTCGATTTCACCAACGGCTTTGACGATCGCAACGTAACCTTCGTCGACGTATCGTTGGATCATCGATGGCACCTCGGCGAGGCCTTATCCACGGTTCAGCGCCTCACCTACCGCATTGAAGAGGATTCCCAGTCCGGGACCACCCAAGGCTGGGACGTATCGGCCGGCGTTGAATACGCCTGGGGCGATCTGTTTGCCGAGATTACGTTGGAATACGACCGGTTGGATCTGCCCTACTCGGACGATGAGGATTTCGGGGTTTACTTTCGTTTGCGGCGAGAATTCGGCAATATCCTTGCGCGGAGATGACCCGTTGATGGCTAGTGCGCATTTTGTGTTCCGATCCCGAGCCGCGGGCTTTAGCCCGCGCGGCCTCACGGCTGCGCTGGCCGCCCGACCTGCTGTGGCACCCTTCGCCTCGCTGTGTTGCACCGGTCACCGGTTGCCCTTGGCGGCTGTCTCGCTCTTGCTGTGCGCGGCGCTGGGATGTGCGACGCCGCAGGGGGTTCTTTTCGCGCCGGTTGACACGCCGCGCGTTTGGCCCGCGCCGCCCGATCTTCCCCGCATCAAGTACGTGGGCGAGATGGCAAGTAGTTCCGACCTGCATGCGGGGCGCACCGCCAAGGAAGGGTTCTTGGCTGCCATGCGTGGCCCGAGGCCGCCGATCAAGTTTTCGAGCCCCCAGGCGCTGGCGGTGGACCATGGCACCTTGCTGGCCGTCGCCGATGCCGCGGGCGGAGCCGTGCACCTGGTGGACCTGAAAAATCGAACATACGTCGTGTCGCTCGGGTCCGCGAGCCATCGATTGGGTACGCCCTCGGGCGTGGCCTGGGCCGGCGGGACGCTGTTTGTGACCGACGCCCAGCGCGGCGAGGTGGCCGTGTTCAACACGACCGGCAGGCTCCTGAGGACATTCGGACAGGACGACCTCGAGCGTCCCGTGGGCATCGCCTACCTGCCCGATCGAAAAGAGTTGGTCGTCGTCGATGGCGGGCACCATCGCCTGGTAGTCTTTGGTCTGGACGGTGGTCGCGTGCGCCGGATCGGGCAGAGAGGAAGCGAGCCGGGTTCCTTCAACTTCCCAACGCACATTTGCCAGGGTCGCGGCATGCTCGTGGTGGCCGACAGCGGCAATTTTCGCGTGCAGATACTCGACGAGGAGGGGCGCTGGATACGGACCATCGGTCAGAAAGGGGACGGCGCGGGGGATTTCGCACTGCCCAAGGGTGTTGCTTTTGATAGCGAGGCGCATATCTATGTGGTGGATGCCCAGTTCGAAAACGTGCAGGTGTTTGATATGCAAGGGCGGCTTTTGATGGCGTTCGGCGAAGAGGGGCGCGGTATCGGGCAGTTCTGGCTGCCGGCCGGGCTGGCTATTGATGCCGAAGATCGGATTTGGGTCGCGGATTCGGGCAACCACCGCGTGGCCGTGCTTCAATATCTGGGGTCCTCGTCATGAATGCGCGTTCGGTCCGATTCGCCGGAGTTTTGATTGTGTGCGTGCTGACGTGCGCGGCGTTGGCCGACGAGTCAGTCGTTAATTCGAAGCATGATCTATCCGCGCACGGCCCCGGGCCGATTCGCGCCGTGGAAGAGTCGGAGGTCTGCATCTTCTGCCACACGCCGCACAATGCCGCACCGGCGACGCCGCTCTGGAATCGGCAGAATCCACAGACTCATTACCGCATCTACGAAAGCTCGACGCTCGACGCTCGGGTTGACCAGCCCTCTGGGCCGTCGAAGATGTGCCTGAGCTGCCACGATGGGTCGATGGCATTGGGCACGCTGCTCTCGAGGCCGGCGGATCATCCCATCGTCATGACCGCACGCACGATTCCGCCGGGCACGACGGATTTGACGAACGACCTTTCCGACGATCACCCCATCGGATTCCGCTACGATCGGGCTCTGACCAACCGCGATCATCAGATTCGCCCTCCGGAGATCATCAGTCGGGAGTTGCCGCTGGGGGATCACGGTGAGGTCCATTGCACGACCTGCCACGATCCGCACAACAACGAGTTGGGCAGCTTCCTGCGCATCGGCGATCAGATGGCGTTGATCTGCATCACGTGCCACGATCGGGACGGCTGGAGTCATGCCTCGCACGCGACCAGCGGCAAGGCCACCACAGGGCGTCGGGTGGATCCGACCGAGCGGCTGAAGTACCCGACCGTCGCGGGCAACGGCTGTTTGAGTTGCCACAAGATTCATGCCGCGCCTCATCGCGAGCGGCTGCTGCGGGCCCGCCGGCTTGAGGACAACTGCTTGAACTGTCACGATGGCAGCGTGGCGGGAACCAACATCGAATCTCAGATTCGCAAGCGATCGGCCCATTTTGCCCGATTCGGACGGGATGTGCATGATCCGGCGGAGCAGCCGTTTACGATGAGGCGGCATGTGGAATGTGTCGATTGCCATAACCCGCACGCCGCGCAGCCGGGTCTGATCGGCGCCGTACGCGGCACGCTCGGGCAGACCGTCAAGGGCCCCAACCTGCATGTTTCCGGCGTGACACTCTCGGGCCGCGACATCGACGATTCGAGGTTTCTTTATGAGATATGCTTTAAGTGTCACGGCGATAGCACCAACCGGCCACGATTGCGAACGCGGCGGCAAATCAGCCAGACCAACGTACGCCTCGAATTCCAGACGTCCAACCCATCGTTTCACCCCGTGGGCGGCCCGCGGCGCAACAGCGAGGTGGTCAGCCTGATCAGCCCGCTGCGCACAGGCAGCGTGATTACCTGTACCGACTGCCACAACAGTGACAGCGCCCGCGCCCTCGGCGGCAACGGCCCCAACGGCCCACACGGCTCACTCTTTGAGCCGCTGCTCGCGCGCCGTTACGACCGCGACGATTTCACGACGGAAAGCGCTGAAGCGTACGCCCTGTGCTACAGTTGTCACAGCCGCCGGAGCATTCTGGGCGACGAGAGCTTCTCCATCCACAAACGACACATCGTCGACCGACGGGCACCGTGCGCGACGTGCCACGATCCGCACGGCGTCTACCGTGGGCAGGGCAACGCCGAGAACCACAGCCACTTGATCAATTTCGACTTGTCGATCGTCTCCGCCGCGGACACACCGACGGGTCGGCGACTCGAATACGTTGATACGGGCCGGTTTTCCGGGTCATGTACGTTGACCTGTCATGGATTCACGCATGTGAACTTCCCCTATTCGAATTCGAGCGCCGGGACGACTGCCCGGCGCCAAGGTCTTGGTTTTTCAGGAGCCGGGCGATGAACCGTGGAAACGTATTCTGGCTGGCGGCGGTGGCGTCGATGACGTTGTTCGGCGGTATCGTCTGGGCGGGCATCGAAGGATCCAAGCACGATTTCAGCAAGAAAGGTTGGAGCGGCGGCGACACGTGCAGCGCCTGTCATTCGCCGCACCGCACCGTCCCGCCGAAGGTGGCGCCGCTTTGGAACCCCAACGCCGATTTGAGCCGCACGTTCGGCTCGCGCATCGGGACCAAGGATCGCGCGGGGCAAGGCACGCTCATGTGCCTGCGCTGTCATGACGGCACCATCGTGGCACCGGCCGTTTCGGGGTTCAAAAAGAGCCGGTTTGCCAATCGGCAAAATCGGGCCCGGTTTCAGGCCGGCCATCGCACGATCGATCACCCCGTCGGCGTCAAATACCCACAGTTCAACAAAGGGTTTCGGCCCGCGACTTCGGTGATCGCCTCGCAGACCGTACGGTTGCCCGATGGGAATGTGGAATGCACGTCGTGTCACGATCCGCACAATCAGGCGGGGCACGCGAAAATGCTGGTAACCACTAACGCACGCAGCGCCCTCTGTCTGACTTGCCACAAGAAATAAGCCATGGTAATGCCCCCAACAGCACGATCTCGGATGCAGCAGCCCGGGCACCGGGCGTGGGAGCCATCGCGTGGCCTCCCCGTTTTTGACCGAGTTCTGTTTAGATTTCTTCCCCGAGCGGCGGGCTTGGGCTGGGTGCAGGACACTTCCGGTGGCTTGGGCGCCTTTTTTTTCCGCAGCCTGAAGGGCTGCCCT
>JBHHUB010000023.1:0-30781 GCA_046753625.1 Phycisphaerae bacterium | reverse complement strand
TGGGGGGGGCCCGGGGGGCCCCCCCGGCGCCCCCCCACGGCTACTATAGCGCAGCTTTTCAGGCTGCACGAAAGGACGGCGTTCCATCCGCCGGAAGCGTCAGGCACCCGAGGGCGGCTGTCCATCCGACGGCAACTGCCAAGCCGAGGGCAACCGCCCAGCCGACGGCGGCCAGGCTACGGCGGCCGGGCCACAAATGGCTGAGCCAACAACCTAAGACAAGTCTGGCGGCGCCCTATTCGATATAGCCCAAGTCGCGGAGCCGCTGGACGACCAGGGCGTCGATTTCCACCTCGCTGGATTCACCGGTTTGGGTTTCCGCGTCGATCTTCTCCCACCATTGATCCATTTGCTCGGCAAGTGTGGCCTTGGTCTCCGCGTATCTTGATTTTTTCGCGCGGTTCACCTGCTCGCTGGGGTCTTTGGCGGTGTTGTAGAGTTCGCATTTGAGCCGGTGTGGGTGCCCGGTCACCCACTGGCGCGGTGTTTGCCGGGCATCGAGATCGCCGTCCTTGGCTTCAATCTTGTACCGGCGGTGCATCGACCACACGCCGCTACGCATCACCTGGCTGTACCGTCGCCCGATCATCAACTCGGAGCAGGCTGCCCGGGGCGTGGCACTAGAATCCAACAGATTCGCACCCGAAAGCCTGGCATCGACGCCAGCGAGGCATTCGATGGTGTGCGCCAGATCGACGTGGCTGACGGGATCGGCGTGGCGGATGCCGGCCGGCCCGCCGGGCACGTGTGCGATCAACGGGACATGCGTTAATTCCTCGTGCAGGGATTGACCGTGGCCGATCTGCCCGTGGTCCAACAGCTCCTCACCGTGGTCGGCCGTGATGAAGATCGCCGTTTCATCCCGCAGTCCCAACTCCGTCAGCATGGCGAGAATGATCCGCAGCTTGGCATCAACCCGGCGAATCGATCCGTCGTACATCTGAACCATCTGCTCAAGCTCCTGGTTGCTGAGCGTGCGTCCGTCGTTGGCGATGGCCTGACGAAGCTTGGCGTAATCGCGCGCGGAGTAGTCGCGAAACATGTTGGTGTCGCGGTTTCCGCCGAACATGGCCACGTGCCGTCGCCGCGGCTGGTAAGGCCAATGGGTATCCAGGAAATGCAGGTAGGCGAAGGTGGGGCGGTCCTGATTGGCCTCCAACCATTCGAGGAAGATACCGATGAGCCGATCGGCCTTGCCGGCCGAGGGGGCATAGGCCGAAAATCCGCGGTCCAGCCGCGTAAACGAACCGAGTTGGGCGTTGTTGATAAAGGCCCCGCAACGCCAGCCGCCCGCGGATAAGGATTCGGCCAGCACCGGTTGCGTCGAGCGCACCGCATCGGTGGTCGAAGTGGCGGAGATCTTGCTGCGCTTGACGCCACGGAAGGCGCCGTGCTGCGTCGGATAGAGCCCGGTGAGCAGCGACGCGACCGAAGGCTTGGTCCATGAGGAGGCGCTGTAGGCGCGTTGCCAAAGACACCCACTGCCGGCCAGCCGGTCAACCGTGGGCGTAGTCGGTTTGTCATAGCCGTAACAGCCAACGTGGTCCGCCCGGAGGCAATCCACGACGATGAGCAGAATATTGCGGATCAAAACAGCGCTCCTGTTGCTTCGCGGTCCTCCCCGACGCCATGCACGACGGTTGATCGCCTGCGCCATGCCCATGAACATTATAGCGGCTCGCGCCGGGTACGCCTGCCGTCGACGCAGGCCCGGCTCCGCAGTGTCCGCAAGAGACGACCGGCGCGATGGGCACGCGACTCAGCGCCGCGGGCGCAAGCCTGCGGACCCTCGGACCGCCAATCTCCCGGTTGGCACGTCGCATGGCCAAACCGTCCATGCCGATCAGCAGATCGGCGATCCGAGGACCATCCGTGGCAGGATGTCACCGGGCTGGCGCCCGGTGCTCTGAACGGTGCCAACAGTCGATGGGGTCACAGATGGTGCTGTGACCCCGGCGTTGGTCGCGCGGCTTGGCAAAGCGCCGGCGGTAGGACCGCGGCGTGCTCGGTTACGAATTCCTCCACGGCCAGGCGTGCAATCGGATCGAGCACCGCGGCCGCGATGCGGTCGGCACTGATGGTATCGTGAAGTCGTTCCTCAAGCCGGGGCCAGTGTTCGCCGAGAAAATCCCAGCCAGCCACAGCGACGCGCCAATGCGGGCTCTCCAGTGCGGCCACAACGGCGTTCGGCGACACCAGGGTCTTCAATCGTTCCGGGAGGCGCTCCCAGTGGGCCGTGAGGAAATCCCAGGCATCGGCCGCGACATCACCTCGGGCCAACACCGTGGCGAACCGGTCGGCCGTCAGCAGTGTGGCAAACGTTGCCGGCATGCGTTGGAAGTGGTCTGTCAGGAACATCCAGATCGTGGACGCCCGACTTGCGTCGCCCTCTTCCGAATCGTCCAGAAGCGTGCCGAGCGTGTCGAGTGCGGCGGCTTGTGCGTGTTCCGTTAACTCGTTCCAGCGGTCGGTGAGGAATCGCCGGGCCGCGGATGCGGTCCACGGTTGGCGGCTGCTCAACGCCGCGACGATGGCGGATTGTTGAACGGTCGCCGGCCAATCCTTCCAGCCGTGGCTCAGCGTCGCCCAGGCGACGAGCGCCGCGTCGGCATCGTCCGCCGACAAAGCGGCGATCAGTTGCTGTGCTCGTTCGTCCTGCTCCGACATGCCCACTCCCTATCGGTCCCTGGTACGTCGGCGCTGAGACCACGCTTACGAACCCCAGGCCTCAAGACTGCGCGGCCTCAAAGCGGCTTAGCGCTACCGGACACCGGGGCGCCGCGCGGGCTAAAGCCCGCGGCTCGGTTCGTTTTGACCCATGCAGCGCGGTCCTATCAGGCCACATGCCGCTGCGCCGGGCGGGCTTGCAGGTCTACCCACGGCTTGAAGCTCGGACCACCCGCCTGCCGCCGATCGCTCGGCCCATCGCCCACGCGGCGTGAATATTTCACGCCTCGGGCCGAATAGTAGTTTGAACCCGTGCATCGCGATCGACGGATTATCTGCTGAGGCTACCGCCGACCCGCAGTTGGTCAAGCGGTCGTGGTACGGTATCATCGATTGGAAGCATCGAAGGGAGGAGGTCTGTGGTCGATTCGTCCGATTCATCCGCCGATTCCGTGACCATCTACTGCACGCGATGCGGCGGTGCGATGCGCGTGGCGCCGGAACATGTTGCACACACGGTCGGCTGCCCCCATTGCGGCGGCAACGTGGAGCCCTGGCGGGTGGTCAAGCCCGCTTCCCCCGATACGTCGCCCGATCCGCCGCGACCGGCGCAACCGGCGCAACCGGCGCTTCGGCCAGGCCCAACGCAGGCGGGCTTGCCCGGCGACTACCGCAACCGACGGTACCGCGGCCCGTATTCCTCACGAAACAAGGTCGTGGCCGGTGTGCTGGGCATTCTGCTGGGCGCGTTCGGTGTGCATCGGTTCTATTTGGGGTACATCGGCATTGGCATCTTGCAGCTCTCCCTGTTCTTCTGTACGGGCGGTTTCTCGGCGATCTGGGGATTTATCGAGGGCATTCTCTGCCTCACGGGTCAGATGCGCGACGTCGACGGGCTTCCCCTCGGTGACTGACCGCGCGGCAAATCACCGTGTTCTGGCGAGCCGTCTAGGCGCGACGCTCGTGACGGACGCAATACCACACGGCGATACCCACAGGCAATCACCGAAAAAAGCCACGCAATACTTCTTCTTCTTGTTCATCTTACCGTCCTTCTCCAACACGCCAAGAGCGAGAAGAGAAAAGAACGACCTGCCTACCGGTGCGTGTCTTGGTCTGCGCGAGCCGCGTGCAGGGGCAGGGACGACCGGTTTTTCCTGCCTCCATCACGTCCAACCCATAAGCAACTTCCGAGAGCTCCTTGAACGAATCAGGGGCGGTGTGTCTATGCTACTTCTCCTTGCAACACGGCAATGGAGTACGCCGACGGCCCCATGAAAGACACGGAAAAAACTCCTTCCAGAGCTTTGGACTTAGCACTACCGCTCGCTCCGCGCCACACTCGGGACAGGAGGCGTCTTCACCAAGTCCGGTAAGCTGATACCCGCAGCCCCAGCACCGCAGATTCCTTATGGCGCCGGCTCTTGTTCGACAATCGCAACCGTATTCGATGACGATTGAGGCATAAAAAAGCCCGAAGGCTCCCCATGTGAGCGTTCCAAGGAATCTAACTTCGTAGGGTTTCCCTCCTATTAGATAATATGCCACGCTGAAACAATAAGGACTCCATCCAAGCAGGCGAATCCAGAAGCGCCGATTGCGCAAAAACAACGGGGCGTTGTAACGATAGGGGTCTGGTTTGTTCATTTCGAGACCCCAACTACCAATACCATCCGCAGCCGTCCGTGTCGGGATGGTTAAGACAACAGTCCTGGAGTGCCGCTCGCCCCAGGGACCGGTCGCTGCGACGAGCAGCGTTTGCAGCAGCCTTACATTCGTCAAGTGCGTCTCCGGCCAGGGCCATGCCCGTAATGCCGCATACCTCGAAGGCGACGGCGCAACATCCAGCTCCGGCAGGTCCACATATCGCGAAGGCAACGCCGCAGCAAGCAACTCCGGCACCAAGCGCAGCTCCCGTTCCAACATCAAAGGCCGCCCAACAAGCCGACATGGCTGAAGCATGGTTATGATCCGCGGCTCTTAGCCCATCATTAAACGCTCCCGCACACCCGCCGTCCGAAGCCAAGCTATCCCCGTTGGGGCTGTCGGGAAACCCCGGCACGGTACCATTGGCAATGAGCACCGCTTGAATCACGCACTCGCGTCTGAACTTCGGAACCGGCTGCATGAGCATTCCCGGCAGGTTTCCGGAAGCGCGCTTGGCTGATAAAGAGTCCGCCTCCTCGGCGGTAATGGACGCCAATGAAGACATCGTGAGGGAACTCACCTCAACGCCCGTCGGCGTGCCTCCATACGTCATCGCTACTATTTGCCAACCGCTCCCGCTGTTGAAGGAAAAGAGAAGCTCCGTTTCGGTTGAACCCTGATAGACCCCACCAACCAGGGACAAGTCACATTGCGCGTGCGGATCGGCGATAACATGGGCATGCGCATCGGCGCCTGCCGCGGTGGTCGTGTAGAACTCGGGGACGAACCATCCGCCGGTAAAGGAAAAAGAAAATCCCTCCTCTTCATAGTCAAACGCCATGTCGTATTGGACGGCCCTTCCCACGACCCAGAATTCATCGTCCAACTGAAACTGAATGACTGTTGTGTGGCGTGCCGGGTCGGCCTCGGCGTAGCCAAGCGGCATCGGGAGAAAATTCACATCGAACGTCACGGTGGCTATGGATGCCATGACGTCGCCAAAATCAATCGAATCCACATCTGGTGGGTTCTCCGGATCGAAGAGCAAGGTGAAATCAAATCCGTCCAGTGTCGGCACGTCCACGACGTAGATACGGGCGACGAAAGCGCTCAGCGGGTGCCAGAAGTACGCCGTATCAGGAGTCCACAGATCTCCCCAGCCTTGCCTGTCAAGAACGGCTTCGGGGGTCTCGTAATCGAGCCCGGGCCACACATCATCCAGCGCGCCGAACTGATCCAACAGAGCCTGAAAGGCCTCCGTGTCTTCAGGGTCGACTTGGCCCTTTACCGCAGGCGATGCACACATCGCCACCATTAGGCCACTTAAGAACGTTTGTTTCCAAGACGTCGCGCAACACTTCTTGTTCATCTTACATTCCTCCCAAGACCGAGAATAGAGAAGAGAAGAGAAGAGAAGAGAAGAGAAGAGAAGAGAAGAGAAGAGAAGAACCTGGCTACAAGTACCTGGCTTATCCGCCTCCTCGAACGGAGTTCCTATGCCATTCGAGGACTTATCTACCGCAAGAACCACGGCGTGTCAAGCGCCAATTGAAAGAAAAAGTCCGAAAGACTTTGTGGGGCTCGTGTTGATGATAAACCAGCGAAACCGGGCGAATCGATCCTCCGGCGATACGCTCACGCACGCAACGCCGCTCCCATTGGTGGACACACATTGCGGGCGCGAGCGAGCCGTTGTACAAATGGCTGTTTGCAGTCATCAGGAGGCAGACCCGAAATGAATTACGGTTCAAAGTTCCGGCGGTGCGGCGTTCACGCACTGTTTGGTCTGGTGACGGTGTGGCTCGTTGCTTGCGCCGGTTGCGCGACCACGTCGAATTGCTCGACGGCGGCCTGCAAGGATGAAGTCTTGGTGATGGGTATGATCCATAGCGGCCACCGGACCAATCCGCAGTACGGCATCGACACGATCAAGGCGATCGTTCGGGAAATCAAGCCGGACTATGTGCTTTGCGAAATACCGCCGGACCGGCTTGAAACGGCCCTGACGGAGTTTCGCAATACGGGAAGAGTCGCGGAATCGCGCGTGAGCCGGTTTCCTGAGTATGTCGATGCTTTGTTCCCCTTGTCGCGGGAGATGGATTTCGTGATTGTCCCGTGCGCCGGGTGGACCAAGCCCATGGCGGACGCGCGTCACGTCAAGCTGGAATCGTACAGAACCACGCGGTCCGCCGACTATGAGGAAATGGAACGGGCCGAGGCCGAGGCCGATCGCAGGTTGCACGAGGAGGGGCTCAGCGACGATCCCATGGGCATCCACACGGATCGGTACGACGCGATCGTCAAAGAGGGGCTGGAACCCTACAACCGGCTGTTCAACGACGACCTGGGCGCCGGCGGTTGGGACAACATCAACCGGGCGCACTACGCGCTGATCGAACGCGCGATCGACCGCTACGGTACGGGCGGAAAGCGATTCCTCATCATGTTCGGTTCGTGGCACAAATATTGGATTAAAGAGCAGCTACGGCGCCGCAAGGACATTCTCTTGCGATCCGTTCGCGAGTTCGTGCCCACACGCACCACGCGCCCGTCTGAATCTTGATCGACTCGGTATTCGGTCAGATCGATCAGGCTCGCGGTCTGCGTTGGTTCGGAAGGCGCGACATGGCGCCATGGGGTGGATTCCTGCTGAATCCGGGGGCTCTGCCGCCGTGGGTCGGAGGTTGCTGCGCGTCGCAGTGGGCGGCGGTTAAGTGATCTGAACGGCGACGCGGCCCCAAGATCGGTCGCGGGTCCCTCGGCTTAATCCGCTGCTGCCGTGTGTCCTCTAGCCTTCGATTTTGTCGACACGGACTTGGAGGTGCTTTTGGCGATGGCCGTGCTTGAGGCGGTAGCCCTTGCGGCGGCGCAGCTTTTGCACCACGATTTTATCGGCCTTGACTTCACCCAGAATGGTCGCGGTCACCTTGGCGCCTTCGACGATGGGCTGGCCGAGCTTCAACTCATCGCCGCCGCCGACGAGCAGAATGCGATCGAATTCGATGGTCTTGGCGTCTTCGGGGAGATCCTTTCTCTGGACGTCGAAAACCTGCCCCTCTTCCACGCTGTACTGATGAGCACCGTCACTGATGATTGCGTACACCGATCGAATCTCCATCGCGGACAGCCCGCCCGCTGCCTAACTAGAATAACTGCTGCCTTACCTTCGGCCTCGGTCTTCGGCCCAAACGGGGCTGAAGACCGACAAACCCCGCACAAACGCCGGACGCACCGATATCGAACCCATTCGACCCGGCGAGCCGGGCAGTTTCGCCAAAACCCACAGCTCCGTCAAGGGGGTATTTGGGGATCCGCCTGGCCGGGGCCTGGCCGCCCGGGGGCGACGGGGTGCATGACGATCTTGGCGCGTGCCTCGTACATCATACCGCACAGTTTGATGGCGAAGTGGTTTCGGGGGCTCGTATCTGGCAGACCGCTTCAGCGATCTTTCCCGAAGGGCCGTTAGCCCGAATGTTCTGCGCCCAGGAAGCGACCAACCCCGCCTCTTATCGCCAGCCCGTTGAAACGGGCTGGCGATAAGAGAAATGGGTGATCTCCGACCGGCCCTAAAGGGACCGGCCTAGTCGCCCGCTTCGCGAGAACGCCCCGTAAACGGGGCACTGGCAATCCTTGGACGCCGCCAAGACGATCCTGCACCCTCAGGCGCGAGCCCGGTGAAATCCTCACTGCACCGAGGCGCAAACCCGGACACCTCCCGCCGCGCGGGGTCCGCAGGTTTGCGCCGGCGGCTCTGATTTGGCGTACCTGTGCCAATTCACGCACCCATGGCAGGGCGCCGTGCCTATTTCGGCATGCCGTAGATCCGCGCGGCCGGGGCCATCATGCGAAGTTGCTGCTGATCGCCCACGATCTTGGCGATTTCCGCGGCGGATTTCCCGGCGTCTTCGGCGTAATGGCGGGCGTCCGCCTGGGTCATCGTTTCAACCTTTAGCGTCCCCTCCACGACGGCATCATGCCCAACCGCTTCCTTGGGAATGAGCCGACCCTCGACTGGGCAGGTGAACTTGACGAACACGGTCTCATTCGCCGGTCCGCCGCTCATGCGCAACCAGCAGCCTTTCTTGGCACAAACACTGGTGACGTCGCCCTTGACGCGAATGAACCGACCGTCGTACTGCTCGGCATCGGCCAGAACCTTGGCCAAGGTAACTGATTCACCGGCCGCGATCTTGAAGGGTTCGCCATAGGCGACGTACTTAGCGGCACAACCGGACAACAGGGGCATGGCGACCGCGGCAAGACATACAATCCAACGACTGCGAAACATACTTCAGCTCCTAAGAATTACGCGATTTAGGCCCGCGCTCTAGACACCATGTAGGCTACCGGTTCCGGACGACATCGTCGATACCACAGCCACATTGCCACGGGTAGCCGACTCAGAGCTGCCGGCGCAAGCCTGCGAACCCTCCCGCGAATGAAGGTCGCCGGGCTGGCGCCCGGCGCTCTGAACCCGGAAGTGGGACGCAACCGCACTACCTCGTGACCCTCATCGCCCGGCATTTCTCCGTGAGGTTGTCGAGCAGTTGCATGAACGATTTAGCAAACGCGGCCACGCCGTCGACGCGCAGTTGGTCGGTGACCTGGCCCATGTCGATGCCCAGGCCGCGCAATTCGTCCACGATCGCCTCTTCGGGGGGCAGGTCCGGCGCGATGGCTGCGGTCGTGGACCCATGATCGAGCACGGCCGCAATCGTCGCGGGCGGAAGCGTGTTGACCGTATGGGGCGCCACCAGCTCATCGCAATACTTCGTATCCGGATAATCCGGATTCTTGGTGCTCGTGCTCGCCCAGAGCGGACGCTGAACCCGCGCACCGGCAGCGGCGAGGTCGGCGAAGGGGCCATCGGTCGCGAAGCAATGACGAAATACGCCGTAGGCCAGCCGAGCGTTGGCGACCGCGGCTTTGCCGAGCAGATGGTCGACGTTTTGGCCGGTAGACCGTTTCTGATTCAGGCGAGCGTCCACGGGGCCATCCACGCGGCTGACGAAAAATGACGCCACGGAGGCAACAGATCGGATGTCTTCGCCGCCGCCGGCCCGTTTGCGCAGCCCGGCGATGTAGGCTTGGACCACTTGCTTGTACATTTCCAGTGAGAAAATCAGCGTGACGTTGACGTTGATGCCTTCAGAGATCAATGTTTTGATCGCGGGGATGCCCTCGTTCGTTGCGGGCACCTTGATGAAGATGTTCGGGCGGTTTAGTCGGTCCCACAATCGCCGGGCCTCGTCGATCGTACCACTCGTGTCGGCCGCGAGTTGGGGATTGACTTCGAGGCTGACGTAGCCGTCCAGCCGGTCGGTCCGGTCGTAAACCGGCCTGAGCAAGTCGGCGGCGTCGGCAATGTCGGGCAAGACCAACGCTTCGTATACGTTCATGATGTCTTGCCCGCTTTCCCAGCAGCGAGCGATGGCATCGTCGTAGTCGCGGCCGGACGTGATGGCCTTCATGAAGATCGTCGGGTTCGAGGTCACCCCGACGATGCCTTGCTCGATAAGCCGCGCTAATTCGCCGCCATCGATCATGGATCGGCTGATGTTGTCGCACCAGATGGATTGGCCGGTGGCCGACAACTCGTGAATCCTGTTATTCAAGGTGGTTTTCTCCAGGGGATCGGGGGGTTGTTTTATCCAAACGCATCCGTTCCGGTAGCGGCAGCCAAGACCGGAACAACCAGCTATCCGCCTTCCTCGACGCGCGTGAACGCGATGAAATCGGCCCGGTCCTTATCTTCGTCGATCCAGGCAGGCTCGTCCCGCGGCTGGAGGCTGATGACCAGAATCCGCGCGTCCGGCGCTCGGTGGCGCAATTCTTGAACGAGACCACCCGAAAAATCGCAGTGAAACTGGCCGACCAGATGCACGACTTTGGTGGCGCCGCTCGCGAGGGCATCGGCGATCGAGTCCGCCATGGTGGCGTCCATGACGAGCTGCCCGCGATACATCCGTGCGACGGCCTCGTCGTCCAAGCCTTCGTGGGCGGGCTCTTCAGGCTCGGTCTTGGTGGCTTCGGCAGTCTTTCCTTCTTTCGCATCGGTGTCGTCTGATTCCTCTTGTGCCAGTGACACATCGTGTTCACTAGTGGGCGTGTCCGTGCCGGTGGTTGCCGCAACATCAGTTTCGGTATCAGCGTCAGCAGCCGTGTCGGCCTCCGTTTCCTCCTCGGTCCCATTTTCCGGTCGGCCCACGATAACTTTCCAGAACCGCTCGCGGTAGGATCCTCCGTACACCTCAAACGGCCGCTCGAAGAGCCGTTTCTGGGCGTCGGTCAGTCCGTCGAGTCGGTCGTAGCCATTCTTGGCTCCGAACGTGGAATACAACAGCCAGGGCGTATTGGCGGCGACGACCGTGGCGCCGGCGGTTTTGGCGGCGTCGATCATGGGCTGATAGTTGTGCTCCCAGTCGGGCCAGCCGATCCGCATGATCCTCTGTTTGAATTTCCCGCGGCCGATCTTCCAATCCAGGAACTGCTTGGATATTTTGCGCCAGCGGGTCATGGCGATCCGCTCGTAGAACTTATCCCGATCGATCAATTCCGCGAGGTAATCATCTACGGTCGCCTGTTTTCGGCGGTCGAGCATCTCCATAGAGAGCGCGCTCTCGGGGAACTGGTCGACGACGTCCTCCCATACCGCTCGCTGGACCCGATGCCCGATCGCGTCGTCGTGCATTTCACCGAGGATGACGACATCGGCCGCGTTGACGGCCTGCATCATCTCAGCCCAGGTGGCATCGCTTCCGTCTCGGCCATGACATATCGCAATGCGGGTGCGTACGTCCACCGCATCGGGATCGATCCGCCGCGACGAACGTATCGTGGCACATCCTGAAGCTACGCCCACGACGACCAGAACGCCCACGAGCAAAAGCGCGCGAGTTCGCGTTGCAACTGGTGCGCTAACAAGAAAAGTGCCATCCATCGACGAACTCCAGATGCCTACAGGCTCTGCGGCCACCGGCCCGCAGCAGCGAAGGCGTAGTATAGGAGGATTCTGGGATTTGGGTACGGGGTGAGGTAGTCGGCGTGTGGCCCCGGGAGTGGGGCATGCGGCACCGCCTGCGGTGCGGTTATCCGGGTGGGCCTCAATCGCGTCGCGTTCTTCGCCGGCGCTTTCGTACGCGCTCCGTCGGGGCGTTCGGATGAGGCTGTGCCAAGGTGGCCAGGACGTCATCGGGGGTGATGCTCCTTCCCGATGGTTCCGCATCGGGGACCTGGCTGGGCCCGTGCATTTGATGTGACCAGGCGAACGCCAGGAACATCGCCGCCCTGTTCTGCATCATGACGCCGACCGCGCTCCCCACGCCGGCGATGATGGGGTCGGTGAGGGATGTGACGCGCACCGGAATGAACATCTGAATCGCCTCGATGCCACAAGAAATCAGGACAGCCGCCGACGTGATGCGGAACATGTTCGACGTGGGAACCAGCGTCGTACAACGCTTATGCCAAGCAGCAAGTGATGCCCCCAGCACCGCATACATGGCGAATTTTTCGAGTAAATCGTCCATCATTAGATCGACGCGTGTGGTGAAGTAGGCAAAAAACGGCAGCAGGTTGGTCGAGGCCAGCGACCTGGCCGGTCCGTCGGCATGAGCGTCGAACGTGGCCGGAATGATGCCGGTGTAGACGATGTACAGCAGGGTTGCCGCACCGGCGCCCCGGGCCATCTTACGCCACAGATTCGCGCGGCGCTCGTCGTCCCAAGGGCGCTGACGCCTCGACCACACGGACCAGGTGAGCAACCCCAGCGCCGCACCGATCAGCCGAAACACGATGTCGGTCGCATCAAACCCGCGATGGACCACGAAGAACTGTATCCCACTGAGCACAATCGCCATCAAGCCCGAAATCCACCACATCAGCCCCCATAGTGCGGTGCCGTCAAAGCGGTAATGATCGCGCAAGAGCGGCAGGAACAGCCAGGCGAGCACGGCAAACGAAAGCAGCTCGACAGCCCATCGCGACCAGGACTTCATCACCGCCCACCGATTGTAGGCTTGGGCCAGTTGCGCCCGCGTGGTCAGCGCGGCCGGGGGGGGGGCGGCGTCGGCGTCCGGCTGCGTGGCGTTGGCAAAGGGTATTAGATTGGCTCGCTTGACCGACTCCTTGATCCGGCCGACATCGAATGAGAAGGAAAACGGCATGGTGCCGAACACGAGCAGCATCAAGCAGTATGCTTTGATCGCCGCGATTTGCGGGCGCATTTGGAATTCGTAGAGCACGGCGCCGACGAACTTGGGAATCACCCAACCGGCCGCGACTGAGATGGCGGCGCCGATCGTTGCGCCAAGCACGTTGGATACGAGGTCGATCAGCGAGGAGACGCGCGAAGGCGAATACACCTGCACCCACTCGACGGCAAAGCTTAGCACGCCCGCGCATACGACGGCGCCGGCGAAGGCGACCCACGTTCGTCGCCGGCCTCGGCAGAATACGGCGTGGAGCAACAGGCCGAGCGGCACGTAGAGGAAGATGTTGCTTACGATGTCCGGAAGGGAGTAGTAATCGGTTCGGATCGAGAACCACTCGCCGACGCGTTGGGCGGGTATGGGCTCGAAGAAATCAAACGGAACCACGCCCGTCTGAATTACAAAGAGCGTCGCGAGCAGCGCAAGTACATCAACGATGCGGCGCGAGCCGACTTGCGGTGCCGGTTGGGTGGCGGTGGAGACGCTCATCGGTGTTTGGAGATGCTCCTAATCGCGGAGTCGAAACGCCCCGACTGGGGCACCGTCAATGACGATGATCGCGAGACTCATAATGGGGAGGCCATTCGGCCGGTAGAAGTGGGCCGTCGGGCACCCATCCTTTGGGTGATTCCACTTCAGCGGGCTCGTCATGGATGATCAGCTCCCGGACACACGCGTACACGTGGTCCTCAAACCGTTTGCGCACCAGCGCTTTGGAATCCGTTTCGAAGAGGTCTTCCTCGGGGGCGTGGAGGCGAGGCTTGTGTTGGGCCTCTTGATCGGGGGGTACGACGGATTGCGCGACGGCATGAATGGTGGCCAGGGGGCGAAACCCCTCCGTCTGGTACAGGGCTCCCAGCATTTCCGTTTCGTGATCGCTCAGTTCGTTGACGGCGTAGATCAGACCGATGCGGCCCCCGAGCGCGCGCATCGCGGCCAGCAACTGAGTTGGTTCGCCGGCTCCGCCGCCGAGATCGCGTTGAGCGATTGGGAACACCTCGCTGATGGCCATCTGGTTGTCAAAGGCGGTATTCCATTGGAGGAATTCGTTTCTGGGGTCACGAACCAGTTGTGGGCTGAAGACGGTCGGGTGACCGGCGTCGTCCGTATCCAACCCCAATCGGCCGACGGCCAAGCTTGCGGGGAAGAGTCCCCTGGTCGGTTCCTCGATAACAATCACAAAACCATCGAGCGGGTAGGTAAGGGGCTGCGTGGAAAGCTGCCCCCAATAGACGAGCGGCTTAGGAGACCACGGATCCTTTTCCTGGCGCGCGTGGGCGCAACCCAGCGAACTCAGGCCGAGCAGCCCGGCTGACAGGAGCCATGGCCATCCCCTGATGCGTTGATGATTCCTTGCCATGCCAAACACCCCAAAGCCGTACCGGCGCCCCAGCGTGCCGGCCAACGCGCCGCGCCGTTGGGAGCGCTACTTCGAAGAGGGATATCGGGTCAAAACCCGGTCCACTGAGGCAAAAAAGGACGACGGATTGGGTCGCCGGGGCGGATTGTGTTATCGGGCGTCGACGCATGCCGCCTCCCTATCTGTCCACTCCCACCGATAACTCACGCCGCGCACCGCCGAATCCGATGCTTCTATCGGTTGTTGACGGGAGACGTTGGAAGCATGAGTGCACAATTCGGTACAACGGTAGGAACCTCCGCCACCGCGCACGTCGTTCACGAGGACACGACGCCCCATTCGACGACCCCATTTCAGGCCGTCGAACCGGTGGCGCGACGGCTCGTGCGCGTCGTCGGACGGTGTTTTCTCGAAGTGCCTACGTCGTCGTGGTTGCTGGTGGATATGGTCATCCTCCTGGCGGCGATCTGGCAGGGGTATAAATATTTCCCGCCTCCCTACATCGAGTTGACCCCACACATCGTCCTCTGGCGAGCGTATGCGGTTTTTGCCTTCTCGTTTCTGGTGGCCAGCCACGTGCTCGGTCTGTACGCACGAGAAACGCTGCAAAGCCGCTCCCGGATACTGACCCGTACGTTCTGGACGGTGGCGGTCGCGGGCATCGCGGCGTACACGATCATCTACGTCGTCATGTACGCCACGGTTAGTCGTCGCGTCGCCGCGTTGGCGCTGGGTGCATGGTTTGTTTGCGGATGCATGCTGCGGCTCATCGCCTGCTGGGCGATTCACCGTGTTCCGCGGGGTCTCGTCGTGGTGGGGGCTCGGTCGTTGTTCGAATCATTTCAACAAGCCCAACGCGACGGGCTGCTTTCGGAATACACGCTGGTGGGCTACGCGAAACCCCGCCGCGAGCAGAATCGCGATCGGAACGATCCCTTCGATCTCGGTTGCATACTGGATCATCTCGACCGGGTCGGCCCCCATTGCGTCACCGACATCGTCGTGGGGGACGTGGTCACCCGGGACCCGGATGCCATGCAGTGGCTCGCCCCATCGCTCCAGCGCGGCTGCCGCGTGACCAACGAAGCCGTCTTCTATGAAAAGGCGACCGGACAGATTCTTGTCGATCAGCTTTCTCCGTCTTGGTTTCTGCTGGCGGATCTGAAGGTGCACTGCGATCGACACGCCACCGTGCAGCGGGCGGTGGATTTGTTGACCGCGGCGATCGGATTGTGTGTAACGATTGGGCTTTGGCCGGTGATCGCCCTGGCCATCAAGGTTGGGGACGGCGGCTCCGTCTTCTACTCGCAAGATCGCGTCGGACAAAACGGACGCGTATTCCGGTTGCTCAAATTCCGGACCATGCGCGTCGATGCGGAAAACGGCAAGAGCGTGTGGGCGTCTCCGAATGATCCTCGCGTGACGCCGGTCGGTCGTGTGTTGAGAAAGTCTCGGCTCGATGAACTCCCCCAACTGCTCAATGTGTTGCGCGGGGATATGTCCGTGGTTGGTCCGCGCCCGGAACGCCCGGACATCGTGGAACAGCTTCGCGACCGGATTCCGTTCTACGACCAGCGTCACCTCGTCAAACCGGGTATCACCGGTTGGGCGCAGATCAGCTACCGCTACGGGGCATCCATCGAAGACGCGCGGCGCAAGCTCCAATTCGATCTGTACTACCTCAAACACATGTCGTTCGAGCTGGATACCATGATCGTCCTGCGGACCCTCGGCACGTTTCTCAAAGGCGCCTGTTAGCATCCGCGTCCGCGCGCGGTACCAGCCCGCCGCTCGGCGAGGTTGCGGAATCGAAGGGGCTTCGGCCCCGCGGCACATCGATCCCATTGGCCCGCATCTCCTCAAACAGGCATCGCTGATCGATCCGGGCCGACCCCGGCCAACCCGGCTAGGCTGGTAAGGGGGCGGCTTGCCGTTCAACACCGCCGCGTCGTAGCGTCGCACGCGGATGCATCGGAGCGGCAGGCCGTCAGCGTCCGATCCTTCGACCGCCCAACGACCGCAGCTTCGCGTTGTCGTTTCCCCCGCAATCTTGTAGAATGCCTTGAGAATGGGTGGTCCATTCGATGCCGTTCTTGCGGGAGAGAATCATGATTCCAGTGCGCAGCAAGAGTGCCGTCGGCTTAGCGTTGGTCGGCTTGTCGCTGTTGATCGGGGATGACGTACGCGCAGATGCCGTCGTGACCTTCGACAACGGCACCGAGGGCTGGATCGGTCCGCAGGGGCCGGGCGGCTCGACGACGGTGGATCCGCAGGGCGGCCATCCGGGCGCCAATCTCCACACGATCTTCAGCAACTTCGGCATTACCTTTCACAACAGCAGCAACGGGGCGTTTGTTGGCGACTACACGCAGAGCCAGACGGTCGCACTGAGTATCGACGTCAAAGTGCAAGATATTTCCTTCTTCGGCACGCCCGTTTCGAGACCCTGGTTGGTGGACCTGCGCGATTTCGACAACCCCGAGCCGGGGTTTCCGTGGACCAGCGTCTGGTTCAAGTTCGCGGATATTTCGCTCGCCCAGCATGGTGACTGGACCACGTTTACGGTGCTCATTGAGGATACGTCCGCCGTGGATCTGCCGCCGGGCTGGGGCGGCACCGGGGCGGAAACCCCCCAGGCCGAGCCGATCCTTCCGCCCAACCGGACCTTTACGGACGTACTGGCCGGCATCGACGAGATCGCCTTTACGACATTCGAACCGGGCTTCGTTTTCGGCGAGACGCAATTCGACGTGCGCCTCGACAACATCGCGATCACCACCGGCGGGCCGGCGGTGCCGGTCCCGGCCATATCGACCTGGGGAATGATCGTCCTGGCCTTGCTCGCTCTGACCGCCGGCACGGTTGTGTTCGCTCGCGGCGGTTCTTGCGTCGGTATGGGGCAGGACGTGGTGTCGCCATTGCGGCTGCATGGATTGGGGGCGTAACCGGCGCGATCGCTACGGCGTGGGCGGTTCGGCCGGTGTCTTCGGCTTGGCCGCGTAGCGCAACATACGCTTCACGATGCGGCGGGCGTCGTCGCGGGCGTAGCCGACGCAGGTCGGGCAGCTTTCCTCGAGGGCCGCGCTGGTGACATCGTAGGGGCAGTACAGAACGATCCAACGCGTACCGCGCTTGACGCCCAGCAGCAGCGGCCACTGAGGTCGCGGCGGCGGGGGGGTTTCGAATCGTGCGGCGAACGACACGCCCTCCAGTGACGCCGAGGCGGGCGCGGTGAACGCGCCCGTCATCAGCGAGTCGTCCGACGGCACGCGCTCCCAGCGATCCTCCCCATACATGCCCATCATGAATTCCTGAAAGGTCCGATCGAACGCTTCGCTACCGCAGCAAGCCGTCGCGATCAGCGTGCCCCCGGCGGCGAGGAACGCCTTGAGTTCGGCTCGACCGTTCGCCCGGACCGGTTCGAAGGTGGACCCGGTCAGCCAGAGGATGTCGGCGCCGGAGCGGCGGGCGTCTTGAGCGTCAACGGGAGGCAGCTCAGCGATATTCAGTCCGCCGACCAAGGGGCCGACACGCGACAACCACGCGGGCTTGATCCACCAGTCACCGCCATGGCGCAGTCGCGCGATCTTGAGTCCGCCGTGTGCCGGAATCCTGCGGTCGGTCGGCTTTACGAACGGCTTGATCCATCCGGCGGGTTTGCGGTGAAACGTGGCGTAGGCGTAGATGTTTCGCGCTACCTGGAAAAACTGCGGATACGTTGCGGCAAGGTCTTGCTGCCAGGCGCAGGCGACCGGTGCATCCAGCAAGAAAATGCTCGTGCGGCAGGCATCGCCGTAGCCGACCGCCGGCTTGCCCAAAGCGACGTCATCACCCATCCGCCACATCGGATGGTCGGCGCTCAGCACAGTCTGGCGAAATCGCGGAAACCACTTGGCCGTCATGGCTTGGAACGACTCGGTAAACTCGACCCGCGAGCAGCACGGCATCGCGAGGATGGTGCCGCCGCCATGCACAAAGCGTTGGATGGCCTCGCCCGTCTTGTCGTTAATGTTTGGAAGATCGTGTTCGCTGATCAGCAACAGCGGCGCGGCCATGAGGGCGTCAGGACGCTGTGCCATGTCGACGGCCTGCCACGCCAGCGGTTCCGTACGTTCCTTGGACAACCATCGGGTCAGATTCGCGACGTCGCGCGGCCGCCGGTGCCAGACCAGGGACTCCTCAAAGACGGCTTTGCTGAAGGCGAGCGGGCGTTGGGCGTTGCGCAGCGCCAGCAGGGCGAAGCACGTGTCATGGATCGCGCCCCACGATCCGTCCATCTGTTGCATGTCGATCAATCGACGGGCGATGGCGGTTGGGGCATGCGCGCCCGCGATTCGGGTCCTCCCACCGAACACCTCCGCTTGCGACACGGCGTAGAGGAAAAAAGGCAGAGAATCAAGTCGGGTACGACCGTCGCTCGGCGCTTGCTCGCCGGGCACGTGGTCGGTCTGAAAATGCTCATCCAGCCATCGCCACGCGCCGTCGATCGCTTGTCGAATGGGGTCGATGGCCTTGTTGGGCACGCCGCACTTGGCCATGAATCGGCCGTTGAACTTAAGTTGGGAGTTGAGATGTCGGATGTCGTACGTTGGATAGAGCGAGGCCAACCGAGCGGCGGTGGCGCATCCGTTGGTTGGCATACTCGATGGGTTGCGTCCGCCGAAATAGGGCCAGTCACCATCGGCGTTGGCGAACTGGGTGGCCGCGTGTTCTTCGCGCAGCCACAATCTTGGATTGGCGCGCTGCCCGGTGTGGACCGCATCGGCCATCGCCAACAGCGCCAAATGCGAAACGACGGGATCGACGACGATTGGCGCGGCGTTTTTCTCCTTTCCGGCCGTTTGGGGTTCGCCCCACCCGCCGGATGCAGATTGAATTCGTGTCAGATATTTGACATCCTCGTCGATCTCACGCCAGTATTGGTGTGGGTCCAGAGCGCACCACATCAGCAGCGTGCACGCACGCGCCAGCGCCGTGCGCGTCTTGGAACGATCCTTGAAGGCTTTGGCGACGCGCGTCAGGCGCCAGTTGGTCGGCTTGATGCCCGCTTTCAGTAGCGTATAAGCGACGAGTGCGGTCGTGGCGTTGGGATAGGTGGATTCCAGTTCCTGGCTCAGCCAACGCCCTTCCGGGCGCTGCATGGATTCCAAGAAACGAATGCCCCGGTCGATGGCTGTGTCCAGATCGGCGGTCGAAAGCCCGGCGAGGGTCGCGCCGGCATCGCTCCCGCCTTGCGCATCGGCGCAGGGAGCAGCCAACATCGCCACGGTGACACAAAAGAAAGCAGGCCACTTCAATCGGACGGTGTATGCGTCAGTCTTCGACACTCCTTCGGCCTCCAGATTTCGGTGAACATCGTGCAGAACAAACGCTCGGCGGAACATCAACGGCACTCAAGCTGGGGCATCCGTCGCGTCTCTCTTCCATTCTTCCTGCCCTGGTGATCAACCGATGCGCCCTCGGGTCGAACATGGTTTCGTATGCGAGGAAGTACGGCCGCGCGATCATCGCGGTCACGGATCCACAGGCCCATCCAGGATGACCAGGCGCATGGCCAGGGCATCGACCCAGAAGTTCACATCGCCCCAGGCATCCGCTTGCTGACGGCTTCCCCCGGTCACGAAGGGGATGTTCTTGCGTTTCCCCCATCGCAGTTGTGGCGAGAGAATCACTGTCCTTTGCCGAGGCCAACGGGCGGATACCGTCACCCGTTGTTTTTTTCCGCTGAAGTTTAGCACCGCAACGGCCTCTTCGCTTCCCGCCCGGCGCGAGAAAATGAGGAGTTTGCGATCTTGATCGAGGCGCAACAGCTCAAACGATCCGGTCCGCAAGGGGCGGTGCGCCCGGCGCAGGTCGGCAAGCAGCTTGACCAGCTCGTGGAGTTCGCCTGGAAAGTAGGCGCCCGCTTTACCGTGGCTGATCGGCTTGGGCCAAGGCAGCGGCACCGTTGCGTTCGAATCCCGGTTCAACGCCGCACCGAACTCATCGCCGCCATGAATCCCCGGATGCTCCGCGCCGAGCATCAAGACGCCATAGGCGAGTCGCAAACGATCCCTTGCCTGTGCATCCGATTCTTCCATAGACGGTGCGTTGGATTGGCTCGGGCGCATCGGGTCGATCGGGCCTGAAAAATAGATGCGTCGCGTCGGGCCTTCCCGGTCCGATGGCTGCAGGGCGCTGGCCATAGCCGCAATCGATTCGCCGGCCCCGTCGCGCACGAACCAAGCCATCGCATCGGCCAGCCGTGTGTCCACAATGCCATCGAGCATGCCTGCGTGCGGCGAGTCTTGGGAACCCAGCGCATTACCCAGAAGCATCGCGTGGGGATTGATGGCCTTGATGTGCCGGGCGGTTTTTTCGAGCCGCGGCGCGGCCGTCCGTGGCGAAATGGGTACGAGCCATCCATCGATACCGTCTGGAGGACTCTCGTCCCCGTTGGGGGCGAGCCACTTGGATGCCCCGTCTAGGAGATCCAGCGCGTTGGCACCTTGTTCCACCCTAACAACAACGTACATGTTTTTCTTGTGGGCAGCGCGAACGAAATCATGAAGCTGTCGATCGGCAGCCGTCAGTGCGCTTGCCGGGTCGGTCGCCCCATCGGAAGGGCCGACGGACTTGCGGACATGCTGCAGGTCTTCAGTGAGCATGCCACCGACAATCAGTCCGCCGATTCCGAGATCGACCAGATGGGCCAATTTGGATTGCAAGCCGGCAAGATCGCCGCCAAAGTGCACACCGGCGTTTTGCGCGGCGCCGACGTCGCCCCATCCGGCCGTGCCCGGCGGATCGTTCATGGGGTTCCCGTTGCAAAAACGATCGATGTTGATGTAGTACCATGTGGTGCCTTCAGGCCGTGCCGGGGCGCTGTCGGCGTGGCGTGTGGGAACGCCGCCCGAATCGGGCATGACCTTTGCGGGAGCGCCAAAGACCATCCAACCCAGAAGCATGCACCCCGGCGATATCCATTTGCGTGCGCTCATTGGTGATCCTCACAATGTCTTATTCCAGCGGTAGCCTAACCGAAAAAGACGGGATTTAGCCACAGAGGCCACAGGGGTCACCGAGAATTTTGTTTTGTTGCCGGCGAGCCGGGGAATGCCAAAGTCCAGTAGCGGCATGGGTGCCCCATGTCCTTCGGACGTGGGGGAGCCGATGATGCCGGCCGTCAGGCGCCGGGTGCTCGGATCAGAGCCGCCGGCGCCAGCCTGCGGACCCCGGGGCCGCGGATATCCCAGTTGGCAGTTTCGATTTCAAGCCATTGTTGCCGATGGGGAGATCGGCGATCCGAGGGCCATTCGCGGTAGGAAGTCACCGGGCTTACGCCACGGTGCTCTGTTATCTGTGGCTCAAATTCCCTATCACCGCGTTCTGCGGAGTCGCAGCGAATTCAGCACGACCGAGATGGATGAGAACGCCATGGCGCCGGCGGCGATGCCGGGCGAAACGTGGCCGATCGCCGCCAGGGGCAGGGCCAGCGCGTTGTAGGCAAAGGCCCAAACGAGGTTTTGCTTGATGACGCGCACGGTTTGTCCGGCCAGTCGAATCGCGAGGGGTATTCTCGTAAGGTTGGCATGAAGAATGGTCACGTCGGCCGCGCCGGCGGCCAAGTCGGTCACATGCGAAAACGTGAAGCCCACGTCGGCGGCGGCCAGAGCCGGCGCGTCGTTGACGCCGTCGCCGACGAAGCCCACGCACGCTCCTTGGGCTTGCCGCGACATAACGCTTTGTAGTTTTTCGTCCGGTGAGAGCTCCGATTCCACGGATTCGATGCCGAGGTGCGCCGCGGCCACGGCCGCCGTCTCCGCGCGATCTCCCGTGATCATCACGACCGAGATGTGAAGCTCCTTCAACTCGGCGATCACGGAGGCCGCCTCGTCGCGGTATTCGTCGGAAACGCTGATCAACCCCGCGACGTCCCCGTTCATCGCCAGCAACACCACGGATTGACCATCCCGGGCCAGTTGATCCAGCCGTTGTCGCAGGCGTCCGATGTCAACGCCGGCCGACTCCAGAAACCGTACCGAGCCGAGCAGCACGTTGCGGCCCGCGACCACCGCGCGGACGCCGGACCCGGCTTCGCTGTGAAATGAAGTCGGTGTGTCGAGCTTCAGGTTGCGGCTGTGGGCTTCAGCGACGATCGCCTTGGCGACGGGGTGTTGCGAGTGCAAGTCGGCCGACGCGGCCACCTGCAACACGTCATTGGCGTCCGTGGTCTTGGTGTCGATGGGTTCGTCGTGGATTTCTTTCACACGGGGCCGACCGGTGGTCAGCGTGCCCGTCTTGTCGGTGAAAAGGGTGGTGATCTGGCCGGCGGATTCCCATGCGGCCGCATCGCGGATCAAGATGCCGAATTGGGCGGCCGTGCCGGTGGCAACCATGATGGCCGTGGGCGTGGCCAGGCCCATCGCGCAGGGGCAGGCGATGACCAGCACGGCGACCACGCGCTGCACGATTTCCGCCCAGCTCAAACCCGCGGCAAGCGAGACGGCAAACGTGATCAATGCTATCGCCAGCACAATGGGCACGAAAACGCCGGCGACCCGGTCGGCCAACCGCTGCATGCGCGTCTTGCCACTTTGAGCCTGCTGGACGGCGTGTATGATGCGACCGAGAGCGGCCTCGCTGCCGACGCGGGTGGCCTTGATCGTTAGGATGCCGTCGCAGATGGTGGTTCCCGAAAAGACTTCGTCACCGGAGTCAACCGCTCGCGGTATGGACTCTCCGGTTAAGGTGCTTTCGTCCACGGCCGCGCGACCGTCGACGATGAGGCCGTCGACTGGGATGGTCATATCTTGGGCAACCCGAAGTTGGTCGCCCACTTGGATGCGATCGAGCGGGCGCTGCTCCGTACCGTCGGGGGTGACGAGCGTCGCCGTGGCGGGCACGCGCTGGGCGAGGTGTATCAATGAGGCGCCGGCATCGCGTCTGGCGCGGCTTTCGAGGTATTTGCCGAGGTTGACCAGGGTCAGGATCATGGCCACGGCGTGAAAATGGGGCGGTTGATGGGCGGCCGCGAGCAGGCTGATGACTCCGGCCAGATAGGCGACCGTCACGCCGATGGATATCAGCAAGTCCATATTGGATGTTTTGTGGATCAAGGCGCGCAAGCCGCCGACCAAAATCGGTGCGCCGGCAGTGGAAAAGAGCAGCACCGTGCAGAGGATCGCCTGGACGGCCACGGGCCAGACGTGCCCGCCGACTTCGCCGGAGGCGAGCATTTCGGACAGCCAGTGAACGCCGATGATGGGGACGGCGGTGCTCAACGCCTGGACCAACGCCTGCTTTTGCCGGCGGAGCTTTTCTTCGTATCCGTGGGCTATGGCGAAAGTGGGTTGGTCTGTGGGGCGTTCGGAGGAGGCATCATACCCGGCTTTTCGAACGGCTTCGATCAGGGCGGCCGGGTTGGTGGAACCCTTGCTGATACGGATTGTGGCGGTTTCCGCGGTAAGGTTCACGGATACGTCGCAGGCGCCATCAACGTTTTGCAATGCCTTTTCCACGGAGGCAACGCATCCGCCGCAGTTCATTCCCTCGATGTGGAGCCGGATCGTGTCTTGCATGAGGCACGATTGTAGCGGCGTTCGTCAGGCGATTAAAGATGGCCGTGGCAATGGGGCCTCGTGGCGCCTATTGCGCCATGGGCGCCCCGGATCAGAGCCGCGGGCGCCAGCCCGCGGACAGTGCCGCCGCGAATCGTGGCCGGTCGCGAACCAGGCCGAAGGAGGTCACAGGCCGGGTGGCCCATGTCCTATTTGGACATGGGGGAGACTTTGATCTCGCGGTCAACGGGACGTGAAGGCCATCCGGCAGGGACGCCGGAACATGGAGGCTTGGATCGGCTGTGAAAGCAGGCGTCAATCGGTCACGATCATCGGCTCCCCCACCTCCAACAGGAGGTGGGCCACCCATCAGAGCGGCGGGCGCCAGCCCGCGGACAATTCCGCCGCGAATCGTGGCCCGTTGCAAGTCAGGCCGACGGTGGTCACAGGTTTGCGCCCTGTGCTCTGAAAGGTGCGATCTGTGCGGGAGGGATCGGGTACGTTAGACTTGGCCGGAGGCAGGGAACTTTGTAGAGGGCTTGTTGAACCGATCATGAACATCGCTTTGGCTCAGATCAATCCCATCGTGGGGGATGTAGAGGGCAATACCTTGATGATCCTGGAGCGTCTGTACGCGGCCAAGGCGAGGCGGGCGGACCTAGTGGTGTTCCCTGAGCTTTCGGTGATGGGGTATCCGCCGCGGGATCTGGTGCTTCGAAGTGAGCTGGTGGGGGCCAACGTCGAAGCGGTACATCGCATTGCGGACGCGTGCGACGGCATTACGGCGATCGTCGGATTCGTGAACCCCTGCCCGGACTCAACCGGTGGGGCCATCCAAAACGCCGCGGCGGTGTGCCGCGATGGGCGGGTCACCGATATTTATGCCAAGCGGCTGCTCCCGACGTACGATGTTTTTGACGAGGCCCGCTACTTCACACCGGGACGGTCCACCGGCGTTATTTCCATCCCGACCGCCGCGGGGCCGGTCCGCGTCGGTCTGACGATTTGTGAAGACGTCTGGGATTACGCCGGATTCTACGGGCACAATCGATATGACGTCGATCCCGTGCAAGAGACGGTTCATGCGGGGGCGGAGGTGCTTGTCAATATCGGGGCGTCGCCGTTTGTCGCGGGGAAGCAGGCCGATCGGGAGACGATTTTTCGAGGTCAGGCCCGGTCCGTGTGTCTGGTGTCCGTCAATCAAGTGGGCGGCAACGACGATCTGATTTTCGACGGCGCGAGCTTCGTACTGGATCGCAGCGGTCGGATCGTCGCGCGTCTGCCGGCGTTTGAAGAGGCGCTGGGCATGGTGGACCCGGACAACCCGAAGAACGCGACAGTGGCGCCGTATCCGGATCGGGTGGAAAGCATCCGTGCCGGGCTGGTGCTGGGGATTCGCGATTACCTGCGCAAGTGCGGGTTTCGAGAGGTTGTCCTCGGGCTATCCGGCGGGATCGATTCCGCCGTGACGGCCGCGCTGGCCGTCGAAGCGCTGGGCGCCGATCGGGTGCACGGTGTGGCGATGCCGTCGCGTTTCAGCAGCGACCACAGCCGCGAAGATGCTTCGGCCCTGGCGGAACATTTGAACATTGATTTTCGAACGATATCCATCGAGGCGGCGCATAGCGCCATGGAGGAGACACTCAAGACGGAGTTGGGCGATGCTCCGCCCGGTGTTGCGGAGGAAAACATTCAAGCCCGTGTGCGCGGGACCATTCTCATGGCCCTCTCGAACAAGTTCGGCTGGCTCTTGCTCACCACGGGTAACAAGAGCGAGCTTGCGGTGGGCTATTGCACGCTGTACGGCGACATGTGCGGTGGGTTGGCCGTGCTCAGCGACGTGCCCAAAACCACGGTGTACGCCCTCGCCGATTGGCTCAACAAGACCTGGAACCGTCCGTGCATCCCGAGGCGAACGATCACCAAGCCGCCGTCGGCGGAGTTGCGACCGAACCAGAAGGACCAGGACACGCTTCCCGATTACGCGGTCTTGGATGCGGTCTTGGAGCGGTGCGTGGAACGCGACGGCTCGCTAAAGTCCATTGTGGCCGATGGATTTGATGCGCATGTCGTGGCGCAGATTCTGGGACGCTTGGCCCAATCTGAATACAAACGCCGCCAGGCGCCGATCGGGTTGAAGGTGACGACGCGCGCGTTCGGTACGGGCAGGCGCATGCCCATCGCGGCGCGACCGGCGGCCAATCGTCCCAGACGGGGCGAGTGATTCGCAGGTTGGCGCGGCCGAAAGGACGAACCAAGGCACGTAGACAGCAAGGTCCAGCCATGGGCGGCGTGGTGAGTGGATGGCTCGTGGTGCGTGATGTACGGCGGCGTACCGCGGAACCGTGCACCGCGCGCGTCGGGCCCGGGGCTTGCGGGCAAGCCGTCGGCGCAAGATTCACCTGACGCGGCAACACCCGCTAACGCCGGCGGTCGGGCAAGGTATCGAGCTTGAGGAGTTTGGCGGCATGATCGAAGCACTCATCGCCCATTTCCTTGAGGATCGGTTTGAACTCCTCGTTTGGGGTCGCTTTGTGGAACGCAGCGTAGAATCTTCCCGTGAGCATTTCAGATTCGTAGATCATTTTTAGCGCCGGCGCGAGTGACTTGGTGCCCGCCACTTCGAGCATGCGTGGCCCCACGATGACCAATTCCTTGTCCTCGGGGCCAAGGACAAAATCACGGCCGGGATAATGCTTCTTGAGCAAGGCTTCAAGCAGGCTGTGGTGGCCTTTTTCCTCGTTGGCCATGTCCAGGAAAACGGCCTGAAGCGGTCCTTCGGGCAGCTTTTCGGAAAGCACGCGATAGCGGTAGGAAGCGACGGATTCCCCGTAGATGCCAATCGCCAGCGCCTTGGCGGGGGCGAGCGAGGCGACGACGCGCTCGTAGTTCAGGTCTTCATGATGCTGAGCCACGGAGCGAGTGTAGGCAAACCGTCGCGACGCGACAAGGGGAAGGCAGAGGGGAGGAATCGCAGATTTCAGATTGCGGATTCAAGATTGACGAACTAAGCCGGCACGGTGGGGCGGCGCGTTGTGGTGGGCGTAAGCCCTGCGGCCGTTGGCCCCAAGTGGTTCGGGCGATCGGCTTTTTCTTGACCGGTTGGCGAGCGTTTCCTATAAGGGGTGCCTATCATTGGCGTGCGGGAAACGCCCGCCGTCTCGGGCTGCCAGAGCGGGATCCGCTATGAGGTACTTGTTGATGACTGGTTGCCGAGTGGGATTCGCGGTTGCGGGGATGATCCTGGTTTCGGCGTGCCGGTCAGGCTCTGGGGCATCCGTTGGGTGGTGGTCGTCGCCCTTTCCTGTCTCAAGCCGAGCCCACGAAACGCGGTCACACGGTGAGCCCGGTAGGATGTCGGGCCGCGTGGGTAACGACCGACGTCGAGGGGGCGCCGCCGGTAGCGATACGGTTCAACTCGTTTTTGATGTCCTTCGCGTCGAGTTGCCCGAAGACGCGGTGCGTCATTCCCGGAAGGTGTGGAATCACGTGGACTCATTGCGTTTGGATGCGCAGGTGGCGTCTCGGTTGGCCAGGAACGGCATTCGTGTCGGCGCGGGGACACCGGATGCGTGGCCCGCTATCGAGGCGATCTTCAACGCGGCCGGTGCGGCGGTGAGCCGCAGCCGTCTGACGGCGGACGCGGGCGCGCTGATGTCGGTGGTGCTGGGCACGATCGAGGAACCGGAGTCCTTTTTCTTCTATGATTTCGACAACCGGCTGGTGGGCAAGACGTTTGATCGGGGCGAAAAGACCCTCAATCTGGAGAACATTATTCTTCGCGAGCTGGGAGGGCGCGTGGACTTGGCGTTGAGCTTCGAGATCCGCCACGATGCGGGGGATTTTCGATGGGACAAGACGCGCGAAGGGATCACCGCGGTACCGACGGTTGAACGCCACGTGTTTGGCACGACTCGTGTCTCGCTGGCTCTGGCGCCGGGGGAATTCGTCGTCGTCGGTCCCAGCGATGAGGCGGAGAATGAGTATCTTGTAGGCGGTCGTTTTTTCTTGGGCGATTCGGACGGCAATCCGCGGGAAACGATGCTGTGCATCGTGCCCAAGGTGCTGCGAACCGCTGCTTCCGAGTAATCGGCGGGGTTGGACTTGCGGGTGGAGCATGACTCAATCTGAACGAGACGCCTACTATCGTCAGCTTTGCGAGAATCTCGGTGTGGCGGTGGTTGCGACCGACGCTGATTTCAACATTTGCATTTGGAACGACGGCGCAGCGCGGATGTTCGGGGCGAGCGCCGATTCGATGCGCGGTACACCGATCGAATCCATATTCCCGCGTGCGCCCCGTGATGAGGCCATGGCCTTGTTGGCAAGAGCCCTAGGGACGGGCGAGGTGATTCCCTTCGAGTTTCAGCATCGAGACGAACATGGTGGTTGCCGCGAGTTGATCGCCACATTTGCCCCGGTGATTTCGGACTCCGGGGCGCGGATCGGGGTTTCGGCCAGTCTTCGCGACATCACGCATCGTATCGCCATGCAGCACGAGCTCGCCGAGAATCGGAAAATGGCCGCGCTGGGAACGCTTGCGGGGCTCGTGGCACACCACTTCAACAACGTGTTCGGCGGCATCATCACCAGTGCGGATTTCGCGGTCTCGACAGACGATCGCTCGGTTATGCGCCGCGTGCTCACTCAATCCGCGGAAGCCCTGATGCGATCGTCCGCGCTGGTCAATGGATTGCTGGCCTTCTCAGGCGGGCAGCAGCACGCCGACGACCTGAGCGATTTCACCGAAATCGTCGTATCCCTGGTTGATGAACTCGAAATGGAGGTCGGGCCCCTCGGCATCGAGCTTCAATCGCAGGTGCCTGAGCTTCCGGTGATGCCGGTTCCCCGGTCCCAGACGATGACCGTGCTTCGCAACATCGCGAAGAACGCCATCGAAGCCATGCCCGATGGCGGGACACTCCAAATCCGCGTCCACTTGGGGGCAGACCAGATTGTGACGGAAATCACAGACAGCGGCCGTGGACTCGACGAGGTTTCCCAATCACGCATGTTTGAACCATTTTGGACAACCAAGAGGGATCCTGGCGCCGTGCCCGGCAAGGCCGTTGGGTTGGGGCTCGCCATCGCTCATGGTCTGGTGCAGGTGCTCGGTGGGTCGATCCGTGTCACTTCTCAGCCCGATATTGGCTCTACATTTCGCGTAAGCATACCCCGGCCTGATCACCGTTAGCAGACGGTTGAGAAAGGGTAGTACCGACATCTTGCCGGTGATTCTGCGTGCGCCAGCCCACTTGGAGGTGTGACGCCGTGCGTTTTCGTCGGTTGGAAGCCGGCGCCACACCCGAGAACCAAGCATTCTAACAGGCTGTCCGCACTCCCACGACCCCCAAGCGGTGCGTTTTTCGGCTTGGCTATGGCCAGACAGTTGTCGGTACGCTAAAGTGGGGTGTTGGCGTCGGTGCGGCGTTGGGGGGCCTCGGAAGAGGGCAAGCAAGGGGTTTCCAGCCTGAGCAGGACATCGGTGCATGGACCTGGGGACCGTGCCCGGGTTTACCCGATAGAACTATAGAGCGTGCAACCGGGCGATTCTTGGCCTGTTCAACGTTTTTGGGCGGGTGCATCGGGGCGGATACGACATCCGTGCGGGTGGTGGCCGTGTGGCCGGCGCTGCCGGATGGGATAGGCGATAAGGGCCAGAATGATTTACAATCACAAAGCGTTGATCTTGGGGCTGGTGGCCGGCATGTTTGGACTGTGCTGTCGGACGGCGACGTCTCGCCCCACGTCCACACCGGACCTTGCGGCCGGCTCACTGGCCGCGCCTCTGGCGATGCTTGGCACGCATGCGTCGCGAGAGCGGTTGCTGGCAGAGGATCCGCTGGCCTTCCTCCGTGCGTGCAGGCTTCATTACGATGAAACGATAACGGATTACCGCTGTCGGTTTATCAAAGAAGAACGGATCAACGGCAAGCTGGGGCCAGAACAAGAGATGAACGTCCTCTTTCGCGAGGAGCCGTTTAGCGTCGACTTGGTCTGGACGGAGAATCCGGGTCGGGCGAAGCACGTCAGCTATGTTCAAGGAAGATGGGTCGATGACGGCCATGAAATGATGCTCGCAGTGCCCAGCGGCGTGCTCGGGCTGCTGGTTCCCGGTGGGGTCAAACGGCCGATCAACGGCAAGGCGGCTTTGGCGCGATCGCGCAAACCGATTTCCAACTTCGGCTACAAGAACTCGCTTGATTTGATCATCAAGTTTTGCGAGATGGCACGCGACCATTCCCAATACCGGTTGGAATACCTAGGCGTGGTGGATCATCATGGTCGGGATGCGTACCTGCTGGAGCGGGTGCTTCCGTACACGGGGGAGGGCGGCGTCTATCCCGATCGCCTGCTTCGAATTTACATCGATACGGAGTGGCTCGTGCCTACCGGCATTTACGCCTACATGGACGATGAGGCTACCACGCCTTTGGGCAAGTATCTCTTGCTCGATCCGGAATTCAACGTCGGCCTTAGCAATCGCGATTTCTAGCGCGGGTTTGCAGGATCAAGTCAAAGTCAACCATCAAGGCACCAAGACGCCAAGACTGAAGAGAAGGGGTTCGTGTTGGATTACGAACCTAGGCGGCTGTAATCCTCTTGCGTGTTGATGTCGCGAAGGATCGCGGGGTCGTTGATTTCCACGTCTTGTACTAGATCGGCCCGACACTTGGGAAGTGTGTTAAGCCCGCCCTCTATCTCGTCAAGCGTTTGGCGCAGGCCGTACGGGAAGATGATCGGGTGGCCGCGCCGACCGTTGTGGACCGCAATGACGATCCTGGTTGGATCGTTTTGGAAGATTCCGATGCACCTGTGGCAGACGTTTACCGGAACCGTTGGCATGTCCGCCGGTATCACGAGGATTCCGACGTCGGTGGCCGAGCCGGTTACGCGGCTTAATTCATCGTGCAAGCGGTCGATCCCTATTCGAATCGAGTCCATCATCTGGGTTTGGGGGTCGTCGTTGTAGGCGATGTGCAATCGCTCGTCTTGGGGGAGGTCCATGGCGGTGATGAGTTCGCTTCTCGTTACAACGACCACCGCGTTGGTGGTAGCGAGCATCGTGCGGGCGACCTGTCCGGCCATGGTAGAGTCACCATAGCGCAGCGATTGCTTGGGCCGGCCCATGCGCCGACTCAGGCCGGCCGCCGGGAGGACGCCGTATACACGAGCTGGTGTAGGGGGGGCGTTCATCATGTTGCGTTGGTGACCGGGAAGGGACCTTCGACGCATTGACGATGGCCCTTGCGCCGGACCTGAATGAGCTCGGCTGCTATGGCCACGGCGATTTCATCGGTGGTGACCGCGCCGATCGGCAATCCGATCGGCGCGTGGGCCCGAGCGAGGGCCTCTTG